>JAUQYW010000639.1 GCA_030587525.1 Candidatus Sigynarchaeota archaeon | reverse complement strand
ACAGTCCTGGCCCTCCAAAAGATGGGCATCCAGATTGAAAAGTCCCACCATGAAGTGAGTCCATCCCAGCATGAAATCGACATGGACTATGCCGATGGGTTGACGATGGCTGATTGGACGATCACATACAAGCACACGGTCAAAGCTATTGCGCAGAGATTCAACGTGGCTGCGACGTTTATGCCGAAGCCCGTCCAAGGCATCAATGGTAGCGGCATGCATTGCCACCAGTCCTTGTTCGAGGGAGACAAGAATGCCTTCTGGGACCCGAACGATGAATATCACTTGTCTCGGGTTGCAAAGTCCTACATGGCCGGTTTGCTCAAGTATGCCCCTGAGTTCGCGATCATCACGAATCCATGGGTCAATTCTTACAAGCGGCTTGTGCCAGGGTATGAAGCACCCGTGTATCTTGCGTGGGCACGTCGTAACCGGTCTGCACTAGTGAGAGTTCCGATGTACAAGCCAAACAAGGAGAAAGCCACGCGCTGCGAGCTTCGATGCCCTGATCCATCATCGAACCCGTACCTCGCATTCACAGTTATGCTGGGTGCAGGCTTGAAGGGGATCGAGGAGAGTCTCGAGCTTGCCCCACCCGTCGAAAAGAATATCTTCCACCTCGATTGTGAAGAGCGGGATTCTTTGAAGATCAAGGAAATGCCGGGCAGCTTGCTGGAAGCGATCAATATCGCGGAAAAGAGCGACTTCCTCAAGGAAACAATCGGAGAGAGCGTTTTCAAATATTATATTGAAAACAAGAAGTGCGAGTGGGATCGCTTCCGCATCGCTGTCACCGATTGGGAAATCAAGGAATATCTCCACTTGCTATAATCCCAATCTTTTCATATCGGCTAGATTTTTTTACTTTTTTGTTAACTTTATCATCTGGTTGAACATAAATCCAAAAAGCACGGTTAAAAATGATGATATTGCATGATCCTTGGCATCGCGCAAATTAACGTGAAGGTTGGTGATATCAAAGGAAATACTAAGAAAATCGTCGACTACATAAAAAAAGCAAAGGATTCCTATGTCGACGTTTTATTATTTCCCGAGCAAACCATTCCTGGATATCCCGTGCAAGATTTGATGTTCATCTCTGGATTCGTCGAACAGAATCTCCAAGCCCTCGATTTCATACGGCAGCAATCTCGCGGCATCACAGTAATCGTGGGCTTCATAGATAAGCACGAGATTCACGAGGGGAAATGTTACAATGCCGCGGCTATCATCACGGACACGAGAATAGTCAGGATCATCCACAAGCAACTCCTTCCAACATATGATGTGTTCAACGAAGCCCGGTACTTCACATCGGGGAACCCGTCAGAACCCGTCGATATCATGGACATCAAAACAGGCGTGATAATTTGCGAGGACTTGTGGGACAAGGACTACGACACGAAAGTCGTTTCCGCGATAGTCAACAAGGGCGCCCGCTTGATCCTCTCGATCAATGCGTCGCCATATTACAAGGAAAAAATCGCCATCCGGGAGCGTGTCGCGCTGGACAAGATCGCTGAAACATGTGTGCCTATCGTGTATGTTAACATGATCGGTGGCCAGGATGAAATAACATTCGATGGGTCGAGCTTTGTTATGAATGGAGATGGTACCCTCGTGTTCCGGGCCCCGGCATTCCGGGAAGGATTATTCAAGATAATATTGCCGACGACTTGTCAAATTCCTGCGGGTGCAATTGCACCTGCCTTGCAACCCGAGGAGGAATTGTTTAAGGCGCTCGTGCTTAATTTAAAAGATTATTTCGAGAAGATGGGCGCCTTCAAGAAGGTGGTCATTGGTTTGAGTGGCGGTGTCGATTCATCGTTCACGACGGTCGTTGCAGCACGGGCGATCGGACCTGAGAACGTTATCTGTCTATATCTCCCGACAAGGTTCAATAGCGACAAGAGTTATGAATGCGCGAAAAAAATATGCGAAAACCTGGGAGTTGAATTCTTCGTTTTTCCCATCGAGCAGATCTTCGCGCAGTTTGAAAAAGATTTTGCTGCTGCCATTCCCAAAAATGCGTTCACGGTCGCGGACGAGAACGTGCAAGCTCGAATTCGAGGGATCATCCTCATGTATTATTCCAATAAGTTTAACCACTTGCTTGTGTCGACAGGCAACAAGTCGGAAATCGCCGTCGGTTTTTGCACGCTCTATGGTGACACGTGCGGGGGAAAGAATGTGCCGGGTGATTTGTTTAAAACCGAGATCTACAAGATCTGCAAGAATTACATCAATAAAGATGAAGAAATCATCCCGAAGTTCGTGCTCGAACGCCCACCATCTCCTGAACTGCGTGAAAATCAGAAGACCGAGGATTCATTGCCACCGTATTCCGTGCTCGACAAGATTCTCGAGCCAATGATCGAGATGCAAAAATCTATAGATGATGTCGTTGCTATGGGCTTTGACATGCAACTCGTCAAGCGAATACAAAATCTTGTTAAAATTGCCGAATTCAAGAGAGGTCAGCTCGTGCAGACGATCAAGGTCACACCCAAAACCTTTGGAATTGGCCGCCGGATGCCCATCGTGAATGGGTTCGATTATTCAGCTAAATTTTGAATCGTTTTTTAGTTTTTAATTAAAAAAGGAAGAAAAATTATGGCGTTGTCATACTCGCCTCGTGTTCAACGATGCCCGGGCAACCAGAACACGCGCCTTTCTTGTAACGCAAGCAGTCAGCATCTTTCTTGTCAAAATACCGAATCGGGAAGTATCTTGGCGTGTAGAAGGTGGTCGATATCACGACAAGCGAGTCCCTCACGCCAGCCGCTGTTTTTGGGGAAGAATCGTTTGTAAATCTTTCTAGGTTCTCGATTGTTTCGCCGAGAATGCCGAAGATCAAGTTGAACTTGCCAATGGCACGGAACGCGAACACGATGCGGGGACAGTTCTTGTATTCCTCGATGATCTTTGTCGCATCTGCTGGTGTTGATGTTTCGATCAGCAGAACACCCAACACGGCGTTGAACTTTTTCAAGTTAACATTCGCCTGGATCGCGATGGTCTCATTATCGAGCAACTTCGTGATGCGGTTCTTGACGCCGACGTGTGAATATCCCTGCTTATCTTTCACGGCCAATTTTTCCCCGATATCTACCAGTTTCATGCGGCCATCTTTGCTAAGAAGGTTTATGATTTGTTTATCGACGGGATCGATATCCGAAATGTTACCACGTTCCATCACGCGGGTGGCGAGCTGTTCATTAAGTTCCGTCAAGGCCTTGACACGCGCATCGAGTAATTGCTTTTTAAACTCTTCCCGGTTCTCGATAATGACCTTGAGGCGGTTTCCGATGTCCTTGATCAAGTAGGTTTCGAATTCCAAAAAATCAGCCTCTTGAAGGTAATAAACATCGAGCTGGAGCGGTTTTTCCGCAACGAGCACGGAGGCAGAAAGCTTCCACCGGGTTTCCTTGAAATTCTCAGTCGTGTAATTTTTGCTGTCATAGGTGATGCGGGCTGCAGTGATCTCTGGATATTGAAATGCTGGTGGTATTAGATTCACGACAACTTCTTCAAAGATATCCTCAACAGATACATCTCGATCCTCAGCAATTTTCGATATACCATACAAGCAATTAAGTTCCTTCATTCGTTCTTTCAGATCATGTTCAGACTTTGCTAGTTTCTCGATAATCTTCTGCTGCGTTTCTGTTTCGCTGCTTTTCTGGTTTATGGCAATGCACCCGGAATGTGACTTTTTTTTATACTCTCATTACGATTTGCAAGTTCCAAGCAAATAAAAGAATATTTGAGATGTTCAAATTAAAATTATTTAAGTAGCTTGAACATTTTTCAATATATATTCGAAATATTTACCAATTGTTCAATTTCTCAAATGCTTTCATGTCTTTCCCAATTTTTCAAATTCATGATTTTTCCGGTCGTAAATTATATTATTGTTTTGATTCATTTTGAAACGAGAAATGCTTTTTTTATTTCAGAATGGATGTGGGGAAAAAATCCACTAAAAAGGAATAGTCGACGAGATTTTCGAGAAAATTTAAGAAGGCGCGCTCGAAAAAAAACACAAGCATTCATTGCCTCCAATTATCATCCAATCACCTCGTTCCTAGATGAGTATTTCTATGCTATAGCTTCTCGTGAGGATAATGATCCTCTCCAATTGTGATAGACATCGGCTATGTTAAATGCGCTTTTTCCAAGAATGCTGCGAAAGATATGGAAGCTTCGATGCTATCGATTTATATGCACGCCTAATTGGTTAACCAGACATGATATTTCCAAGGGATGCTTCGAAAGATCTGAATCGTTCAGAGGTTGGTGATCTCCAATCCCTGCCTTTAAACAAGGTTTATTCCATGCTGGAAAGCTCTCCCGCTGGATTATCCGAGAACCAGGTGAAAGCGAGACTTGAAAAATACGGCGAAAATGTCCTTCCAAGAGGTAAATCCGTTTCTCGTCTCACCCGTTTCTTCAAAACCTTAGCCGATATATTCAGTCTACTGCTCCTCTTCGCATCGTTACTTGCATTTTTAGGACAAAGTGTTGAACTCGGCGTCGCGATATTGATCATTATATTTATCAATTCCGGTTTTACTCTCTACCAAGAATGGCAAGCAGAGCAACAGATGCAAGCATTGCAGAGCTGGATACCAGAACAAGCGAAGGTCCTGCGCGATAGCCAGTTGCGGAAGGTGGATGTCAAGGAAATCGTGCCTGGCGACATTATCGAAATCGAGGAAGGGGATCGCGTGCCTGCAGACGCTCGATTAATCGATGCATATAATTTGTTTGCGATCGAGATTCCGCTCACCGGGGAATTCGAACCCCAACTAAAGCAAGTAAATGGCCTCGCTCGATATGAGGATGGTACTCTATCAAAAGATTCCAGTGAACTTGTTCACTCCAAGGAATCCCAAGCACTCACGTCGAAAAACGTGGTGTTCATGAGCACCTCGATAGCCCGGGGACAAGGAAAGGCAATGGTCATATCCACGGGGTTGAACACGCGGTTCGGTCAAATCGCTCATCTCACGCAGGATATAAAGCCTCCACAAAGTCCATTGCAGAAGGAAATTTCCTATTTTGCGAAATATTCCTTCGAATTGGCCTTTTTTGTCGGCGGGTTCTTTTTCGTGATCGGATATTTCTTTTTACACTTGGATATTCTCAACTCCTTGACATTTATCGTCGGGGTGATGATCGCGTGCGTTCCTGAGGGCCTGCAAGCCACTATATCGAGTGCGTTGGCTATTAACGTCTCTAAAATGGCAAAAAAAAATGTGCTCGTGAAACGGTTATCTGCCGTTCAAGCCCTTGGCAGCATCACGCTCATTTGCACGGACAAGACCGGGACGTTGACACGCGGGGAGATGACCGTGAACAAGATCTGGGCATCCCAAAAGGTCATAGATGTCTCTGGTGTAGGTTATCACCCAAAGGGTGAGTTCAAGGAAGCGGGGAAAAAAATACACCACGGGCAAATCACGGAAATCGGTCATCTGCTGGAAATTTCTGCCATGTGTAACAATGCTAAGCTGCAAGCGCCCGATGAAAAAAACAAGAACTGGAGCATCATGGGTGACCCGACGGATGGTGCGATGCTCGTCGCAGCGTTGAAGTATGGCATCAATGTCGCGCAATTATTGAAAACACATCCAATTATCCATGTATTTCCCTTTGATTCGGATCGAAAGATGATGACAACTCTGCATGATGATGGTTCACTCATTAAAGCGTATTCGAAAGGCGCTCCGGCAAGTATTGTTAAGCGATGCAAAGAAATCGTTATCAATGATAAGATATTACCTATCACCGATTGGTACAAGAAAACTATCCACCAAATGGTTGACCATTTTGCAAGTGATGGCATGCGCGTCATAGCCGTTGCTTACAAGGATATTTTATACAATAGGTCGAAGAATATTCAAGACAACGAACGTGATGCGATAGAAACCGGCATGACCTTGATCGGTCTCGTGGCCATCAAAGATCCTCCACGCATCGAGGTGCGTGATGCCATCAAGCAAGCTCGAAATGCCGGCATTAAAATTGCCATGATCACCGGCGATAATGCCACGACGGCGAAATCAATAGCATGGGAAGTGGGCATTATCGATATCGATCAATGGAATGATGTCACGCCCATCACGGGCGATATGATGAGCAAGATGGAGGACATTCAAATTGCGGAAGCCTTCCAAAAGTCCGGGGCTATCTTTGCTCGAATAACTCCTGATGAAAAACTTCGTTTGGTAAACGTCGCGAGACAAGCTGGTGAAATCGTTGCCGTCACCGGCGATGGTGCAAATGATGCTCCTGCTTTGCGTCAAAGTGATATAGGCATTGCAATGGGCGTGACTGGCACGGATATCGCAAAAGAAACTGCGGATATCATTCTTACCGATGACAGTTTTGTTTCGATCGTGACGGGTATCGAAAGTGGTCGGTCAATCTGGATAAATCTGCGCAATTTCATTTACTTTGCCTTCACCCACAACTGGGCTGAATTGATCCCGTTTGTGCTTTTTATTGTAATAAACACGCCTATTCCATTGCTCGCTATCCATATCCTCGTCATCGATCTGTGCATTGACATCGTGCCATCATTGGCGTTGAGCCGCGATCCGCCCAATGAAGGAATTATGGCCGAACCACCCCGCAGCATCAAAGAACACCTATTCAAACCGTCGGTATTTGCACGGTCTCTGATCATCGGTTTCATCGTCGGCGCGATCGGTTTTTGGCTGTGCATCAATGCATGGCTTGCTGGCGGGTGGCAATGGGGACAACCCCTGGATCCTGCAAGCCCGGTCTATTTCAAGGGCGTTACAATGACATATGCATCCATCGTTATGGGTCAAGTTGCAAATTTGCTCACGTGTAGAAAAACTAAGCGAGCCTTTTTTCGAAAAGAACCGAAACAGAATCCCTGGATACTCTATGGTGTGATGTGGCAGTTTGGCGTGCTGATCTTAACGATTTATATCCCATTCTTACAACCAATATTTGATACGATAGCACTTACAGGGATGGATTGGCTTGTTTTATTCACCATTCCAGCTTTGATCTTCATGATCCAAGAATCATGGCGTATCCTCGCAAATAAGCTACGGATTTCAAGAAACAACAGATATTTTTAAAAGATCGATTTGAACGCGAATGGTAACATTAGAATTTAGAAAATAGTAAAGAAGGGAGATTTTAGTTCACAACATTTTTGAGCAATAATTGTGCGCGAAAGGGCGCTTGCTCAGCGGTACGACCTTGCAGAAAGGAAGTTGCTCGATTTTCTCGGCATCGATCTTGAAGATCGCGCAATAATCATCGAGCACGGGCTTGAGTTCCGGCCGGTCTGCATCATCAAGATCTGCCACCTTCGCGCCCGTTCCGAGCATTTCCGGCGGGACTTCATTGCATGCTCTTGCAAGGATGATCTTTCCTCCGTGAATGCCGGTTCCGAGCGATGCACCCGCGATTGGGTATCCATCGATCTTAGTAAACGACCCGTCTTCCTTTATGTCAAGCCCGAGCGCGACGAGCAATCCACCAGCCATATATTCCCCGAAAAATTGGCGAACCCTGCCACCGAACACGAGGACGGGGCGCTTGTTCTGATATTGCTTGATATGCACGCCGCAACGGTATCCGCCATCGCCGCGTGCATAAATCGTACCACCACGCGCCGACAGCCCTGCGACATCCCGCGCCGCTCCATGAATGATAATCTTGCCGCCGTTCATGGTATTGCCGCATTGATCCTCGCAATTGCCAAATACTTCGATGGTTGGACCATCCATAAAAATACCAAGGTCATTGCCCGGCGTGCCGTGGATCTTGAATTGTATATCGCCGGCCAGCGCAGCCGCGATGAATCTCTGTCCCACCACGTTGACAAGCGTGATGTTTTTATAACCATCATCCAAAACTCGATGAATTTCCTCGTTGAGGACGTGATATTTGAGCGGAACACGCTTGGGCGCAGCATCGATCGTCACCGCGTGGTTTTCTTCGTCGATTTCGATATTATCCACGAGTTTTTGCATAGTTCATTCACCAACATGCTTGATACCGAGAACCTCGGCAATGTGCGGGTTGGGTCCGAGGTACCGCAACCGGTCCCTGTTTGACCGTAGCGATTCGACCGAGTCGATACCCATGGCACCCATAATTTCTTTCAGTTCTTCATTCCACGCGTGGAACAAGTTCTTGATGCGCTGGACCGACACGTCAACATCCAAACGCTTCACCAGGTCTGGCCGTTGCGTTGCAATGCCCCACGAACAATTGCCGGTGTGGCATTGTTGGCAGAAGCGGCACCCCATAGCAAGTAGAACCGGCATACCGACCATACAAATATCAGCACCGAGAGCGATTGCCTTGATAAGGTCGGCGGAATAGCGAATGCTGCCACCTGCGATCAGCGTAACCTTCTCGCGAATTCCCTCATTCCGGAGGCGCTCGTCGACGGAGGCGATCGCAACTTCGATAGGAATGCCCACGTGATCTCGGATGATGCGCGGCGCCGCACCGGTACCACCGCGGAACCCGTCAATCGTGATGAAGTCGGCACCAGCTCGCACGATGCCGGACGCGATGGGCGCGACATTGTGCACGGCAGCGATTTTCACGCCGATCGGGATCTTGTACCTGGTTGCTTCTTTGAGCGCCGAGATGAGTTGCTGGAGGTCCTCGATGCTGTAAATGTCATGATGGGGGTATGGTGACAAGGCATCGGAAAACTTGGGAATCATGCGTGTTTCGGAGATGAGGCTCGTTACCTTTTCACCCGGTAGATGGCCACCATGCCCGGGCTTTGCACCCTGGCCAATCTTGATTTCCAAGCCGGCAACCCCTTGCAAGTAATTTAAATCGACGCCGAAGCGGCCCGATGCGATTTCGGTGATCAAGTGATTCTTGTACGGATAGAAAGCTTCGTTGAGGCCGCCCTCACCCGAGCCTGCGACGATGCCGAGCTCCGAAACGGCCTTGTAAATGGACATACACGCGTTGAAGCTGATAGATCCAAGACTCATGTGGCCCACCATCAGCGGCATGCTCATCTCGAAGTTCGGGGGGAAACGCGTCCGCATGGTCACGTTATTTTCATTCCCGGGATCGATATCGAAATCTAGTTTTGCTGGCTTCGAGCCGAGGAAAACCTTGGTTTCGACGGGTTCGCGCAGCGGATCGATGCTCGGGTTCGTGACTTGGCAAGCATCGAGCACGATGTCATCGAAAATCACGGGATACGGTAGATCCGTGCCCGTCGACGCGAGCAGCACGCCACCCGTGCCGGATTGGAACCAGTTGATCTTCCGGATGCGTTCAGTGTAGGTGCCATGCGGGCTGTAAACGATGGGAAAATCATTGATCATTATTGCTTCTGCAGGGCAGTACACGGCGCATCGCTGGCAATCCACGCACTTCTCGTTGTCCGCGACGATGCGTTCACCGTTGAACGATAGAACCCCGAACGAGCAAGCATTGACGCAACGCGTGCATTTCTTGCATTTTTCCTGGTCAACATTCACCTTGAATTTTGGGAATACCTTGTGAATCAGCGACATGACTTCATATCACGCTCTTTTGCTTACATCGATTTAAATGCCGAGTTCTGGCGGATACTCGTTGATGGCCAACTGGATACCCTCGAATGGTTTTTCGGTACCCGTGCGAACCATACCGTCGCCAAGGCGAGCGATGAATGGCGTGCCCGCGTGGGGCGCCCATATTTTCTCGATGTCCACATGGTCATTTCCTTCTGCTAGCTTGAGCCGCTCGAAGGAGGCTTCCTCCGAACTGATGAAATAGGATTTTTCATCCACGGATTGGGCGATGAGCTGCGGGCGAAGCTTTTTGCGGTCCGTGAGCCCGATCATCGCGGGCTTTCCTCCCAGCTCGGACCCGACGACGATGGAGAACGGGCCATTCAGCAAGGCTGACCGGTAGGTCATCCGGATGTTCTTCATGGTCAGCATCTGCTCCCGCGGCATCCTATCGATCAAGTCGTATAGCGGCGGGTTGAAGGCTAGTGCCGCGATGGGCACGGGAATGCGATGCCGGCGCACTAGCTGGTCATACAAGTAGGCGATGACCTCGGTCTCGGTGCCGAGGAGGCATTTATAGCCGAACATTTCGAGATAGCGGCGGTTGGTGCCGTACGACGTTATTTCACCATTATGAATCACGTTCCAGGAAAGCAGCGAGAACGGGTGAGCCCCGAACCAGCTTCCCGGCGTGTTCGTGGGAAACCGACTGTGTCCGAGCCACATGTTTCCCTTGTACTTGTCCAGCTGATAATATTCAGCGATCTCGTGGCTCCAACCATTGCCCTTGAGGGCCATGCAATTTTTACCAGCAGACATGACAAAAGCTTTTCGCTGGAAACTGTCGTTGAGTGCCATGTGCACCTTCACGATATAATCATCATAATCTGCCTTGTCCACACTTGCTTGCGGCTTGAAAAAGAAACGCCACAACACTGGCTGCCGTGGCAAGCCCATATCGCTCTTCACGGGGATCTTCTCCTCGAAATTGATCGTGCCTCTCGCTTTTAAAAATTCCTTGACCTTGTCCCTCGTCGTTTCGTCCTCGGCAATGATCTGGAAGCAATAATCGTCCTTGCGATCCGGGAAACAACCGTACACGGCGAAACCAGCGCCAAGGCCGTTTTCGCGATCCTGGAGGCAC
This sequence comes from Candidatus Sigynarchaeota archaeon, assembly GCA_030587525.1. GTDB lineage: Archaea > Asgardarchaeota > Lokiarchaeia > Sigyniarchaeales > Sigyniarchaeaceae > Sigyniarchaeum > Sigyniarchaeum tengchongense. Next base: position 14,718 of record JAUQYW010000639.1, on the reverse strand, counting down.
GTGACCATATCGATGATCTTGGAACCGTTCTCGATCTTGCCATCGACGTTGATGAAAGCGGATATACCACAACCATCGAAGACTTTATCGTCCCGAAATGGCGTTTCGTAATGGGTAAAGTTATTCATATTCATATCCTTGTTCTACCTTCTGATTCAATCGTTATTTTCTTGCATCTTTGCTTTCAAGTCGTCCACGGCTGGATTCTCGATGTCTGGAAGACCCAGCTGTTTTCGTTTGGATTTCGATGGTGGAATGACGCGCAGTATCCTTGTAAAAGTCTCGGCCTGCCGCTCGAAACCTTTCGTGATGTAACCTTTTTTGGCCGCCATGTTCCGAAGTTTCTTGAGCGTGTCGTGCCAGCTCATGCCAATCGAGCACATTTCCGCGCACGTGTAACAATCAAGGCAAGCCCATATGCTCGGGTCCTTGAGCACGTCATCGAGTTGCCCCGATATCACCTTCTTGAAAAGGGCAGGAGGATCCATGGTCCCGTTCTTGCAGCTCGGGCAATCGTCCTTGCACGCGCCGCACGCGATGCAGCGTTCGATCTCGTCGATGTCGAAATCTTTCGTGATACTTTCTCGCGTAGCCATGATTTTACCGATTGCGGACAAGGCGGGTGTCGGATCGATGACATGGTAATTCATGCCCAGATCATCAGGCGTTAAACCGAGCGCAAGACCGATAAAATCCGTGATGAAGAAGACGGGCAAGTGCACGTCCACGTCGAGTTTCTGGAGGGCTGCTTGTTCCATTTCAAATTGGAGATAGCAGTTCGGGCATGAAACGAGCACGGCTTGGGCACCAGCTTCCTTCATATGCTGTAACTTGCGTTGGACCATGTTTAAACTCGCTTCCTTTTGGCCAGCGCGCTCGTAAGAACCCCCGCAACAAAGAAGCTTATCGGGATATTGCACGGACTTGGCACCAACGAGCCCCACGAGCTCATCGAGGATCTTCGGCTCGAACGGGTTGTCCAGCTGTATTTCGCGGCTCGGACGAATGAGGTGGCAGCCATAATGCACGGCGACCTTCAAGTCTTCTAGCGGACTTTTCACGTTATCCTTGATATTTTCCTTGATCTTCCAGAAATAATCGACGAGGTGAAAAACATCGATCGTGTCATTGAATTGTAAAGGAGGATCCAACGTGGCTAGCATTTGATTAACCCTTTTCTTGATCTTATCATCCTCCCGCATCAAGATCTTTAACGTCTTCAGCGTTTCAAAACAACCATTGCAGGGCGTCAAGATATCGCAATGCAATTGCTCCGCGACGGCCAGGTTTCTCCCCGCCGTGAGCAGCCACGCATTTTCGTTGATGTTCTTGTATGACGGTTCTGGGCAGCACGTGAACCGGTTATTTTCTGAAAATGCGATCTTCAGCTGCTTGAGCACAGCCCGGATGCTCTTCTCGAGGTGCGGGAACTTCGTTGGAATGAAGCAACCCCAGAAAACTTGGATATTTTCGGGAATATGCAATCACATCATCAAATGTATGTGAATTTCAAAATTTCCAGGTGTTTTAAGATTCATCTATAAAAAATAAAAAAAAAGGACAAAATGGTGATATCTGTTCAACCAATCCTAAATAACAAATCAACTTTTTCAAAAAACCTTTGCAGGCATAGAGATAAGTGTCAATGAATTACATAGGCAGAAACATATAACCGATACCTTTTAAATCGACTCTAACTATGAGGATGGATAAAGTTGGACACTTCGCCCGCGCGGGTCGTTAGAGAAAACCCGCGGGCTCCGTCTTGAAAGTAAGAACGAAACCGTGTTTATGATTTCTATCTTAATTTAAACACCGCGGAAAATGACCGAACATGCAACATCTTGATCATGATAGAATGCACCATGAGCTCCTAACAGCGCATTCAGCGATGATGTCCAACTTTATCCACATTTTTCACGAATAGTCACGACTGTCTCAGATTAGATTGGGAACGATGGCAAATTTGTTAAACACGCTCAGCACCGGTTTACCTTCACTCGATGGCGTGCTCAAGGGTCTTCGCGCCGGAGACAACGTAGTCTGGCAAGTGGACCATGTCAACGATTACGTCCCGTTCGTCCACGCGTTTTGTCGTGATGCTAATAGAAACAAAAGAACGTTGATTTATTTCAGGTTTGCAAGCCATGCCCCCCTTATCCCACCTGACGTGGATGCTCATATCTACGAGCTGAATCCTGCTGCAGGATTTGAATCTTTCTTGAATGCGATATTCGGGGTTATCGAAAAATACAGCATCGGGGCATGCTATGTTTTCGACTGCCTTTCGGACCTCTCGGTCGATTGGTATTCTGACATCATGCTCGGGAACTTTTTCCAGCTCGTGTGCCCATACCTTTTCGATTTCGACACCGCGACCTATTTCACGCTGATCCGGAACAAACACGCGTCGCAAGTTATCGACGCGATTCAAGACACGGCACAAGTCATCATCGACGTGTATCACTGGAATGGCCGGGAGTACATCCAACCCATTAAAGTCTACGAGCGGCATTCACCGACCATGTATATGCTTCACGAGATGTCTGGCGAGCAATTTATTCCCATCACGCGAAGCAGTCTCGTGGCTGAATTTTCGTCGCGCGTGAAGCAACCCTGGTTCGATCTGGCGGGGAGCCAACAAGACAACTGGCGATTGACGTTTCAATATGCGAGCAATGTGCTGGATCGCACTCGCGCGGGATTGATTTCAAAGGACGAGATCGCCAAGTTAAAGGACAAGTTATTGCGTATGTTCATCGCTCGTGATAAAAGACTTGGAGATCTAGCAAGTAGATATCTTGATCTTGAAGACTTGCTGGCTATTGGAAAGCGTATGATTGGTACTGGTTTAATCGGAGGAAAGAGCGTCGGGATGCTCATCTCCGAAGCCATCTTGAAAAAGCGTGAACCGCAGTTGTATGCCCGTCTTCTGGAGATGCATGATTCCTTCTACATCGGTTCGGACGTGTATTACACATTCCTCGTGAAAAACAAGGCTTGGTGGGGCCGCAAGAAGGCATCAAACCCCTCATCCTTTTTGGAAGGGCTCGAGGAGACCAAGATCAAGATCGTCGAGGGAAAGTTTCCGAAATACATCATCGAGCAATTTGCGAACTTGCTCGATTATTACGGCCAATCACCAATCATCGTGCGATCGAGCAGCTTGCTCGAAGATGCTTATGGAAACGCATTTGCCGGGAAATACGTGAGCATTTTTTGTCCAAATCAAGGAACACCTGAACAGCGCCTCGACAACTTCATCAACGCGGTCAAGACAATATATGCGAGCACGATCAACGAGGTCGCCTTGACGTATCGGAAAGCAAGGGGATTGCTCGAAAAGGACGAGCAGATGGCCCTCCTGGTGATGCGGGTTTCGGGAGACGTCCACGGGCGTTATTTTTTCCCGCACGCAGCGGGGGTCGGATATTCGTTCAACCCGTACGCGTGGAACAAGACCATCGATCAAAAAGCGGGATTCTTGCGTATGGTCTTCGGACTGGGCACTCGTGCGGTTGAAAGAAAGGAGGACTACACGCGGCTCGTCGCGCTTAATAACCCTGGCGAACGATTGGTCAAGAGCGACGAGGGCATCAAGAGATATTCCCAGAAGCGCGTGGACATGCTCGATTTGCAAGATAACAAGTTTGTTTCTCCCATGTTTTACAAGATAGAACCTGAAATCAAGGACAGCACTCCCTTGCAATTGTTCGCATCGGCAGACGGGACCCTCACGCTTGATGGCTTGCTAAACCGCACGAATTTTCCTTTGGACATGCGGAAGATGTTGAAGGTGCTGGAGGAAGCATACGCCAATCCGATCGACATCGAATTCACCGTGAATTTTTCCAGTGGCACGGAGTACAAGATCAACCTTCTCCAATGCAGGCCGTTCCAGGTCAAGCGTGACGTGGGCGTGGTTTCAGCACCGGGCGATATCGAGGAAAAATACTTGATCTTCAAGACACAAGGGCCGATCATCGGTAATAGCTTCGCAACTGCCGTCGACCTTCTCGTTTATGTCGAGCCTTCATTATACGGGAAGCTTCCCGATCGTGAACGGTATGCCCTCGCACGCCTTATCGGGAAGATCACGCACCATGAAAAGGCCAAGGGGAAGAAAATCGCGATCATCGGCCCAGGTCGGTGGGGAACGACGACCCCTTCACTCGGGATCCCGGTTTCTTTCTCGGAGATCGACACGGTCTCCATAATCGGCGAGATTGCCGAGATGCACGAGGGTTTAGTACCTGACGTGTCACTCGGCACGCATTTTTTCAACGATCTCGTGGAGCTAGACATGACCTATTTTGCTATCTATCCCGGGAAGGAGGGAAATCGAATCAAGAAAGATTTCTTTGTTACTTCCAAGAATAGTCTCGCCTCCTACACCGATGATGCCATCTCGTGGAATAATATTCTGCGAGTTATCGACGCAAATGAAAACAAGAACTTGGGCGAGATTATGATTAATATGAACTCGATGGACCAGCGCGGGTTTTGTTATGTAAAGAAATTAACCGACTTGAAAGAAATAAAAAGGAATAATTAATACTGGAGCAATCCCTTGATTTTTTCCATTACGCTTTGCATGATGCCTTTCAATTCATCGTGCGCGGGCTCCTTTCCAAAGTATTTCTCGTGCACGTGGATCGGCTCGCCAATCTTTGCCAAGAGCCTCGCGTTGAAATTGGGAAACTTCGCTCCCTTGGGAAATATCTTGTCGGTTCCAGTCAATCCAACCGGGATGATGGGCACCTGGGCCTCGATGGCCATCTTGGCTGCGCCAATTTTTGGCTCCAAGAAATTGAAGCCACCCCCGTTGAGGGTTCCTTCAGGAAACATGCCGACGAGCTCACCTTTCTTCAGGAACTCGATGGCCGTGCTGTATGCCTTCTCGTCGTGCTCCCCGCGTCGCACGGGAAATGCATATATCCAGCGGATATAAGCATTGATGAGAGGCGTCTCGAACAGCTCGATCTTTGCCATGATATGCAAGATCCGGCGCGAATAATGTGTCACGGCAACGCCGTAAAGCAATGGGTCGAATAGGCTTTGATGATTGACGCAAAACACTGCCGGTTGTCCCTCGGGGGGAACATTTTCGCTGCCAAATATCTCGTAGTTGAAAAAAGATTTTGACACGTTCCACCAGAAGAAATCCTGGTTCAAGTAATGCGGGTATTGAATTTGCTTGGTCAAGCCTGCTGATTCGACGGATTTCAACATCCCGTCAAAAACCGAATCGATTGGCTTCAAGATGGTCTTGGAAACGAACTGCATGAGGGGATTTGCTTTTTCCCCCTCCTTACTGGTTTCCTTGTTGGCCGCATTGTCGATTGCTGTCATTTTTCCACCATATCTGATATCGTATCTCAAAAAAGATGTCTATAATTGAAATCGTGAACAATCGACTATATCAACGATCGAAATTGCAAAGAAATTATTAACGAATAAAGAAAGAATTACTAGACAGAGAAATTATTAACAAATAAAGAAAGAATTAATAGAGGTTCGAGAACCGTGCGTCGATACGTTTGTACCCGTGATCACGTCTTCTTTTGAAGCGAGGGAATGTACTTGGTGATGAAATCCTCGATTTCTTGGATCAATGCTTGCGGATTTTCGAGCATGATGTAATCGCCAGCGTCTATCTGGACGACCCGCGATTTCGGCACGCGGCTCACGGTCGATTCGCAATCCTTCATGGACACGAAATTGTTCGTTTTGCCGATGATGAAGTCGACCGGGGTTTCGATGTACACGGCCTTGCCGGACAAATCAACAGAACCTATCTCCTTGAGCCAAGTCTCGATGTATGCTTGCTTTTTCTCCAGTTTTTCTTTCATACTGACTTTATCGACCATTTTCATCTTGCTGTTGTCGGCCAGGCTTTTCAATAGCTGCTTGTATTTCGCTTTCATCTTGAACTTGTCCGCCGCATTAATCACGATGATCGCTTTGCTATGGACGAGGTCGTCGATGTCTGCCTGGATCGCAGCCAATGCACCTGCATTGTCCGCAATGATGTAAAAATCGGTCGTGATGTTGAGCTCGTCGATGATGGATTTTAATTCCTTTGCAAGGATATCACATGAGAAGCTGGAATCAATGTTGAGCCGGCTCTCGCCGAAGCCCTTCCAATCGAAACGATAACACTTGTAATTCTTGGAAAAATGCTCGATCAATGGTTTCCACACGGTACGGTCGGCTCCTATACCGTGAATGAACAAAATTGCTCGATCTCCTTGGCCTTGCGTGTCGTAACTGATTTCGTTCGCAGCAATCACGATGACTGGCATGTACAAGAATCCCTTTCAATTAGTTTGTTACAACTTTCGTTTTTCACGAGATATAATACCCTCTTGCCATTTAAAAGCACGCCGATCATGGATTTTGCACGTCGACCTGGTAAGGTATGCCCGTCATGGATCCTTCCAGCACCTTTTCCCCGCGAGCATCGAAGCATTCCATGGTAAACGTCACTCGGCGGCGGTTTCTATCCACGGCGGTCACGGTTCCGATCGCGGTGATCTCTTCATCGAAATGCACCGGACGAAGAAACTTGAAATCCATTTTTTCAGCGAGATAGCCGGGTCCTGGAAAGATATCTCCCCCGAAGTGACAGATCATGCCCCCCACGAGCAATCCGTGGACAATGGGCTTCTTAAATTTCGTATTCTTGATGAACTCAGAATCATAATGAAATGGATTATGATCCTGCGTGAGCTCGCCCATCAGCCGCGTTTCCTCGGCGGTGAATCTCCGTTTGAACGTGTGTTGCATACCCACCTTGAATTCTTCGATGGTACGGCCGATTTTCATGGATGATGCTCACCGCGAGTCCAGCATGGTATTAAATATGGACGGTTATTTCAATGCAAGGCAAGCAATAGCCGGTAGCGCGTGAAAATTATGGCAAGCATTGAAGCATATTTGACCATCGACGATGCACCGTCGGGCGATACGCCAAGAAAGCTGGCCCTCCTCGATGCGCTCGGCATCAAGGCCTTGTTATTCTGCAGGGGGGAGTTCATCGACCAGCGGCCCGAGATTGCCGCGGATATCATCAAGCACGGGCACGTGATGGGCAATCATTCGTATAATCACCCTTATTTCTCCCGGATGCGACTTGCCAAGTGCAAGGCGCAGATCGAGCGAACGGATCGGAGCATCGACCAGGTGTACGAGAAAGCCGGCATCGAGCGCCCCGCGCGGGTGTTTCGGTTCCCCTGGGGCGATAAAGGCACCGGGACCCATCTCGAAGAACAAGCCGCTCCTGACCAGGTCCTGCATGCGCGTGCAATACAAGCCTTTCTCGTCCAGCTTGGTTATGCCCAACCCGCGTTTCCTGGTGTGATATATCCTTCATATCCCGGCTGGAACCTGGATACTGATGCAGACACGTGGTGGACGTTCGATGCCATGGAGTGGGCACTGCTGAGCAAGAAGGTGCGGGATGGCATCGACAGCATGGAAAAAGTGCTAGATCGCATAGACAAGTATTTTACTGCAAAATTATCCGAAGAAGCATCGCGATCCGCGCCCGAGATCATCGTCATCCACGATTTCGAGGCGACGGCGAACACGTTCTCCCCCATACTCGATCGATTCATCGCCAGGGGTGTGAAATTCGGATTTCCAGGCATGGCTCTAGGCCACGCGATTAAGGCACGAGTGGAAAAAAAATAAAAAATCGAAGAAAGGAGACGGGGATCGGGTTAATTTTCTATCGCGGCGAGGATGACGCGTGGCTTGGCATCGATCCGGCGGGGAGGAGCAAAACCGATGATCGTGGTGATGATTTCGGCCTCGATGGCTGGCGGGATACTTGGAACGAATTCCTTCTTGTAACATTCCACGAACTCTTGATCTGCAAAGTCATCGGGAAGGACTTCCTCGTTAATGAACGTGCAACCCTTGTACTCGTAGACTCCTTGCCGTGGATACCGGATTAAATGGATGAAACACGAACCCTCGGGACAAAACACGATTCCACCCGCATCCGTGCACCCGGTAACCGCGTCCATCGTCGTCGGCTTGATTGCCACGCGAGCAAAACCCCGCTCGATTCCGTCTCTTGCCTGGGAGCTTGACATGGTGTTGCATACCAGCCGGTGATTTAAATCACGAGTTTCTCGTGGCCCTAGCATGGCCGTGGATTGCGCGAACTACAATTATGTGCTAATATTTCCGGCGATGCACGTGAAAATGAGAAAATTATATGAGAACACAATAAAAAACACGAATCAGTTCAAGAAGCTTGGAATTCCTTGATGCGGGATCGGAGCGTGACCTCCGTGATGCTGCATGCCATGGCAATGTGCTTTTGTGCCTTATTTTCACCCAGCTGCTTGCAAGCCAGGTAAATCGCAGCAGCGATCATGCCTTTCGGGTCCTTCCCCGCGGTGTTCATACCGTTTTCGAAAGTTGCCAGCAATTTTTCCGCGAGGCTGGTCGATTCTTGCGAGATCCCGATCGAGCTCGCATACCGCGGCAGGAGAGCGACCGCGTTGATTTTTGGCACCTTGATGCAGAGCTCGTTCAGAAGAACCCGGTAACAGATGCGGATGTCTCGATCCGTCGTGTTCGGCATCTCGGCATAGACCTCGTTCACCGATCGCGGGATCTTGCTCATACGGCAAGCCAGATAGACACAAGCGCCGACAAAGCCGTTGATGGAGCGACCCCGGAGGACATTCAGTTTCTGCACCTTCTTGTAGAGCGTGGCAGCAGTTTCAGCAACAATTCGGGGCAATGACAAGTTCGTGCACACGCGCTTGATTTCGTTGACCGCGATGAGAAAATTCTTCTTGTCCCACGACAATCGAGAATTCCACTTGACCGCGCGCTTCAGCTCGGTGCTGCTGTTCTTGTCAGTTGCCTTAATGACCGTGGTCCAGCTGATGTCCGATAATGCAGAGATCGGGCTGCCGTTGTGCTTTCGACTGTCGACTTCCTCGGCGGTGAATGCGCGTTTTTCTTGGGAAAAATCGAATGCCGTGTTTTCCACGACTGTCCCGCAAATCGAGCAGATCAACTCCCCCCTGTGAATATCCTCAATCAAGTTTACGCCACCACATTCGGGGCAAGCAGTTATCTCCGAACTGATGGATTTCCTCTCGGTGAATGCTTCGTGCGTGACATTCTGTGCGTTCATTCTTGCTTAGACCTTTCTTGCGAATTTTTTGTAGTAATTGTGTATATATTGCTTTTAGCTGGTATAGGTTTTGTGTCACGGATCCCGTGATTGTCATACAATTTTATGTTGATCAATGTATTGTATGTTTTTTTCTCTCACGAACGCAGATACTTGATATCCATTGATTGCTTTCTTGAACAATCTGGGTGCCAGTTCTTCACCCGGTTGTCAATCTTGCCACGCTATACACGGGATGAATTGGCCGGATCTGGCTCGATGAACTTATCTCTTTTCAGACCCTATAAAGCTTTTCCTAAGAATTTTGCTGGAAATATCGGAAACATTAATTTTTTTAAAGAAAAAAGGAAAAAGGATTCATCGCCCGGTCCTACGCGTGCCATCAAGAAAAAGAAGCGACTTGTTGAGGGAGTTGTTGAGGAGAGGGAGTTTCTTGAGGGAAGGAATTGGAACTGGTTGAGATGGCAAGCCCGCGCGTAGGAGGAGCTCGTCAAGTAAAATATGTGGCATTGCAACCTAAGAATCCGTATCATCCAAAAGTGGTCAGTTGCGGATCTCCGGGTCTCGAGGCACGTCCAAAACCATACGATATGCATTTAAATAGCAATTTGGCGTCGTTTTAGCGAAGGAATGCGAAGCGATGCAATTTCATTTTTCTTTATATAGATCCTTGCGATGGAAGATGAAGCACTCAAATTATGGCAATTTTCCGAAAAAAGGGGAAAAAAATTGAAGCTAACTGGAAAACAACTCTTGAAACTCTCGTTTTTCGTCATTTTAACGATTACTTGTTCTTGTTTGGCTACGAATCGAGCGATCTACGGCTCAAAATATGACGAGATAGGACCTAAAAACACGCAAGCCGACGATCCGGGCAAATTTCAAACGGTCATGCTCAAGCAGGCCACGGATTTTCCATCCGGACCTGATGACATCGTCGATGCCTATGCACTGGTTATCGGGATAAGCGATTATCCCGGGACGGACAATGATTTGAATTATTGCGACGATGATGCAGTCGACGTTTCGGCATTCATCGAGGACCGGTTTGGGGTCAGTCATAACCATGTCTGGGTCTTGAAAGATAACGAGGCCACATATGATAATATATATTCAGCGTTATCAACCATCGAAAGTTATATGGATTCGAATGACTACTTCTTTTTCTTCTATTCCGGGCACGGATCAGCGGGAAACCCGGTCATAACGACGTGGAGTGTCCAGTCATCACACCCGTATTCCAATTACATGGATTCCTATTGGCATAAAAGCGTGCCTGGAGCTGCCATGATGTGCGTGCATTTCGTCAGAATCGAAACAGAATACGGGTACGATGCAGTCTTCGTTGGCGATAACTATGATCGAGCACATTATTATGATGTTTTCTCTGGTACCTATACGAATATTTTTTCGTACTGGGTTCCGACGGATGATATTTACGTGAACCTATATTCAGACAATATATATACGGATTGGGGATTTCAAGTCGATTATGTGGAATCCCTGACGTATACTGCCCCCTATAAAATCATTCCTTATGATGGTATGACCACAGGGATGTCGGGTACCGCGCTGGACACTCTTTTCGATTCGATCCCAGGAACTGTTATCGGGGTGTTTGATAGCTGCTTCAGCGGCGGCGTTGGATCTGATGTTTCAGCGTCCGGCCGGTATGTGATGACCGCGTGTATGAACGATGAATTTTCATTAGATGATTCTGCTAGCAGGAACGGCGTGTTCACGAACGCGTTCTTAAATGCCTGGGAAACCTCGTGGGATTCCAACGACGATGGCGTTTTATCGTTTGAGGAGGTTTTCGGCACCACGTACAACAGTGCCGTCGCGCGATCGACCGCTATGGACTCGCCATTTCATCCCGTCGAGTTCGACAACATCACGGGGGACACCATCCTGGAAACCAACGCGAAGATCGTGACCTTGAATTCCGATGCTCAAGGGGAAGTTGATATCTCGTATTTCCTCAATGGACTTGGATACGGGGATTTAAGTTGCACGCTCTATGATGTGACAAACGAGAGGTGCGTGATCGCCGAGATTTGTATGGGAATGCTCACCACGACCACCGAACAATATGCTAATTATAGCTTGGCAGACCCTGGCTTCCCGGTTTCCGCCGTTGTCGCAAGATTGACCGCGCGGTACCATGCCAACCTGGAAACATCGTATCGGTCGTTCAACCTCGCGGGTGCTACTTTCAGCTCGTCCCTCGATTCCGACAACGATGGCGTAAGAGATTCCGTCGAGTATAGTCTAGGGATGAACCCCTGGGCAAACGATAGCGATGCTGATGGCATCAACGATGGGAATGAAATCGATGCGAATCTTAATCCGCTTATCAACGATGCAGATTATGATTATGACGATGATGGATTGCCGAATGATTGGGAAGCGATTTACGGGCTTGATCCCTATGTTTCAAACCAAGGCATCGATACTGATCACGATCGCCTCAATGATGTGCAAGAATACGTGTTTACCACTGATCCCACTGATCCTGATTCAGACGATGACTTTCTTAGTGACTACGACGAGTACATCTTGCATACCAATCCCCACAATACGGACACGGATGGGGACCTCTTCATGGACGGCGTTGAACAAAGCCTCGGAAACGACCCGCGAAATGCCCTGAACTCGCCGGTTTACCACTACTTCGCATTCGGATTGTTATTTGCGCTGCCATTGTTCGTCGTTATCACGTCCAAGCGCATTAAAAAGGACATCAAGCGACCAGCCCCACCCACGAGCCGGCCATTGCAGAAATCCGAGCGGACCCAGCGATACCCCCCACAGCAACGCAGTACCTACGTGCCGAGCACCTATCAAAGCCCGTCATCGTCGCTCGATTTCGCACCCGTTCAAAGCCGGTCCACGCCTTCGTACCCGGCATTTATGCCCGGTGTTCAGGACATAGAATCATTCTTGCCTTACGATCTCCGGCGTAAGCTTGATGCGCTGCCTCCATATCAACGCGAGTTTATCAAGCAATTGCTCGTCAAGCAGCTGCAACAAAAGATCCTGGAAGATCAAACCCGTGCACGCCAAGCTCAGTCTAGCAAGTATTGCATCCGCTGCGGGGCGCCCATGATCGGCGGGCGATGCATAAGCTGTGGATACATGAGTCCATTCTGAAAACGAGGTGAACGAATATGTCGTATACATCCTTGATTTACAAATGTATGGAATGCAACACGACTTCTTACGATGATGCTTTCATCAAGAAATGCGCGAAATGCTCCATGGATATCTGTGTGACTTGTTACAAGAAGCACGATCATTTATGCATCTGGTGTTTCCAGCATGTTCCCAAGGAATATCTTTGGATGAAACGCTTGGCAATCCTGGCCTTCATCATCGCGCCAATAGCTGTGCTCATGCTGCCTGCCCCGGCTCCGTTGGTTATGCTGCTACAGAGAAGCGCGGGGCTCGTTGGCTTCGTGATATTGTATATTTTTCTAGCTTGGTTGATCCTGGGAATATTCCAATCGATTGTCATTAAACGCATGGCAAAGGCGATACCCGACGACGCCGAGGCTCGAGACATCGAGGCGGCTAAGCAAGCCCTTGCATCAACGGCACCCTCGAATGCTCCGGAACGTATCCCCGCAACCAATGCCGGCGAAGACCAGCCCGCTTTACCGTCGGCCGAGCCAACGCTTGTGCCAAGCCCACCAGCAAGCCAGGAACTTTGGACGGTTGATCGTCCTTCATCTACCAATGCATCGGCGAGCAGCACGAGGGTTTCTCCAGAACTTGAAGCGATCCAAGGTATTCCCGCTGTCCAAGTTCAAGATGCTCTTGCCGTCCAAGTTCAAGGCCTACCCGTGCCCGATCCGCTGAGTACATCGAAGCCCAACCGCGCCAAACCTTTAGCTGAGCCGGGTATGGAGGCGAGCAAGAAGCAGCAAGAATCCATCGATTGGATCGAGGCCAATCTGATGAAAGAAATCAACACGGATAGCGAGGTATCGAAACCTGATAGTAGCGAGAAACAAGGACAAACCCCGGATGAAAATCAAGTTCAAGCGCGGGTAGAATCATTGCAGCCAAGCGCGGATGCAGAATCACGGCAGCCATTACATCAAGAGGTTTTTCAAGATTCGGATTCCAGCTCCACTGACAAGAGCGTGTCACTTCCAACGGCGAAGGCTGAAGTGGACCACGGGCAAGAAGACGAATTACTCGTCTTGGACCAGATAATGGTGTATCCCGAGGAAATCAAGGATAGCCAGCCACAAGAAATCCACGATCAAGGTATCGCTTTTCCGACGCCGCAGCCATCGCAACCCATTTCGGATCAAGGTGTCACTCCGGTAATGGTGCCAACATCACCACCTGTCTCGAATGACCAAGACAAGCCGGAATTCACTATACCGCGATTTATCCAAGCCGGATCGAACACTAGCAATTCCCGGTCCTTGTCATGCATCAACTGTCGCAATCATTTTATGGGTACATCGAGTAAAATCAACATCTGTCCATTCTGTGGTTACGTGGTAAGAGATTAAAGCGGTTTTCCTTTTTTTTTAATCTTTAACGCACCAAGCGTGTATCATTTTATCTCTCCGTTTTAAGTATTACAGCAACAATAAAATCAATCCCGGTCACGATCAAGCTCATGCGCTTCGAGTGTAACGGTTGCGGCACGCCATGCTGTGCCGTTCGCGATGGGGAGGAAAAGAAGATCATGCTCTTCCCGGAAGAGGTCGCGTTCCTCGAACAACAAGCGATTGCCTTAAACAAGACGAAATTTGCCGTCATCGAGGACCTCATCTTTCCCGACACGCTGAACAAGATCATCCTCGTCGGGGCATACCGCCTCTACCTGGAGAGGTATCCTTCCTGCGATTTCATGCGGCCGGACAACCATTACTGCCAGATCCAGGAATTGCTCGGGCTTGACCAGAAGCCGCTGGTGTGTCGTGCTTATCCCATTGCCATCAAGACCATCGACGCGACGACCAAGGAATATTTTCTCGACACGGGGTGCCCATACATCGAGGAACACATCGCCGTCTACGCCGGGATCAAGAATTTCAAGACCGTGCCCGAGATCGAGGCGTATTTGCGGGAAAACTTTCCTGTCGAGTTCCTGGCAGCGAACCAGATCATCAATCGCCTTTCGTGGATTCCTTTGCGGCTGCGCCAGCTCGAGCAAGAAGGAAAGATACGCGTGCCCGACGAGTTCAGCGCCGAGGCATGGTCTGACGCGCTCGCGACGTGGGATCGCAAGGACTTGATACCGGACGGCGCGTGAACGGGGGATTCCCAGTTCAGCACACGCGGGGGATGGGCTCCCCGAGCGGCGTCGTCAAGATCCGCGTTCCACCGATCGACGTTTTCACGAGCACCTTTCCCGGCCGCTCCTCCCTTGCCGTCCCGATGACCGCGGCACCGCTGCTTTCCGGGAGCTCTTTCAACGTATCGACGAGCGCTTCGCCCTTGCCTGCTGGCACGGCGATGATCGCCCTTCCCTCGGAGGCCAACTCGTACGGGTTCAGGCCCAGCATTTCGCACGCCGAGATGGTCGCTCG
>JAUQYW010000553.1 GCA_030587525.1 Candidatus Sigynarchaeota archaeon | reverse complement strand
TGCCTATTGACCCGCTTCCACGAACAGTTCTCGACCCCTGAACGCTGCGCCGCAATGGTAAATGAAACCTCTCTCGGCCGCAACGGCACTGCCGAAGATATCGCTTGTACCATCCTCTTCCTGGCCAGTGACGCCGCATCCTTCATAAACGGTGACTGCCTCTCCGTCAGCAGCGGTCTCTTCCTCCGCCCATAAGACGCGCCCCCACAAGAGTCTGCCCATGGATACCTTCCTCAAAAAAGCCAAAGACCGCGCAGATGCCCTTGGCGTTCACAACATTGTGGTAGCCACGCTCAACGGCGGCTCGGTCCGTGATGCCAGAGAAGCCTTCGGGGATGGCTACTCCTGGTTCGCCGTCAGCAACCCCGCGTCAGCTCACGAGAAAGGTCTTGTCTATCACGATGGCATGAGCCAGGAGACGCAGAAAGCCCTTGAAGCTGAAGGTATTCGTGTGATCCTCGCCGACCAGGGACTCTTTCAGAAAGCCGCAATAGGCGGCCCTCCCTATCCGATAGGTGCAGATGTGCCCGAATTTGTCTGGCAGGGCACGCACAAGCGCAAGATCGATTGGCATGCTGTCAAAACCTTTGGAGATGTCGTGAACAAGGTCATTAATAAGGAGCTCAGTCCCGTTTGGCTCGTCACGGGGACTATAGGCGCTCTCATGGGTGACGGCCCGGCTGTCTGTCTCGAGATAACGCTCATCGCCGCTGATTCTGGCATCCTCCCGCTTAACAAGGATTGCCTTGCCATCTCCCGTCCCAGGCCCGCTTCGCACGCCCCCGATACCGCCATGGTGCTCCGCCCAAGCAAGACCCCTGACTTCCTAAGAGCCTTCCGTATCAAAGACCTTCTGCTCGTACCGCGGCCCGACGACCACTGGTTCAACAACAAACGCCTCTGGCCCAATGGCTGATGGTGGGTGGCAGCGATCGAATAAACCTTCGATCATGTCAAAGTTATGGCACGGAGGTAAAAACAGAAAAAGTCATTCTCTCGTTGAGATCATGCTGAAGTCTTGAAGATCACGGTTCCTTCCTTGATTTCAGCCTCGACCACGCCAGCCACATCGAGGTCCAGGACCAGCGTCTCCACTTCCATCGCGGTCATACCGACGATGCTTGCTAACTCCTTCACGGAAACTTCCCGGCGCGCCGCGGCCACGTTCTTGATGCGCTTGATGGCATTGATCCGGCGTTTCTCGGAACCAGACTGCGCGGCGTTCAGCTTGTCCAGCTCGTCCAGCACCCTCTTCTCGGCCTTGAGATATAATTTAATGACTTTCATCTTCTTATATTTAATTTTTGATTCCCGAAACGCTAGGCTCCTTAGCAGTTCTTCAAGGATGAGGGGGAAGATTTTCCCGGGAATCGAAAAGGAGAGTGTTTCGGGCAAATCTGCAAATCCATAAGGTAATTGCTTCAAGGGATTGCTACTGAGATCGATATAGGTTAGTTGTTGTAAGTTGCCGATACTTGAAGGAAGTTCTTGAATTTTATTTTCGTTGAGGTGCAACTCCTTCAAATTTGTTAAGGTGCCTATCGCATCCGAAATTGCCGCGATCTTGTTATACCAGAGAGTAAGTATACGAAGTTGTGTTAATCCGTGGATCCAATCTGTGATCGCGCCGAGTTCATTGTATCCCACATCAAGATCTTGAAGATTCTTGCATCGATTTAGCGAAGATGGCAACTCATGCAGTTTATTTCTATCTATATGCAATAATTCCAATGTTTCAAGAGCCCCAATGGATTCCGGGATGCTCTGTAATTGACGATTCGACACGATGATAAGTTTTTTCAAATGCCTCCACTCTGGAAGCCAATCGGGCAGATGCTGCAATTCACCAGGCGTGCAATTAAAACATTCCAAATTCGGAAGGTGTCGCAAATTGTCTGGCAAATTCGGGAGGGGCCAACGGCTCAGGTTCAATTCCTTCAAACTTGTTAATTCTTTGACACGCGCGGGAAAGTCACGAATTTCGTTTTCCCCAATGAATAGCTTCTCCAAGTTAGGGGAGTTAAAGACAAGTTCAGGCACCTCTTGGAGCCGATTCCCTTGCAGATATATCTCCTTGATACATTCGCGATGCAGATAGATAAATGGTATTTTCTTGAGATTGTTATAGCTGAGATCGATTTTGGCTTGCGAACATTTGATTTCGATGGGTTCTCCTTCTTCTACTTCGATATTATTCTTGTAGAATTTGAATTCTTGGAGGTGAGGGATTTTTGCTATCGAAGGTGGAATCCGCTTGAGTTTGCAACTCTCAAATTCTAATGAAATAAGGAAAGGGAACTGTGTAAAATCAATGTCGATGGGAATATCGCCAGCCAGAACCATCTTGACCACATGGCCATTATAAACTAAGATGTAGTGATGGCCATTGGGATATGGACCAAAGTATATACCAGTAAAACCATTGTCGTTCAAGATACGATATTGGCGTTCGTAAACAATACAAATTTCCGTATATTCTGTTGCCCCGCCTACTGCTTGTCCTTGAACCACGATCAAGCGATCATCGTACGGGTCCTCGATTCCAGGGGGTAGTTCACTCATCGAAGCTATCGCCTCGACACGTTCGATTTCCAATCGAGAAACTCCGACAGGTCGAACACGACATTCTGGATTTTCAGCACCATACAATGTGCCTCGAACAAGGTCGGATCGATTTTATGGACGGATTGCACCCTGAATTCATAGAGCCGATCGGGCCCGTCTATCAATTTCACGTCCAAGTCTTTCATGTCTCCCATGAACATGACATCCAGGGTCACAGCATCGATGATCCCTCGATTCTCCTCGATCATCGCTTTCTTTATCAAGGCCTTGAATTCCTTGCCCGTCACGTGCACGCTTCCCACTTGGAATGTTTCTGCTGATTTAGGGATATCCTCTGCCGCCGGGGGATTCCTCGCGACGTGGATGGTCTGGCGTTCGGAAAACGGGAGTTTATCCATCGAGTCGACCAAGCCGCGATAATTGTGGACGGATGCGGGTAGTTCTTTTCTGAACTTTTCTTTATCCAGCTTATCTCGAGTGATGGCATATTCGCTTGGATACACGGCGGCTGAATTGCTGCCAAGGAACTCGAATTGCACTGCATCGTCGTGCAGTGCCTTCACGAAATCGGGGAGATTTGGGTTATCCATCGAGGATCGTTCACTTTCGCTTCCCGCCACGTAGTAATGGCCGACTTGGAACCCATCAATGTGCCCTCTCTCGACATTCACGCATTTCAATCCCTTTTTCGCGAGATATTCGTCAACATGATCAGGTTGACTTCGCAAGGCGCCGTCGATTTTGCTAGGGTCATAGTATTCGTCGGTCTCGTTCATTTTTTTCGTCCTCATCCATACCCGGTATTATTGATTTGCGCATCCATTTAAGGAAATTTCCAGCTCTATTCAATACCTAGTTGAATTCTATTGAGATATAATTAGTTCATCTATACCGAATTTTGTTGGGATAGAATCATAATTCGGGCTCAAATCCCGGCACATCACACTTGTTGAGCAAGTGGTACCCGACTATATGCCCGCGACGTAAGGCTTCTTTGCCATCAACCCGTGCAAAGTATGAATCTTTTTCCCCCATCTTGATTAGCGTCCAAACAGGACATGTGATAACCGAGGCGAGTTTATTATTTATCAAATCGCATGAATGACTCAATATCACGAGATTATAGTATTTGAAAGGAGGCTTCCTTCAGCTCGATTTCAGAAAGATCTTGTATGTTGATGATGGGAAAGGAGAATAAAAAATCTCCTTGTTCTGCTGCATCGGTAGGTTTAACTACGCCATACCAAGGAACAGGTTTATCCATAGAAATCAATCATCGATTTCCATATTTTCAAAAGACACGACGGGTTTAGGCTCGGCCACGGTTTGACTCTTGATTTTACCTTTGATTCCGCGATTGTTGAGTGGAGGCATTATGATGATATGGCCGGCAATAACACGCTGCTGGCTCTCTATAACATCGAAGGTGTTTGCCTTGCATTTTCCGTGGTCGCGCCGCCCGCAGATTATACATTGCCAATCATCGGAGTGGCCGCAGGTGCCGGGGGCATAATTGTTGGGACCATTATAGCGGTGGTTTCGAGAAAAAAAGTCTGATTTTTTTCCTTTTACTAACTTTAAATCTGATTATAAATTTGGGATAGTAATATTAACGAAAATTAAGCTTTCCCACGTAGATATCATCCAGCAAGTCGTGGGTGGAATCCTCGAGCGCCATGGTCGTCACCAGGTCCTTGTACTTGCCACCCGCGAGCCCGTTCGCGATGAACGCGGCGCCTTGGGCCGCTGTTTTCGATATTCTCGCGATGGAATTCACGGTCCGGACGTGGAAGGCATATTGTTTCGGGAGCGCTGCCGCGAGATAGCCGGCGATCTCGGTCAATGCCCTGCCGGATACGACGATCTCTTGCATATTTGCGGGATCGGCGAACGAGGGCAAGAGCGAGAAGATGCCCTGGAGCATGTCGTGGAAAAATCCGCTCACCGCGTCCGCGATGCGCTGGTCTTTTTTCGCCATTAGAAACAATTCTTTTGGCGAGAGGTCCGCGTACCCGGCAATGTATGACAAGCCTCCCGAATAGATCACGTTCTTGGTGATGCGCTCGAGCAGGTAGGCAAGCTCCCCGTCGAGGCGCCCGGCCGTCCCGAAACCCATTCCGCCCAGCGAGCCCCCGATGCCGTCGATGATCTTGCCGCCCTCCACCGCGATCACGGCGTTGAAGCCCATACCCACCTCGACCATGATGAAACCAGTCGAAGCAAGGGGGATCTTCAGCGTGCTAGCCTGGTCCGCGATCGCAAAAGCAACGGCACAGACCTTGTCCGCCGTGCCCATGTCGATGCGATTATACTTGAATGCATGCTTCACGCTGTTCAATTGCTTGACGCCGGGGATCACGTATCCTTTCACGCCCGCGTCCTTGAGCATGTGCAGCACCCGGCCGACCCCCATAACCGACGGATCCTTCGAGCGCCGCAGGTTGGCCTTGGCAATGTCGTCGTCGGTCATCGCCGCGATGGGCTTGAGCCGTATGCCATGGCCAGACGGCGCGGCCACGAGGTCAATAGGCTGGTTGCTCTCGATGATGCTCAAGAGCTTCGCGGGATCTTCAAGAATGGTCTTTGATGGGATGGAAACGTCGAGAAAAATATCGTCGTCCCCGTCGAGCCCGAGAATGTCCCACGATCCTGAGCCGGGGTCGACCCCAATCACGCGAACCATGAAAAATGAAATGAAATAGATCATTTTAATTTCATTGAACTAAATGAAATGACATGTGAGCACACCGATGGCAAACGAGTCCAATCCAGAATCGCATATCGTGGACACGATCGTCTTCTCGGAGCTTATTGACGAGGGAGCCACGCCGATCGCGTGGTATCCACCAGGAGATGAAATCCCGGTCGTGGATCTCACGAACATCAGCCTCAAGTCCATCTCCTTGCTCGTGGGCGACAAGCCAGACAAGGCCGTGGTCAACGACCCGAGGTTCATCGTGGATCAAAAGGATAGCTTCGCCATCATTCCCTTCCCGGACCTGGACAGCGTGGCAAACGTGTACATGTTCGGTTACACGAATCAACAAATGGTGAACGTGGTTTGCACGCTAACGATCATGATCAAGACGAAGAACCGCCCGTTCTTGTTTGAAAAGCACGATGGCATCGAGCGGTTGATGAAATTCACGGCGTTCGAGCTGCTCAAGCTGATCATGCGGGAAAAAACATACGCGAAGAACGATCTCGAGGCCACGCTGTGGGTCTTGCAAGACAAGCTCGATAGCCTCGCGCACACGTGACCGCGAGCCTAGCTTCGCTTTTTGCTACGAATACGTTGCACGATTCACGATATCTGAGACACGATGCTGATCGATTCATGACGGGAGAAGATTTGCCGGTATGGCTCGTCACGGGCGATATCGCGGATAAGAGCCTCGCCAAGATCGCCGCGAAGTTTTCCAACGTCAAGACGATCGTTGCCCCGGTTTCCGTGGCCTCGTTCTTGACGAAAAACCACGTGAAAACGCTCCTCCTTGCAAACCCGGCGCTGAGGTCGGGGATCATCGTATTGCCGGGGCTGGTCCACTGGGACCCGGTGCCGCTTGGCGAGGAATACGACATTATTCTCGTGAAGGGGCCGAAGAATGCCACAGAATTACCCGCGTTCTTGAAAGCGGTGAACGCATCCGTGAAAAAGGCGGCGGGCGCGGCACCTCGCGACCTGGCGAGGTTGATCGAGGCCATCAAGATCACAAGAGAGCAAGAACGCTCGGCCTACGAAAGCATCCTGGCGGAACGCGTGGCAATGTTCGGGCGTGGCAGCGCAATGAGCGCACGGGGCGCCGGCACCTTGCACGACGAGAACAAGGCGATCGAGGGGGTCTTGTGGAAGCCCGGGAGGAATTTCACGGTGCCCGGTTCCAGCCTCGTGATCGGGAAAGACTTCCCGCCCGCCATCATGGCCGAGATCATCAACGCCGCGGAAAAAACTGCTGTGGATATCGACGAGCACGTCGACTATTTCCTCCGGAATGGCACGCAAATCATCGATGTTGGTGCAACGCCAGGAAAATCAAGTCCCGAAGCTCTTGGAAGCATCGTGGCGTCCATTGCTCGCCGGTGCAATTGTCCCGTGAGCATCGACAGCCTGGACGAGAAGGAAATCCTGGCGGGGATCGATGGCGGCGCACGCATCGTGCTGAGCATCGATTCGGGCAACGAGGCCGTCCTCGATTCCATCGACAAGGGCACGGTGCTGGTCATGATCCCGACAAACGTCAAGAAGGGGCTCTTCCCGAAAAATCCGGGGGATCGGGTCGCGAACCTCGCGGGCCTCATCACGCGCGCCCGCGACCGCGGGTTCACGCGCATCATCGCCGATCCCATCCTGAATAGCCCCATCACGCCCGGGCTGATCGATTCCATCGAGGCATTCATCGCGTTCAAGCACGCTGGCGAGGAAAATCCCGCGCTCGACGTGCCGGTCTTCATCGGTGGCTCGAACGTGTCGGAGATGATCGACACGGATTCCGCGGGGGTCAACACCATGCTGGCGATCATGGGCATCGAGCTGGGGGCTTGCATCCTGTTCACATCAGAGGACAGCGCCAAGTGCACGGGTTCGGTCAAGGAAATGCAAATGGCCCGCGACCTCGTGTTCCACGCGCGGCTGAAAAACACGCATCCAAAGGACCTTGCCTTCGACGCGTTCAGCGTCAAGAAGAAGCACAAGGCAATTCCCTCGTTCGACATTCCCCCTAGCGGCGTGGACGTGGTCGACGCCGATGCCAAGAAAGCCAGGCCGTTCCAGGCTGACCCGTGCGGCATCTACTTCAAGTTCTTCGTCGACCAGCTGAACGGCAAGATCGTGGCTGGTGCCTTCGATCGCAGCGGACTCATCTCGATCGTGCAAGGTACCAAGGCGGAATCGATCGGCAAGGAAATTCTCGGGAAGTTCGGCCCGCTGAGCAAGGATCATCTGCTCTACATCGGCCGGGAGCTATCTCGCGCTGAGGATTGCTTGGCTTTCAATTCCGTGTACATCCAGGACGAGAACTAACGCCGGCACGAGCACGCGCCGTCCGCTTTTTTTAAACCCCGGGGCATTAACTCCCGGTGATCCCCATGAACGAGCACTTCCACACGGATGTCCAAGAAGGCTTGCCATCCTTCGGCATCGCCATCGACCGAGTCGGCCTGGAGGACGTGAAAAAACGCATCGAGATTCGTCGCAAGGACGGCCATTATTCGATGGATGTCATCATCAAGGCTTTCGTTGACTTGCCGGCGAACCAGCGAGGTGCGCACATGTCGCGGTCCGCCGAGTCCATCGAAGAGGCGATCACGGAGCAGATATTCGCACCGAAGCCAAACATCGAGGGATTTACCACGGGCATCGCCCGGGAACTGCTCGACAAGCACGCGTATGCCGCGACTGTCCATGTCGAATTGGAAGGCCCGTTCACGATCCAGGCTCGGCAGCGCGAGGGCATGGCCTCGACGCAGTCCACCTACTTCGTGAAATGCACCGTCGACGCCTCGCGGGAATGCGCGGGTACCGGCGATTTCCCTTGCGAGATTTTCCTGTCGGCAACGGCAGAGGGCATGATCGCGTGCCCTTGCGGGCAAGAAATGTCCCGGGAATTCGCGAAGGAGATGCTCTCTAAACGGCCCGAATTAAAGCTGAGCGAGCCTGCGATTGACACGATCTTGAACGTTATACCGATCGCGACGCATAACCAGCGAGCCACGGGTACGATCACGATCCAGGTACCTGCGCCCGGCGCCGTCGACGTGGTCGACCTGATCGACACGGTCGAAGCGTCAATGTCTGGCCGGATATCCGGCGTCTTGAAGAGGCCGGACGAGGCGAACCTCATCCGGATCGTGCACCAGGATCCCATGTTCACGGAGGACGTCGTCCGCCGCATGGCGTGGCACATTGCCGGCGACCGGTTCAAGCAACTACCCGATGCCATGAAGGTCAGGGTTTACCTCGTGAGCATGGAATCTATCCACCCGCACCAGGTCTCTGCTTCGAAAGCAACGACGATCGGGGAGTTGCGGGCCGCGTTGAAATCGGAAAAAAGGCAAGGAAAGAAAAAGTGAACACGCGCTCCATTTTTCTCGTGTTTTTCACGTGGATCACTATCGAAACGTGGCTTCAACTTGCGAGGGATTCAAAATCGGGGAGAAAAATTAGGAGGGCTTCTTGATTAGATTTCTAATTCGAGGGAAAATTCGATGAGATCGCCGCAGTCGCACGCCGCCCATGCCATGACCTTGGCGGATACCACTAACTGGTCCAAGTGCTTGCGGTCGAATTGGTTCTTGAACACCTTCTTGTACCCGCAACTAGGACAAAGCAACATCGCCTTGACCTTGATCTTGGTGTCGTTCGGCGATGCGGACTGCTGCGAGCCGCCTTCCGGGGTCGCATCTTTGATGTTCAACATGAAAACACGAAGGTTGTTTTTCGTTCGTGTAAATTCTAGACAATACGGCTATTTTAGTTTCGCTATTCCACGCAAAACCCGGGCTCTCTTGAAGCCGCGTGGTACCCCAGGAATACCGCTCCAGTATCTCCCGTTGCAACGATATCCTTTCAACGCGGGGATGGACTACCGGTGCAGCAGCGATGATAAGAATGGAAAAAATTCAAGACGAGTTCATTGCTGGCGGGAGAACTTGAGCACGTCATCGACCAGATCGACGTGCGCGATGAGCATGCGCCTGCAACAATACCGGTCAAGATCCAGCTTCTTGAAAATCTCATCGGGGTTGATATCTTGCTCCTTGAGTTGCAAGTATTCTTCCCACTTGTCGGCGATCAACGCGCCGCACGTGAAACATCGAATTGGAATCAGCATTTCATTCTCATCTCAAGATTTTGGTTGGTGGTAAAAAATTTGGTAGATGGATTGCAACGCTCACCGCTTGATCTTCCTGGCTTCCCGCTCGGTTTCCCGGAGCAAGAGGACATCGCCGGGCCGCACCGGGCCTTTCACGTTCCGGGTCAAGATGCGGTTCGTGTCCCGTCCTTCGAGCACGCGGACCTTGACCTGGATGATTTCTCCCGTGATGCCGGTCCTCCCGACGATCTGGATGATCTCGGAGGCGACGGCCTCGTCTTGAATCTCGGCAGGAGCTGCTGCGGCAGGCGCGGCCTTATCGGATTTCTCGCCTTTCTCCGCCTTGTCTCCGCCTTTCTCGGCCTCGCCTTTCGCTGCCTTGTCGGGCTTTCCTTTCTTCTCGGACATTCACTCACCCGTTGATATCGCGATCACTTCAACTTGCTCAGGCGTTCGACGATGGTAGCGACGCGATCCTTGAGCTTGCCTTCTTCGACGATGGCAGCAGCGGCCGAGCTTATTTTTTCCAAGCCCAGCGCCGTCCCGAGGTCTTTTTTGTCGTCGATGAAGATGTATGGGACTTTCTTCTCGTCGCACAGCGGCGGCAAGTAGAAGACGATCTCCGGGGGATTCACGTTACCCGCGATGAATACCAGCTTGGCTTGCTTGCGTTCGATGGCTTTCGTGGTCTCGTTCGTGCCCTTGCGGACTTTCCCGCCAGACTTGAGCACCTCGGACAAGATTTCGAGAGCTTCTGTTTGGGTTTCTTTCGGAGCCTTCAAGCTTATGTAGGACATGATGTTAACCTCGTTTCCGATTTGCAGCGCGCAGAAACGGGCGCGCTCGTGAAGTGCGCTTGATTTGCGGCTCAAATCGTCATAAATTCATCGGTCACGATGAATTATGCTTTAAAAGGGGCTTCTCGTTAATAGACATTTCGGTTTTACCGCGGCGACATGCGTGGTATGGGAACCTTTATTTGCTAAGAACTTTCCTAGAATCCGTGCCCCGCTAGTGCAAAGAGGAAAGCCATGAACCAGGCACCCGTGCGCGTGCAAGTCGTCGTGAAGCGGATCTCGTGCAAGAATTGCGGTCGCGAATACAACGTGGCAGACCTAGCTTCGCTCTTGGTATGCGAATCTTGTGGTTGCGAGATCAAGCTCGGTTCCATCGCGTTCGAGACCTTCCAGCGTATAGAACCTAGAACAGCAAATACCGGCCTTATAGAACGCGAGCAAGCCAGTAACGCAGCTTATTCATCCCGGATCAGCGTGAAACGGTACGATATCGCGCCTGCACCTCGAGATTCCCGCCCGGGCATCGTGCACCCCGTGCCGTGCGTTATTGAACCCGGGCGAGCCACCTGGGTCAAGGTGGCGTGAGGCCCTCGTTTTGCCGGTAACGATTAAAACGTTCCCCGCACTCCGTTGCACTGATGAACGACAAGGTGCCGAGCGCCCGCGAGTACTGGAACGACCGGTACAAGAAACACGGCAACAATGCCAAGGGGCCATCCGCCTTTCTCGTGCGAACGTCATATTTGCTGCCATACCGAGGCCTAGCCCTCGATATCGGCTGCGGAGGCGGCGAGAACGCCGCGTTCCTGGCCAAGGACCTCGATGTGGTTGCGATGGACGTGTCGGACAAGGCCATCGAGATGGCATCGGCGCTGGTGGCCCGGGAAGGCGTCGCGAGCCGGGTGACCCTCGTGCTCGGGGACTCGCGGGAGCTCCTGGTCAAGGAACCCGATAACAAGTACGAGCTCGTCGCCAGCATCAACTACTTCGAGCCGGCGATCGTCCCCGCCATGAAGCGCTTGCTCAAGCCCGGCGGCACCGTCGTGATCCAAGCCTACACCGAGCACGACGAGCGCTTGTCGCAATCTCCCCGCACGTATTACAAGCTCCCCGGGGAGACGACCTTTTTCCAGCCCGATTACTTCGGCGGATACTGGATCCTGGTCCACGAGGTCGAGGATTTCGTGGACGAGATGGGACGCCAGCGGCAGCGCGTGAACATGATCGCGAGGAAGCCATTTTGAGGGTTCGTTTCATCACGGTTTCAGGATCCCGGCGAGCCAGTCGAACGCGTTCTTGCCGACGAACTCGTGGCCGAGCTCTGGCAGGACCTCCCGCTTCAACCGGTCGCCGATCCCGAAGGCATCGTAGCAAGCCTTGACCTTCTCGTACGCGTTGTTGAACCCTTCGAGCGGGAAGATGGGATCCTTCTCGCCATTGACAAGATATAGTGGCCGCGGGCAGTGTGCCCGCAGCAAATCCTCGCATTCGAGGTGCAAGAGCATGCCAGGAACGTAGTTGTCGCTGCAGTGGTGGCGGGCAAGGATGGAATGCTTCCACGATGAAGTGTACCCGGAAACGACCGTCGCGGCGATGCGGGGCTCCACGGCGGGTACCCACGCGGCCATCTGGCCACCCAGCGATTGGCCCATGATGGCAATGCGGGCCGGATCAACCCGTTCCACGTGTTGCACGACGTAATCGATGACCCGGATGATATCGAGGATGCGCAGCCCGGCAACCGTGCGGCCAAATATGAGGGCCATGAGGTTGTAATCGCCTTCATCGCGGTCGCGGGCGACGGCCGAATATGGGCCCCGTTCCCCGAACCCCCAGTGGTCGACGGCAACGCAGGTGAACCCGCGGCCGAGCAAGTCGGCACAATAGTTGCGCTGGTACTTCTGCCCCGGTTTCCGTTCCTGGCCCGTGCTCAGCCACTTGTCAGCATCGTGGCCGTGGACGGCGATTAGCACGGGGCGCTTTCCCGGGAAATGCTTGGGCTCCTGGACGACGATGGACGCCGTGACGCCCGGCATCGTGTCGATGTAGAGATTGCGGGTCACGTGCGTGTCCGTGTCCTCGTCATAGTCTTGAATACCTGGTCGCGGGTTAAAGGAAACTCGCTGGTCCATCAAATCACTGATTCCAAGCAATGCCAGGAATTTCTGGCGCACCTTCTTCTTCCACGCTTCCAGCTGCTTGAACGACGAAAAATCTTGCACGTGCGTCTCGAACGCGAGCGACCGCTTCGGGTATTGTTTCTCGTACCAGCCGCACACGAGTGTCGAGAACGAGAAGCCTTCGGGTTCCATGCTTGATAGCTCGTTTCGACCTTTTAAAAACGTAAAGTCTTCATATAAATTTTGGCGTGGAGACCCACGACTTCAGTCGTGGGAGGAAACGCCGCCTCGTTGTCGCTGGTTTTCGATGTATCGTCGAACGGTCTCGGCGGTCACCGTTCCAGCCGTCCCGCAATAGTAACTCGACGACCACAGATGCCCGCCCCACAATTCTGACGTGATCTCCGGGTGCGCGATGAAAATCTTGCGTGCTAACGATCCCTTCACGATCTTGGCGATCACGGATGGGGCAATGAACGGCGGTGTCGTGATGAATAAATGGACGTGATCGGGCATCACCTCGACGGATCGGATCGTCCACCCGTTCTCGTCGCAGATGGCTTGCAAGATCGCCTTCACGTCGTCTGGAAAGGTGAGCACTTGCTTTCGGTACTTCGTGACCCAGACGAAGTGGTAGTTAATGTTGCAGATCGATCCGTTGTAGGTGATGAAATCTGACATTGATGATCATATATGGTTAGAAAGATTTAAATCCTAATGAAATGATTAAACCAATGATGATCCGCACCATCCAATGTCCATTACCACTTGAGCAATCGTTGATCGACACGGTTTGTGTCTACAACCAAGCGGTGCAAGTGGTGATCGACGCTGGGTGGGAATTGCGCTCGTACAACAAGAACGTGCTCCACGCAAAGACCTATGCCGCTGTCCGCGAGCAACTTCCAAATCTCCAGTCGTCGCTCGTGCAATGTGCCCGTGACATGGCGTCGGCATCGCTGAAACTCGCCAAGAAGAAGGGATGGCAATGCAAGAAGCCCGTGAAGAAGCCGACGTCCTCCATCCGTTTCAACCAACGCACGTTCACGCCGTTCTTGGAAAGCGGCACGATCTCGATCTCGACCATCGACGGGCGCAAGGTGTATCCGATCGTGATCCCGTCCTATTTTCAGCGGTACCAGTTCTCGACCGTGAATGCTATGGTGCTGAAGGTCAAGAATGACAAGATCATCGCGTTCCTCAACATCGAAATAGCAGATCCCATCGTGAACGACCGTCCCACATCGTTCCTCGGCGTGGATCGGGGTATCAACAACGCGGTCGTCGCGTCGGACAACACGTTCTTGAACTCAAGCCACATCAAGGACGTGAAATATAAGTACCAGAAGTTGCGGCAATCCCTCCAGTCAAAAGGCACCCGCCGTTGCAAGCGAAAGCTCAAGTCGCTCGCGGGGCGGGAAAGACGGTTCATGACGGGGGAGAACTACAAGATCGCCGCGTGGCTCGTCGCCAAGCCGTTTGACTGCATCGTGCTCGAAAACTTGAAGGGGATCAAGACCAATAGCAAGAAGCAAAAGAAAGTCGGCAAGCAGGCCCGCAAGAGGTTCGCGAACTGGGCATATTACCAGCTTGAACTAATCATCACGAACAAGGCGCTCGAAGCTGGCAAGATGGTGCTGTTCGTCAGCCCGAAATACACGAGCCAGCGATGCTCGCGATGCGGGCACGTCGCCAAGGACAATCGGCACGGTGCTGAATTTTGTTGCAAGCAATGCGGGTTCTCGATCCACGCGGACTTGAATGCCGCGAGAAACATATCCGAGCGTGGCAAGGCCGTGTTCGGGAGGGCGAAAGTCAACCGCCCGAACGTCGCGCGATATGATGCGGCAGAATTTCTGCCGCGGATCGCAGCGGCAAGCCCGCGACTTTAGTCGCGGGTAGTTGACTTATTCCTCGATAACACTCGTGGGGGCATACATCCGGGCTTGCGTAATACTCCTGGGGGAACGCATTTAATATTCTTCAAATGAAGAAAAAAAAGAACTGCTCTTGAAATGGCTTTATTTTTTCGCACTTATTGCTGGCCCTTGAAAAAATCATTTATTCCTCAGTGATCTTTATCGCGTTATTGGGGCACGAATTCACGCAAGCCTCGCAGCCGATGCACTCGTAATCTTTCTTGATCACTGTCTTGCCGCCCTTCGGGTCCAAGTAACACTCTTGTGGGCATACATCGCGGCATGCGGAGTCGCCATCGCACTTGTTGAAATCCACGTTGATTTTGTAGGGCATTTCGATTCACTTGCGAAGTTTTGGTTTGAAAACTGGTACATCAATAAGCAAAAGTATCCTCTATGACTAAAAAAACCTTCCATCGAGCTGCCATTCACGAACCCGGGTGCAACAAACCGAGCGAGCGCAAACAATGAAATTCTCGGTCTTTCCCAATCTTTCACAGGCTCGTTCGTCACTGCATGGCGACGTCGATTTTCTTGCATGCTGCCACGCTAACATCCCGGGGCATGCTCAGCGTGGCGACGTACCCGGCCACCACGCTCGCGATCGATTGCTGGACGAATTCTTTCAGCGAGATGATATTTTGGCCGAGCCGAATGTCGACCGTCCATTTTTCACCAGGACCGCCTCTGCCGAGCACCACGTCGACGCGCTTGATGGTTTCCTTGGTATTCCAATGCAATGCGGCGATTGCCCCGACGAGCACGTTCTTGAGCGTCTCCGCAACATAAGGTTTCATCTGGACTCGCTGGCCATCGACAGCGAGAGCACAATCGAATGATTCGAGCGGCATCTTCAGGCGATTTCGTCGCAGCCGGGCTTGCTTCGCGACCGGGTCGAGCTTGTCCGCGATGGCCTCCAGATCCGCGGCGCTGGCCAGGGCAGGGAACGCGCCGCGGTACTTGCCTGTTTCAACCAGCGGCCCTGCCACGCCCCACACGTCGTCCTCGTTCGAGAGCAACTGTTCCATCTCGGCATAGTCCGCCTCGGCCTTCGCGACGATGACCTTGCGCCCGTGCAACTCCTTGAAGCCTTCGGCGATCACGATGTCAACCGATTCCATCGCGGGCTCGATTTCATCGAGTGCCATCCGCCACTTGACGAGGATATCGGTCTCGTCAATGCCCCGGGCCACGACGATGGCCGCACCAGCTTTCCAGTGCCGCCACGTGTCCTTGCCCTCTTGATCGATCGAAAAACCCTCGATGTGAATGTCCTTGATCACACCCACCGAGAAATCACGCTTCGTGATCACGGGCAGTAACTTTTCCACGAACGTGGTCTTGCCCACGTCGTGCTTGCCGACCACGAACAACACGTTATCGCTTGCCATTTCACGCCACCACATCACGCTACAAGTATGTGGACAAAGGTAAATGGTATATAAGAAAGGATCAGAGGAAAAACAAGCCATCGGGCATACGCATTCTCCCTCGGACCTATAGTTTAGGCATCGAACACAATTCTAATATAGGTAAAAAGGATAGGAGTGGACGATTGGATCTGACGAACTCAAGACCTCTCAATTCAAGCACGACACAAAAAAGTGACAATAATGCGTGAAAAAACAAGATTAATCCAGAAAAAGATTGGTTTGTTCAAGGTATTGGTTTTTAGCACTTTACTCGCAGGAATATTGGTGGTAGCGCCTGAAAACGCGGCGGCTCGGCCAGCCGGGATCCATCTTGCAGATACGATTCCCCCGGTGATTATCAATGGCAATGCAGAACTTGCCGTGTTTATCGGGAGCCGGGGGTCAGGTCAAGGGACGTTGCCGAACCCGTATGTCCTACAGAACATCTCTATCAGCGCGGGACATGTCGGCTCATGCCTTCTTTTGAACGGCACGGATAAGTACCTGGTCATCCGGAATTGTACCTTCATAGCCTCGGGATCGAATGCCGGGACAGTTTATGACGCGGGCATCCAGCTGTTCAATTGCTCACACGTCACAATCACGGATTGCAGCGTTCATAACAATTCCGTAGGCATCGTTATGATCCAGCAATCTAGCAACAACACGGTTTCTGGCAATCACGTGACGAATAATTCGTTCTGTGGTATCTTGATAAGAGATATGAGCGAAGATAACGTGGTGGAGAGCAATACAATCATTGAAAACAATCAAGGCATTATGATATACTATAGCTATGAAAACCATATCCAACGCAATGACGTGACGAATAATATTGCGGGCATTTTTATCCACGAAAGCCACAACAACGCAATCACTGCGAACAATTTCTCCCGCAACGGTGACACGGGTGGAACCGGCATCATACTGCATATCGCCGAAAACAACACGATCGTTGGAAATGATGCTTCACACAATATTAATTACGGCATCTTGTGCGACACACTTGGACCTGGGAACCTTATCTACCTCAACCGGTTTGCTGGCAATGGCATTTCGGAGGCGCTCATCATGACGCTTGGAAGGAAAATCGTATCCTTCCAAATCACGCTCAATGAATGGGACAACGGCACACATGGAAATTATTGGGGCAATTATTCCACCCGGTACCCGAACGCGACAAACAATGGCATAACGTGGAACATGTCTTATATCATTCCTGTTATGGGCACGAGTTTCAACGACGCGGACCAGCACCCGCTTGCGATCTGGCCATATCCCGCGGCAGGAGTGGTCGTGCCAGGATATGATCTTGGATGGCTGTTCGCGTTCGGTACTATCGCCGTGGTCATGATCGTGTTGAAAATGCGTGTAAAGCATACCAGGATCAAATAAAGTTTATATTTTTCTTTTTCCTTTTTGAAATTCGATATTTTTTGCTCTCAATGGCATATTACATGCACCGGCACATATCATCATCTTAAATTATTGGATGACAATGATCAAGCAGATCCGCTCATGATACGGAAAATCAAGGCATTCATGTCGGGAATCATCGCTGGCTGGTGCGGCGTCGGGCTCCTGGTGACCTGGGCTTTTTTGAAATGGGGCGATAATGTGTGGCTGGGGGAGGACTCGTGGTGGATCCTCTCCTTGGCAGGCACCTTGATCGTCCTTTTCGTCGCGTGGGGCGTGAGGTACCTCCTCTTTATCAAGCGGCTGATGGTGCAAGGACACCAAGGAGTTTCAAACGACCTGAAAATCCGTGCCGCCCCGGCCTTGTTGCTCGTGCTTTCGGTGGGATTTCTTGTCGCGGGTTCGACCGTGAACGTGGCACCGGTCATCACCTACCAGATCGCGCAATTCCGTTACAATCAAGTTCACGCGCTGCTGGAGAACCCAAGTTGGGTGGGCGATGGGAACCGGACGCTCCGGCGCGATTCAATTCGTGGTGTAATGGCCGATTCTGATTTTCAATTCGCGGTGCCCGATTACTGGTTGCCGGGCGGGCCACCCTACCACTTCAACATCACCACCCTCGTCAAGCATTGCGAGGCGCTGGGGATCAACTGCTTCCATTTCTTGATCTTCAATTACACGACGGAATGGCCTGATTTTCAAGATTTCATAATCGCTGCGGAGCAAAGCGCCATCCTCTTGGCCCGCAATTTCACGACGTGGCTCTATTTACTCCCGCCCTCCGAAACCGACGGCACGGGTTACGCACCCATCGGCCGGGATTACATCCAATGGATGAACGTGTCGGCCCAATTCTCTAAATTGCATCCGATCTTCACCGCCGTCCTCATGGACGACTTTATGGCCGGAGCCGACAACCGGAATCTCTTCACCGGAGCCTACTTGCAGCAAATGCGAGACGCCGCCGACGCTTACGATCCGTCGCTGGCATTCGTCGGTTGTAACTACTGGGACGAGGTGAATCCATCATTGCAGCCCGAGATCTGGAACGTCGCGGTGCAAATCGGACCATATCTCGATGGCATCTTGTATCCATACGTTGATGCATCGAGCCACGCGTGGAATCTTATTCACACGGATTCGATGTGCACGGAGATTGCGAGGGTGAAGGAAATCTACCCCGGAATCCCCGTGATCCTGGACATCTACGCTTCAGGACCGACCATGATTCAAGAAAAGCCCAACGCTACCTATGTAGGCACGTTGATGGACAGTGCTCGCACGTGTTGCGATGGCATGGCCCTGTACGGTGGGCCGAAAATGGGGCAAAATGGCACCGTTTTACCCTCGACGTA
>JAUQYW010000634.1 GCA_030587525.1 Candidatus Sigynarchaeota archaeon | reverse complement strand
TGACAGTCGAGAATATGGAATTCGTTGGTGGTAACAACTTTATCATTGCCATCTGGGAATGCAAGGAAGAAGACATGTGGGCAGCGCAATTGCTGGCTGCCTGGCTCGACGACGTGTTCACCCTGGAAACATATCCCATCATCCCGATGGAGCAGCACACGAAAGCCTGGGACCTTTACAAGAAAGCGACGAGCGTTGTAAAAAAGTAAAGCCAGAAATAGCATTGGAATTTTTCTATTTTCTTTTTTTCTCAATCATTGCTGCATTACAAGCCATAAAACTTCACAGCATTTTTCCACCAGAGCTTTTCCTTGACTTTCAAGTCAACAGGAAGGTCTTCGATGCTCGCAAGGCTCAAGTCATAGTCATAAGGGATGTTAGGAAAGTCGCTGCCAAACATGACGTGATCCTGGATTTCGAGCAAGGCATCGAGCATGGTTTCCTTGTTGAACCGGTCAGGGAATGGTAAATGCTGGACGAGCACCATCGCCGTGTCGAAATAAATGGATGGATAATCCTTTACAAGATCGAAGAACTCCATGTATTCGAAGCATCCAAGATGCGGGATTTGTAACTTGAGGTTCGGGAACCGTTCAAGCACGGGGCGCAGCTTCTTGATGCCAACATGCTCGTTCGCACCGGGTCCGGTCCCGACGTGCATCACGAGGATCTTGCCATGTTCGACGAGTGCCTCGTACATGGGATCGAGCTGTTGTATGCCAGGATCGAAGTCCGTGACCAGGATCTGTAATTTCAGCCCGCGAAGATTTAGCTGGTCGCGTGCAAGCACCCGCTGGAGCTCTTCCCTGAAATAAGCGTCCCCGGGGTGGATGGTGCCGAAACACAACGCGTCAGGATGATGCTTGCCAAATTCGCTCGTCCACGTGTTCATGTCACGCGAAATGCCCGGCTTGTGCGCGTAGTTCAAGATCGTGTAATTCGTGACACCTTTACCGGACAAAAAAGGCCCGAGCTGGTCGGCATACGTTTTGTGCACGGGCCAGTAATTCTTCGTGAAAAAAGTCCAAATGGCATCGAAAAGGCGGTCCGGAAAGCCGTGCACGTGCGCGTCGATGAATTTATATTGCTTGCCAACGTTTTGATGATCGGGCTTGTTTTTCATGGTTCTGCATGGACCTCCTTTGATATATTATGCGGCTGGTATCCAAAGAAAGAAACCCCGTGAAAAAAGAAGGGGGTAAAGAAACCGTTTCCCGGCGTCTCAAATATCTTTCTGGAGCTCCGGTTTTATCTTTTCAAAGAAGTCGAGCGATTCTGCATTGACCAGCGCATCGCGGTTCGTTACCGGGCGGCCCTCGATGATGTTCTGGACGGAAATCTCCACCTTTTTCATGTTGAACGTGTAGGGGATGTCGGGCGTTTCAAGAATGACCGCGGGAACGTGCCTGGGGGAAGCTTTCTCCAGCAATGCTTTCTTGATCTTTGTCTTGATCTCGTCGGTGAATTTTTTGCCCGGTGCCATTTTGACGAACAGAATAACCCGCTGGTCTCCCTTCCACGGCTGTCCAATTGCCAAGCTGTCGGCGATCTCGGGAATAGATTGCACCACGTTGTAGATCTCCGCAGTACCGATACGCACGCCGGAGGGCTTCAGAACGGCATCGGATCGCCCGTAAAACGTTATGCCCCCCGTCTTCTTGTGGATGATCACGTAATCCCCGTGCCGCCAGACGTTTTTTCCAATGGGCTTGTAGAAGTTGAAATACGCGTTCGCGTACTTCTCGTTACCCTTATCGTTCCAGAAATAAAGGGGCATCGACGGGGAAGGAGCCTCGCAGACAAGCTCACCTTCTTGATCGAAGACGGGATTGGCTTTCTCGTCATAGGCCTTTACCTTCATCCCGAGGGCCGCGGCCTGCAATTCACCAGCGTAGACGGGCAAGGTCGGGCTCCCTGCGGCGAAGCACCCGTTGATGTCCGTTCCGCCAGAGATGGAATTGAAGTGAAAATCTTTCTTCACCTCGGCATATAACCACTCGAACCCTTCAGACGAGAGGGGAGAAGCGGTTTGTGAAATCTCGCGCAGCGAGGTCAAGTCAAATTCCTTGCCCGGCTTGGCACCCTGGCTCATGAGAAAGTTAATGTAGCTCGCGCTGCACCCGAAAATGGTCACTTTTTCTTCCTGGATGAGGCTCCACATGTTCCGCCAGTCAGGATGGTTCGGGTTGCCGTCATACAGCACCACGGTTGCACCCACCGCGAGGGAACTGACTAACCAATTCCACATCATCCACGATGGTGCCGTGATGTAGATGATCTTGTCTTCCCGCCGTAAATCCGTTTGCAAGATCAGTTCTTTCAAGTGGTTGATGAGGATGCCACCCGCGCCTTGCACCATGCACTTGGGTTTGCCAGTCGTCCCTGAAGAGAACATGATGTACACGGGATGGTTGAACGGCAACTGTTCAAACTTGATGGCTGGCTTCTTGTCTTTTGCCAGGAACTCGGTGTAAAGCACCGCGTTCGGAATCTTGCTGATATCCGGTTTATCACTCGTGTAAGATACCACGATGACTTTCTTGAGCGATGGAATGGCCTTGATCACTTGCTCCGCGTTGGGCAACGTGGGGAACACCTTTCCCTTGTAAAAGTACCCGTCTGCGGTGAATAGTATCTTCGGCTCGATCTGTCCTAGCCGGTCGATGACTGCTGTCGGGCCAAGCTCCGCCCCGCACGACGACCAGATCGCGCCGATGCTCGTGGCCGCTAGCATCGCGATGGCAGTTTCCGGGAGGTTCGGGATATAAGCCCCGACGCGATCACCCGCGATGATCCCGAGAGCTCGGAGTGATTTTGCCAACCGCGCTACTTGGTCGTGCAACTGGGCATAGGTCATTGTCGTTTTTTTCTGACCTTCGCCCCGGAACAAGAACGCAACCTGGTCATCCTTAAAACGGAGCAAGTTTTCCGCGAAATTCAGCCTCGCGCCGGGAAACCAGTTAGCACCAATGAAGACATTAACATCTTCTATGACCTTTTCAAAGGGCTGAGACGCCTTCACGCCCGAGAACGTCCAGACTGCTGCCCAAAAATCCGGGATCTTCTCCACGGACCAAGTATACAGATCCGCGTATGTTTTTAGTTTGAGGTTGTACGTCTTATTGACAAAATCGATAAAACGGGTAATATTTGCTTTTTGAACAGTGCTTGCAGATGGTTTCCAAAGTAGTTTTCCCATATAATGATCACACTCGTGTCATTGACCATAATCGATTTATATCGTGTTTGCCATAAAATAAGGCTAGATATATTTGAAGAGTTGGCGGCTTTCCGAGTCCTCGAGCACGTAGTTCGACCCACCGCCGTGGATCATGCAGTATGCATCGAGGAAACCGATGGGAACCGAGTATTGCCGGATGAAACCGCGACCACCCATCGTGCGGAAACAATGGATGGATGCCTCGAACGCGAGCTCGGTGGTGGCGATTTTCAAGCCCATTGCCTGCCGGGCGAGTTGCTTGGACATGGTGTCTTGCTTCGAATCCAGGATCCGGGCATAATTGATCGTCGAGTCCGTGAGGAGGTGGAGCTGGCGCACGTTCTCGTTGATCGGCATACGGA
>JAUQYW010000627.1 GCA_030587525.1 Candidatus Sigynarchaeota archaeon | reverse complement strand
AGTTCGACCAGGTATCATTGTAACTGCTGATGCCGTCGACAAAAGCTTCACAGCGCCGCAAGGTGAAACTGGTCGTGTAATCATGGGCGCGCCACACGAGAAAATGGTCCGTGGTGCCGAGCTCATAGGAGATGTTGGCGGGCGCGGTCGTGATGGTGGGCGGCCGGTTCGTGACCGTCGCGATGGTCGTGCCGCTGGCGGTGAGGCCGTATCCATCATCGATGACCAATGTGCAGTTGTAGGAGCCTATGCGCGTGGTCGGGATGCTAGTGACGATGGGCGTGCCCGACGACCACGAACCCGATGCTTGTGCCGAGCCGTTGATGAATAGCGTGTAGCTGGCACCGTACGTCGAGTTATCGGTGGCGTTCCACGAGATCGACAGCGGATCGTGGTCCATGGCGGAGACGGCGGCGGGATCGTCGATGGCGGGAGGCGTGTTGGGCACCTGCTTGGACACGAAGATGCTGGGTTGGCCGTTGTCCACGATCTCGCCGGCGGCGACCAGGCAATTTCCCGCCAGCGGCGTCGCAGCCCACGCCCGCGAAACGCTACCCGTGTTCCAAAGTTTTTTCCACAGGAAAGCGCCAGCCATCGTGCCGCCAGCGTCAAGAACCGACATGTTAAAGCCCGCGAGGAAAGCGGTCTCTGCAGCGACGCCAAAGCTAGTCGTGGAGCCCGCGATGACGAGCGCGCCATCGGATATAAATGCCGCGCGGGCGTTTTCATCACTACCGGCACCCCAATCTTTCATATACATTCCAAAAAGGGTTGAATTGAATTTACAGACCCTTACATTTAAAGTTACAGAATCTACAGTGCCAATCGTATAAATGAATCCATTATAGATACAAATTTGGTTTCCGAAATTTGCTCTTTCGCAAATAGGTGTGCCATCCTCATAAATGAAATTTCCACTCAAATCGTATTTGACCATCCACCCTTCAATTTCATCCCAGACGATCATGTATAAAGCTGAATTATAAACAATTCCAGTATCGAACCATTCACTGTCGAAATTTACGCCGTAATTCACGTGCCAGGCCGGGTTGCCGGCCGCGTCGAATCGCGTGGCGAACGCGTCCATGTTGCCCGTGGTGTTCCCTTGCGAGCCGAGCCAATAGATGTCGCCGCCGTCGATGACGACTTTCTTGCCCACATTATAAACCGAATCGTCGTGCCACTTCCGCCATTCAAGGGTGCCGTTCATAGCATACCGGGCGATGAACGCCTTTTGCGAGAAGTTGCCCGTGATGTAGTAACTGGAGCCGTTCACGACGAGATCGTCGGGCACGCCGCCGAAGCCAAGCGTCTGGTTCCATTGCAAGTCGCCGCTGGCGTTGTATTTAACGAAGATCTTGTCCTGCGTGAGCACGTAGATATCGCCGTCTTGCATGGACATGAAGACTTGCTTGTCGGCTGCAGGAACGCGGCTCTGGCGCGTCCATTCGGCGGCAGGGATCGTGAAGGCTGACGTGGTTAGCGCTGCCTGGGGTAATTCGATGACGGGTTGGTTTGCATCACATCGCGGGCTGGCGGCCAACATGCTAGATAGAAAGAAGATGGTGACGAATGCAATGCTTGGAAATACCTGGAATGGCTTATCTATTCTCATGGTTCGCGTGGCCCCGTGCTCGTCTTGCCATTATTGGCTGTGGGTAGTGCTTGACTATGGATCCCGCCATTACTCGTGGTAAAAGTCTCGCGTTACCGGCATATAAAGATAGCGGGCGACGACAAGTGACCGTTTTAAATGGCGGCACCTAAAATTCTTAATCTAAAAATATTGATCATCGGGCATCACGCCCGGGCTTTCGCCTTGGCCGGTGTCCCGGATTCCTGGATGGTGGCCGGGATCGCGCCGAGCCTGAACACGAGAAGTTTGTGGTGGCATTCCCAGCACGTGATACGGTACTCGATGGGAACGGCGGGGTTCTTGCTGGCCTCCGGGATGTACCGGAGTTCCGTGTTCCCGCAAACTGGGCATTCAATGGTTTTCAACATGTGCGCTCAACTCTGCTTGATGGTTTCCCCGAGCTCGTCCAGCACGTCCTTGAACTTGCTCGAGCTGCAATAGAGGGCCTCGATCAAGACGGGTTCGGGCATGATCCAAGCCTTTTCCATGGTGACCAGGCTCAGAAGCAGGCGCTCGAGGGTGATGATCGTGCTCGCCGGGACAACGGGCCTGTCCCGCAGCACGCTCGTTAGGCTCGTTATCTGTCGTTTTCGACCGTCGGCATCCAAGCTCGCCATGCTCTGGATCATCTGCGCGAAGCACGCCACGCAGCAGTTCACGATGTTGTCGTGGAACAAGTCATCGTCGCCAGAGCAATGCGAGAAGTTTTCTGAAACGCCCATGATGAACGGGCTCAGCTCGATGATCGCGTCGACGAGCAAGATTTCCTCGAGGCACGCTTCGGCACCACATTCATAGCACGCGTGCACCGCACGCGGCTGTTTATCCTGGAAGGACGGTATCGTCGCTAGCATTTCGGTTTCATCTCGGTATTGTCGTGATGGGTTCGTGCGATTTCGATTAAAAAGAAAAAATTGATTCACGGGGGATCGCCCTCCTTGCTATCATCAGTAAACTCGTTCATGATCCGGTGGAATTCGGCGATCAGGTCGAACATTGTCGTGAACATTGTCGTGATCGGCATACTCGCCTCGTTCTTCATTATGGCATTCGGCATGCTGCTCATGCCCGTGCGCCGCGACCACGGGACTGGACTCTTGCTCGACGGCATCATCCTGTGCGGCGTGCTGTGCGGGCTATCAGCTGTGCAACTCGGGGCGGGCGGGTTTGTACACGGTCCCCGCGGGGCCTGCCATGGACGCGTTCAACACAGCCATTAGCTGGATCATGAAGGGCGTCGGCGTCATCTCGAGCGCGCTCATGAGCATCGGCGGGCTTATGCTGCTCGGGTCGCACGGGCACTCGGGCTGGCAGCCATTCATCATGGACGTGGCAATGGAGGCCCTCGGCACGCTCGTTGGCGGCGGGGGCATCATCCGCGTGATACTGCACTTCGCGGGCATCACGGTGCCGGTGCTAGTACATCCGTTCATAAGTTCTTGACCAGATCCGTCGATCTTGTTGGTTATCGTTTGGTTCATCTCCAGTTTTACTTATATTAATGGCATCATCTTCTTCTTGTAATTTCACGCTGTTGCTAGTGGTCTTCCAGTATAAGTCCATTTAAATGCCTTAGCCATCGTTTTATTGTAATATTCAATGAATTTTTGTATTTTCTGTTCCAAGTCCGATATAGACGTGAAAGTTCCACGTTTCAACAATTTGCGGGAAAGAATGCTGAACCAAATCTCGACTTGGTTTAACCACGAGCAGTGTTTTGGTGTGCTGATGAACCGAATACGATGTGACTCATCTTCCAAAAACGCCTTGCGGGTTATTTGATTTCTCAATATTCCCCGCTTTCCTTTCTTGCCAAGGTCAATGCATATGCCACATTCCTCGGCCACGAATCGAACGAGTTCCTCGGACTTGTGCACGTTGAGCTGGTCGACCACGAAGATCCATATCGCATCAGGATCCGTGGCAACTGTGGTAGCAACATGCTTGGCAAAATCAACGTTCTTGCGGGTCTGCAAGATGCTCGGGGTAATGATCAAGCCGCTTGCAACGTTGAAATTGGAAATCAAGCACAATGTGCCGTGCCGGGTATAATCCTGCTCGCGCCGTTCGACCAAACCCGGTCTTACGGGTAACGTGAGATGCAGTGGTTC
Organism: Candidatus Sigynarchaeota archaeon; assembly: GCA_030587525.1. Lineage (GTDB taxonomy): Archaea > Asgardarchaeota > Lokiarchaeia > Sigyniarchaeales > Sigyniarchaeaceae > Sigyniarchaeum > Sigyniarchaeum tengchongense. The sequence continues at coordinate 8,860 of JAUQYW010000627.1, read as the reverse complement.
GAGAGCCTGGATTCCGGTTTTCTCGTCAGTGCACACCACGTGGATGCCACGACGGGCCAAGTCCGGCGCATCCTTGTAAATCTTCGTGATTCGCTCGACATCCAGCTTGAAACTTTCCGGATCAACGTGACCGCGGTTCAGCCATGCCTTGCTCTTGTGGGGTTTCACCGAGTTTCCTTCGAGCAATCTACGAACGGTTGCGGGCGAAATCGATGTCACGATGGCGCGAGAAACAGCCTCATCAGCCAGTTCTCGGCTAGTCCAGTGGGTGATTTCACGACCGGAATCTGCAGGTGGTTCGCACGATAGGGCTAATATGAAGGCATCTTGCTCCGGCGTGAATTTGCACGGGGCTCCAACGCGCGGTGCATCATCGAGAACGAGGATAATGGCGGCTTTAAGCGCCTTATTATTGCTTGCACCTTCCACGGTCGCGAGACAAGTCTCTGCAAGCGCCCATCGTTTTCGCCATTCACGAACCGTACGCCGGTCGATGCCGAGTTTTCGTGCGATGCTAGTATTGGATTCATATCATTTTCTGTCGCTCCGATAACGTTATCTTTTTTGGCGGGGGACCTGGCACCGTAGAATTACCGTGTTTCTACAGCCAAATGAATGGAAGAATTTAAACATTCTAGTTTTCCGCCTTTTTCAACATCTGGTCAGAGACTTCTGACTCGCGGTACTAGTGTAAAAATTAGGGGAAAAAGAGAAAACGGAATTTTCAAGACACTTAAGCGAGCAAGATACCCAACTTACTTTAATTTTCCTTGACAATATGGACAGACGGAATAATCGATTTGTACGCTCTTCCCACAATGTGGACACGTCGTGATGATGAAGTCGAGTTTGACAGACCCGTCTGCTTGTTCAAGCATATCACCGCGGCCATCTTCCTTGGATTTTTTCCCTCCAGATCCAGGGGCTAGATTCGCTTTCCGCTTCTTTTGTGTGACGCCGACTATTGCCAGGCAGGCAACGCCCCCGGCAATTGCTGCTACGACGATGATTGGCGTTAGCGTGTCGGGTTTCTTGATCGAAAGGACTTGATGGTATGTTGACATGTCGCCATCCGCGTCGGTCACGGTCAGCGTGACCGTGTAATTCCCTTCGAGCTGGAACCGGTGACTCGGATTGGCGCCCGTGGCATTACCAAAACCCTCTCCGAAATTCCACTGGTACGTGAACGGCTCATTTCCGCCAGTCCCGGTATAGGTGAAGCCTACAGGCTGGTTTTCAAGGATCGATGTCATGTTCCAGATGAATGCCGCCACGGGAGCATAGTTCGAGACGTTGATATGCGCAGTTTTGCGCATAGTAGCCGTGTCGCCATCGCTGTCCGTCACCGTCAGCGTGACTGTGTAACTCCCTTGGACATTGAAGGGGTGTGCAACATTCTGGGTCGTGCTGTTCGCAAGGCCATCGCCAAAATACCACTGGAACTGGAAGGGGAGATTACCGCCGGACCCCGTGTAGGTGAACTGGATCGATCTGTTGAAGCCCTCGGGAACCGAGGTCACGTTCGCAGCAAAATCGACCGCTGGGACATAGTTTTGCACGGTGATGACGTGAGAAGGCGATATCACGATGTCCCCGTCGGCGTCCGTTACTGTAACCCGGGTCGTGTAACTCCCTTCATGCGTGTATTTATGAACTGGAGGGGTTTGTCCCGCGGTGTAATTCGCCGTCCCGTCACCGAATCCCCAGTTGTACGCGAACGGTGGGTTTCCTGCTGTTCCCGCGTAAGTAAACCCTATGGACTGGCCTTCGATGATGGTCGACGCGTTGGTCGTGAAGTCAGGGCTGGGCGGGTTGTTGTTCACCGTGATCGAATGGGACGGCGAGGTCACGACGTCACCGTCCGTGTCCGTTACCGTGACTCTGACAAGGTAGATCCCTTGCTGGGTAAACTTGTGAGGTGGCGGCGTCTGTCCCGCGGTGTAATTCGCAGTGCTATCATCAAAACCCCAGTTATATGTAAAAGGAGCATTACCTCCAGAGCCTGAATACGTGAACCCGATGGTTTGGCCTTCGATGATGGTCGAGGCGTTGGTGGTGAAGTCGGGGCTCGGTGGGTTGTTCCCGATCACGACCGTGCTGGAAAGCACGTTCCAATCTCCATCAGTATCTGTCACGTTAACCCGGACCGAGTAAGAACCTTCCAGAGCATAGACATGGGCCGGATTCATGCTTGTCGAGGTCCCTCCATCGCCAAAAGTCCATACATGCGTGGTCGGTGTGTTCCCGCTGGTCCCCGTATACGTGAAAGGAACTGAATTGCCTTCGATGAAGGCTTGAATTGGGATCGTGAAATTCGCTAGCGGGAACAAGTCCTGCGTGAACGTCACCGATGGTGTCGCGTCATACATTTTGCGAATCCGCACCCAATCGAAGTACCAGACACATGCATACCATGCTGTTAGTGCCGTGTGATCCAGGGCAGAATGCATTGCATTCGAACCTTGCATCGCCACGCCTTCATTCCAGTATCCTTTAAGATTATTGGTGGTCTGGTTCGTCCACCGGAGACCTACCTTGTGATAGGTTTGCGTGGCGAGGTTGAGCGTGTTATTCGAGACGATGTCGGAAGAGGCACCGGCATTCCATCTCCGCAATTTCGACAACGTCCCTCCCCAGCCTTCATAAATAGCATCATACCCCGTGTATATGTCGTTCAGCGACGTGGCGGCACCGTCGGAGAAAGCGAGTATGCATGCTTCGGACGAGCTGTTGCTCAGCACGAAGGCTTCGATGATGTAATAATCATCATCAATAGCTGAAAAATCGTGGTTTACCTGGGCTCCTTTCCCTAGCGCATCACTATACAAGGCGAGATGCTTTCGACCATTTTGCCGCTCGATTCTTGCATTCGTCGCAATGCCTCCAGGGTTCAAGAATGTCCAGCCACCTTGCCCGTCGATATTCGACCCGACATTATAGGCGTTGAAATCATCAAAAAACGAGAATACGCGGTTCCCATCCCACAGAACCGGGGTCGTGAGGGTTGGATTCTTCGACAAGATCCTGTAATGCGATGAATCCCCTGCCGTGGATACGCTGGATTGCAATGCAAACCAGATCAGCGTGTTTTGTAACGCGTACGACGTCTCGTTGTAGATATCGATGATGTTCCATCGGCGCACTGTATCGTTATAATATTGCATACAAAGGTCGGCTCCATTATCCGCATATTGCATCAAAGTCTTATTCAATCGCATCGAAACCGAATAACGACTTGGTAAAGCGACCGAAGTCGCGATGTTCAGGCTGAAACAGTGTTCGAAGACCGTGACAAAATACGTGGTCGTCGTCGATGATGAATTGGAAAGGTCTCTCAATTCTAACGAAGCAGGGATAGATTGTCCAGTCGGAATTCCATCCATATTGACCCGTATATTACCTATCCAGGGTCCTGAAGATACTAGAGTGCCGTTCCGCCTCAACCAGTAATTGATCCACGTCGGATTGGGATCGGTGAATTCGAGATAATTACCGCTCTGCCCGAGGGGATAGGTGAAATTCGTGTTCGTGTACACATAACTCGGATTGGCACTGGTCGACAGTGAATTCAAGCTCGTCCGGAACTCTCTATAGGGAATTATAGCCTCATATAGTCCGATCACCATGATCGAAGCAAAAAAAATGCTGAAACAAGTAAATCGTGGTCTTTTTGACTCCATTTGTATCATGATCTCCGTTTAAAATAGATAATGCTTAGGTACATCACCCCTATTTAACGGTTTGTTACTTAGCATGTACAAATTCGCCAGCTTTCGCATCAGTATTCAAATATATAATTATTCAGTTTCATGAGGGCACAAGTTTTCACACGTCGCTACCACCATCCTTTTTCATTTATAACATTGCGACCCTCGATTCTCGCATGAAAAGCGCATCCAAGTACAACGAAATGGAGGACATGGTGCCGGGCACGCGACTTGGTACGACGGCCTCGCCCGGCAAGCCAGCACCCTCCCCGAGCACCGTGATACCGGATACCAAGGTATTGTTCCTACGACGCGCCATCGCTGGCGGCTCGCTCGCTTTGGGCGCATCATTCACGATCGCGTTATTTTCAGTCGCCGGGATGGCCGGCGATAGTGCCACGTGCCTCGTCGCGTGGGGAATGGCCTTGCTCGACGCCGGGATTGCCCTGGCAATCGCCTTGTCGCGCCTTGCTGCATTTACCATGGTCAAGATCGGCGCCACACCCCTTGAAAACGCCATTTCTCCCGCTTGCGAAAGGAAATGGTCGTGGAAGGCCGTCCCGATCGACGTGCGGCTCAACCACCGGTTCATCATCCGGGCGCTGAAACAACATCCGGCGGTCCGGTACAGGTACGCGATCGAGCTCCGCGCCGTGAAATTCCAACCCTTCACCAAGCGGTCCAATTTGCAATCGCGCGTGCTCATTGCCCTCGGGTTCAAGACCGAGGCGGAGAGGGCCGCGTGGTACGCGTCGCGCGATGGCGGGTGGAAGGTCGGTTTCCGAGCCGGTATCTCGGCAGAAGATACTGCAGCTGCGGGCGCGTCGGCGGACATCATGGCAGCGACGCTTAGCGGACACTTCACCGGGTTCGGATTCGAGCGTGCAGGCCGGTCACGCTGCCTCGGGTACTTCATGGGCGACGAGCTCGCGGTCGATGCAACCATCCCCAAGGAAATAGCCCCCGATGTCCCGGTCGGCACCGCGGTCGAGACGCACGCTCCCGTGACCATAAAGAACGACGTGGTCATCGGGAAGGTCGTCGAACCAGAGTCTCTGGCCGCCATCGCCGACGCGGGCATCCGCTTCGAGCATTTCCGCGGCGGGTGCTGCATCGCCGGCGGCAAGACGGCCGAGCGCGTCACCTTGCTCAAGATATTGCTAAGCACCCCCAATCCCTTCACTACGATCATCATCGACGACCACGGCGATTATCATATCCCGGGCTCGCGCGTGCTGTTACTCGGTTCTGATATCGAGCTCAACCCTATGATCCCCGCCGCGAGCAACATCGGCGGCTCTATGCACTATGCAAACCTGTTCGTGGCTGCATTGGCGGCGATCCACGGGTTTTCGAGCGATCAAGAAACATTCCTGGCGTCACGGTTAGGAGAAGCCCTCAAGACATCGGTTACTGCGAATCTATTACCAAAGATAGGGGATCTCGTCGATCAGCTCGCCTTCGATGCCAAGTCGATGCCGGAGCATTCGGTCGCCGCGGCGCTGGCACGCGATTTCAAGGGCTGGGCCGAGCCATGGTACAGCATCACCGACGCTCCGGCCTTGGACGACACGTTCTTGGCGCACCGCGCGACCGTGATCGACCTGTCAGCCGCGTCGGGTGCCGAGAAGCGGGCGTTCAAGGCAATACTCATGCTCAAGCTACAGTCCCTCGTGGAAAATTCGACGATGACCAAGCCAGTCTTGCTGGTCGTGCCCGATATCGACAAGGTGTTCTATGACGAGCGCGTCGAGAAGCCATCCCCGCGGGTAGCGCAAGGTGTGGGCAAGGTCATCGGCACGATCGCTCGCGGGTCGAGTTACTTCATCATCTCGGCGCAAGACCCGGCCAAGCTGCCAGACTCGGTCTTGGGTCACATATCGACCGTGGTGGTGTTCCGGCTCGGCCAAGGACAAGCCCGGGAAACCATGGCATCGACGCTCGGCCTGGAGGACGAGCAGCTCTACGAGCACTCGCGGCACGCGTCGTACCAGCGCCGGTACATGTCCGAGATGCCCGATGGCACGTGTTACCTCAAGCGCCCCGACGTTGCGACGGCGTTCCTGGTCGCCGTGGATGCGAGCCTCGCAGCAGCAGTGCCCCGGACCAAGTCTACCGCAACACCGCAAGCGACTATCCGAGTCGATCTCGATCATTCCTTGCTGGAATCAGCCCTTGCCGACCTCGGCCCCGTCAAGCACGAGGTGATCGCCGTCCTCACCGCCATGAAACAGTCGGGGAACCAGGGCGTGAAGGAGGACTGGATGAAGGACTTGATCGCTGAAAAGTGCAAGGAAGCCATCGCCAAGCGGGAACCGAGGCTGGCGCAAAAGGATGTGATCGCCCGGTCGAAAGCCATGGCACAGCGTGCCGTCGACGTGCTCAACCAGCGCCGTATGCTCGCCGAGGACGGGTACAACCCCAGCGGGTTGAAAAAAGGCGTGACGACGCGCTTGACCCAGTTCGGCGAAGCTGCAGTGGACCGTGCCGCGTCGAGTCTGCCGGTAATGGATACAGCGACCCAGGCCATCCTGGACACGGAGCAAGCCATCTCGGAACAATATCCTGGCGGGGATCTGGCCGAGCTCGGCGAGCGGGTCATGGCCGCGGCTGCCTCGCTGTTTCAAGATCTCAAGCGCCGAGGCAAGCTCGCGTCGGTCGCCGAGCTGCTCGGGTGCAGCGGTGCCCACGCGCGGCAATTGGCGACGAGCATCGAAAATTACGATAACGAAGCGATCGCCAGGGACATCGTGCCCGTGATCAACGACTTCCGCGCCGTGGTTGCGGTCGTGCGGGGTGGCGCGTGAGTATTTTTATCGCCGTGTTTCCATAAATAATACCGATCGAAATGGCTTCTATCTTACCAGAGAATAAAATCAAGGAATTGAAGCAAAACATTGCATTTTTCAAGTTAATGATAGTATTCCATAATCAATTTCTCAATAAAGCTCAAGAACTGTCAAAAAGGGTAAGCGAAAAGCTAGCGATTCGAGAAGATACTAAAATTAAGGAATTGGCAAGAATAAAGCAAGTCTTTATTGAAATGAATCTGTTCGTATATGGGATCCCCCTTGAAATAGAACCCGCAATCGAGGTAACTGAAGTGGGCCATTCCTTCCACGAAGTGTGGGATAACGATGTTCCTCTTGAATTCAAGCGTGAGATTGAGTTTTTGAAACCGGTTTGGAAAGAACAACTTATGGAATTTCCGACATATCTCAGTCCTGAAATTGTTCAAGGAATGCGGGATGATTTTCGAAAACGCCAGATCAAAGTCAATCTTTCCGAGTTTTATCATGAGTTTTTATATGAACGATTTGTTGGGTTAGGCGGAATGAAAGCCTGGCAAGAGAATTTCAATATTTTTATGTCGACATATCAGAAATACAAGGCATCAATTACTACGGAGTTGAATCGCGGGCTTCAAGCGATTGCGAGTAGAATCTTTTCTGGAGTATTTGAACTCGGCGATATTAAGACCATTATAGATATAGATAACATAGCTGAAGAATTTTACTTGCAAATCGATTTTAAATTGCTTCAAACGTGCGGTAAAGCGTTCTTGAATGAAAATGATCCCCAATATAACGAAGACCGGGAAAGATTGATTCGAATCGAAAAACTCATTCGTCTCGGCATTGCTTTTAATCCCGAGTTTGATGAGCACTTCTCGAAAATCGAGAAGAAGTTGAAGGAATGCGACCAGATTTTTGCCAAGCTTTTGAATAATAAGACCGTATCGACCGGAGAATGGACAATATTGGCGAATCATCAAGAATATCTTGAAATGCTTGATGCACTGAAAGGTTCCAAGGACCTTTTAGATACGATATCACAATCCAAGTACCCAGTTGTGAATGCCGCCTTAAAATGGATCAACCAACACCCAAACTGGCGCTCGTTCTTTGAGAACGCCGGCAAGTTTCTCTCGAAATTGATTTAATAGATCTTTTTTTCCTTAAATTCGGTTTGAATTCGACCATGCTATGAAGGTAGCTCATCTCATAATCGATGGCACCCGGGGTGATATATGATGGTCGACCGCATCGTGTTCACGTGCAGGAAGTGCGGGCGGCCGCTCGTGGCGACCGTGGCCATGAAGACCCGAAAGTGCGCGGCGTGCGGCGCGTTAAACCCGATCCACGCGGTCCGGCGCGAGCGCCCCGTCCCGATATCCGAGGCAGCGAGCGTGGCGACGGCCAAGGCGAGAAAGACCGAGGAACCCGGGAAACCGGCGGTGATCAGGCGGCGCACCGCCAAGCCCGGGAATGTGGATGGCGATGATCCGTGACGAGCGAACCCATCGAGCTGTTCAGCACGACCACCTGCGCCAGGTGCAAGGCGCTAGCAGCTATGCTGGACGCGGCGGGCGTGGCGTACGTGAAGCGGGAGATCGACGTGGATCCCGAGGCCATGACGGACGCGCTGATGCTCGGCATCTTGGAAATACCTGTCTTAAGAAGAGGAGATAATTTCTTTCGATGTGGAATTGATCTCAAGGATGTGAAGGTACTACTCGCCCAATTACTTGGTTAAGCTTGCGCTTTCGATTTTGGGTGAATTCCGAGCTCTTGTTTCATTTCCGCATCGAACATGGTTTTTCAAACTAGAGATAACACAAGTTATAAAAACACGTTCGTCAATCTTGTTGGTAACCATGAGGGCCTTTACAGTCTAGAATCTCTTACGATCAGACAAGATAAATCAACGTGCATTCACATGCTCAGAAGACTCATACTCGCCATCTCTCTCTTTGCAATAGGGTGTTCAGTATTCATCCAACCATGCAGTAGCGTGGAATTCATGCCAATTTCGGTATCTCCAGCAAGCAATAGCCATCTTCCCTTCTATGCTAAATTTAATAAGACCTGGGGCATCGGTGGAACCAATGAATATGGGAACGCCATAGAAATTGATTCCACGAGTATATTCATCGCTGGAAATAATAGCGCATCCGCATTTATAGCAAAATATGATTTGGAAGGTAATCCGCAATGGAATCTTGAGTGGAATCTTGGTTATGCAACTGTTGGAAATGATCTGGGTATCTCGAGTGATGCAATCTACCTCGTGGGTGCAAATGCAAGTAGTGCGTATCTTGTTAAATATACTAAAGGTGGTGTGTATCAATGGAATCGTACATGGATGCAAAC
>JAUQYW010000548.1 GCA_030587525.1 Candidatus Sigynarchaeota archaeon | reverse complement strand
TCAATCGCGAAGTATATGAGGGGAACCGAATCGAATTGCGGGTTCGATCGGGTGATATCCCCGTCCTGGAATGGTGGAATCGCGGGAATCGGTTTTCCGATGAATTGCTCCAGTTCCTTCAGAGCGGTTTGTTCTTGAGGAACCAAGGGAATCCGCCGCAGCAAATCAATGGCTTGCAGCTGGGATTTACCCTGATAAAATTCGGGCAATATTTTCTCCAGCATTCCTTTTTCCACCAGTCGTGGCTGCGGCGGGAACATTTTATACGCCACTCGCTGGAGATCCGCGAGCGCGACGATGGAATTTCCATTCGCTTTTACCCGTGCAAGGAATTTATAATTGTTCTCCATCCGATATCCGATGATCGTGAGTCCACCATTTGCACCATCTGGTTTACTTTTCAAGACGAGACGATCATCGAGCATTTGAATGATTAGCATCTTTTCTTGGAGATATCGACAGCTCCACAGCGGACGGTTAAATTTTCTCCAGATCTGCGAGATCATCCGCATGCCATTCTCGGATTCGATTTCCCCTTGTCGGTGCAAGAGCTGGAGATTATCTTGGAAGATCATGACTCCAAGGATATCTTTGTTGAAATCGAGCAAGCTTTTAAGCGAGGCTTCGAATTCCGCATCAACTATCTTGTTGATTTCCATCTTGATGAACGTCGCCAAGGGAATACCTCTTATCATCGCATATACTTTCCAACGGGCTTTTTCGGTAGGTTCAATGGTAAAATTCAACCAGACCGGATCTTCTTCGGGTTTTGGTTTCGGGGACATGTTATTACCTCCAAGCTTTAGGTTCAAGCGAAGCGTATTTAAACAGATCCGGGCGCGGACAATAAATTATACAATTTATCATCGCACGGGAACATCCGGGGCATGGAAGGTTGGTGGTCGTCGCGGCGTCCCGCGGCAATGTCTAGCGACGATTATTATAAGGCCGGTCAACATTTTTAAGGACTTGAGAGTAACTGGTCTATCTTTTCTAGAACGTGCGAGATCGACCCGTTCACGACGACCTCGGCGATCTGGTCGAGATCGGTTTTCATCTCGTTCACGATGATCACCTTGCCCCCCTTCTCGTGCACGAGCACGGGCAAGTAATTGGCTGGATAGACGACGGACGAGGATCCGAGGAGAATGGCAACGTCGCATTGACGGATCTCGTCCATGGCGCTGTCCATCGCGCCTCGCGGCATGGGATCCCCAAACAGCACGACGTTCGGTTTCACGGGCGAGCTGCATATCATGCACGTCGGCGGTTTCCTTCCCGATGCCTTGTATATGCTCATGAGCTCCTTCATGCTGTAGGTGCCGCGGCAAAATGGGCAAGTGGCTTCGAATGCATTCCCGTGCAGCTCGACCACGTTCTTCGATCCTGCCTTCTGGTGCAACCGGTCGACGTTTTGGGTGATAACGGCCTTCACAATCCCCCGCTCGTTCTCCCATTTCGCGATGATCATGTGGCCCTTGTTCGGCTTGGCTTTCAAGAGGATCTTCCCGATCTTGTACCCGATCTTCCAGAAGAATTCCATAGCCTTGTCGAACGACTTCGGTTCCGTGAGGACTTGCGCGTCCTTCTGGTTCCACAGCCCCGTTTTCGGCGACCGGAAGTCGGGAATCCCGCTGTCCGTCGAGATGCCCGCGCCAGTCAGGCAGATGGCGTACTTTGCTTCCCGCAGCATCTTTGCAATTTTCTCGATCTCGGGGCGAAACTGCTCGACATCTTTCTGGTGTTTCATCGTGGTTTCACGTGGCTTGGGTGATGGGGTCCCGGGGCTAGAGCGCGAGGGGCTGCTTCATGATCATCGAATGGTGGGTTAGAGTATAAGATTTGCACGGCATGGCTTCGACGCGGCCAGCGCCTCGTTCACGTCTTGGTGGTTTGCCCGGTGCCTTGGATTTCACTCGCGCGGGCGGCTTGGTCTTGTTTTTGAAACTTTGAAAGTAAAAATGTTCCACATATTGCGAAACAAAAAGAAATCACATAAAAAAACGGATTTCCGATAGGCTGTCCAAAGATCGTAATCCCTCCCGTGATGGAAATGATGTTGATGATGGTCTGGCTGATCGGCGATGCAACGGCGAGTTTAGTCCGCTGCAGGGCAATTTGTTGCATAAACGTGCTCATCACGATGATGAGTAATCCTGATATCCCGACGATGATCGACGCGACCACGTGCTCGTTGAATGTCATGAACACCGAGAAAAATTGCGCGATGTTCAGCAAAGAAACGATTCCAGCGTTCTTTAAGAGGCCGAGGGTCGCCTGGATGAAGAACGTGCCAACACCCCACGTCATTCCAGAGGAAATAGCGTAGATGAGTCCCGAATGGCGCTTGTTTCCAAGCTTGAAGTTGACCAAGAAGGGAATGATCGCGACCAGCACGATCACGATGGATGCTAAAAGGAACGCGATGAAGACCGCAGGAGTTTCGATATTCGCCTGCACGTCCCCGATCTCCGAAAGGGCAAGAAATACCGGAACACTCACGACGAACACGATCCCGAGGAAATCCCGTGCGTGAAGTCTTTCATGGAAATGTTTAACGCTGTATATCACGAGTATGACCACGCCAAACGACATGAGCGGGACCACGGTGAGAAGGCCCAGGATACTCGCGCTGATCGTGAACAAGGCCGTGCCGACGAGACTCATGATTATTCCGGCCATCCAGCCCTTGCTGGTGATCAAGATCTTGATGCTAGAACCAAATCGCTTCAAGGTGAGCTCGTCCAGGGTGTTCAATGCCTCCTTTTTCAGCACGGGAGCGTAGTTAAACAAGCATGCGCCTCCGATGCCCAGCATGATGCCGATCAGCGTTCCTAGCGGGTCCATGGCAGCTCGACGGGGTGAAAAGTCACGAGAATGTGCGGATTACTTTTCAAGTGGTGTTCCCGCCATTTAAAATTGCAGCTTGGCCCCGCAGAACTTGCACGCGTGGATCTCGCCCGGAGCGGGATTTCGTTCAAGCACGCCGCCGCAAGACGGGCACACGAGCTCGACCAGGTTGGACTCGCCCTTGATGATTCCCCGATCAATCAAGGCGGTCCGTAAAGCTTTCGCGAGGTGGGTGATCCCGCTCAACAGCTGGGTTGCGTTATTCCCCATGGCGAAGAATTCCATTTTCTTGTTGAGCACCTGCCCGATAACGATGAAATCGTCGAGTTTTTCTGCTTCCTTGAATGACGTGTAATACCAGCCAAGGTACTGGTTCTTGTCCTCGATGAGTTTCTCCCCCACGAACTCGAACTCGTTCGTGATCAAGATCTCCTTGATGATGAGGTAGGCATCGGTCGGGTTCAGCGACGCGGGGATGCCGTAGCTCTTGATCGCCTTGAATTTCAACTGCTGCGTGATAATAGCCTGGAATTCTTCCTTGGATATCGCCGGTTTCTTTGCAAAGACGGGATTGGTGATGGTTATTTTCTCGGCAAGATTTTCATCGATGAAATTTCCCTTCGGGTCTTTGTACTGGACGAGGATGTCGAATTCCAGCGGTTCACACGTCATCGGGGCAAAATAGAGCAATATCCGCCGGTTTGAATTTGCCGGAACACTGGGCACGATGATCTCGTTCTGGAACTCGCCAGTGACCGCGTACGATGGCTTCATGCGCATTAAATTTGCAGTGCCTTGCATGAGAAACTTGATTAGCACGTTTTCGAAGTTCTTGGCCGTGTTATTCGTGAGATTGAGCTTCAACTGCACTTGTGCCGCGACAGGCGTTACTTCGGGCTCCACGATCAAATTCTCGGATTCCACTGAGACTTGCTCGACAGGCTTGTCCTTGAGCACCTTGAATTGCAAGTCGATCTTCTTGCGCTTGAGAGGCTCCACCTGGGGCCGGAATGCAGGTGTTGGCGACGGCTTGACGACGGCCGTGCTCACGACAAGAAAGGGCTTCTGATCGAGCTCATCCTTCCGCTGTATCTTGGTGAACATGAGTTCCTTTCCCGATATCGCGATGCCCGTGAACTCGTTGTTGAGGATGATCTGTTCCAGGAGATCCAGGATCTCGTTGATGTCCTCGTTGAGTTTGATGGCAAGCCGATCCAGCGGCATTTTTTCATAGATCTTCGATGCATTGACGAGCTCTTGAATGATGCGCTGTTTTCGCTCCTCTTTCACCTTGTATTGCTTCTGGAGCTCCTTGTCCATCACTTCGTTGAGAAGCTCGTCCAAAGGCTTGGATTTTTCGATGTTCGAAAGGAGATCCTCCAAGCCGGGCAAGTTCCGCTGCTCTTTATCGTCGCCTGGGGCCATGGTGTTGTCGGGCCAATCATTTTCAACTTGGCAGCCCACGCCGCGCTGTTTCGGCGCATCTCGTGGTACCGCGCTGCATCAAATAAGTTATGGCCGTTCTGGGCTCAAATAAGTTATGGCCGTGCTAAATGAGTTATGCGCGATCGGTACCAACCGTGCGTTTCTTGCGCCACATTCACACTCACTTTATTGATACTTAAAAAAAAATGATCGAAATGCATAAAAGTATGATCGAATTTATATGACTGAAGATCAAGTTCATCAATCGAGATCAAGTTCATCAATCGAGACATGATGTCCATGACTGAAGAAACCCAAGATGCGAAACCCGCAGTTTCCAAATCCTCCCTTGACGATCTCGATAGACAAATTCTCGCCATGCTGAAGGAGGATTCCTCCAAGTCCTTCAAGGAGATTGCTGACAGCGTGGGAAAAACCGAGGCGACCGTCCGCCGCCGCGTGAAGCGGATGCGCGACGAGGAATACATCAAGAAGTTCACGATCGTTCTAAACGATAAAAAAATCAGCGAAAAAAAGGTCAAGGCAACCATCAAGATCGTTCCTGAGTTGAAGGCCTCCAAGCAGATCGCAAAAAAAGTCTCGTCCCTGGCCATGGTCAACGAGGCATATCTTCTTTCGGGCGAATGTGGAATCCTCATCAAGGTCGCAGCGGAGAGCGTGGAAGCCCTCACGGATTTCATCGAGAACGAGATAGGTAGCATTCAAGGTGTCCGGTCGATCGACACGTGCTTTATAATGAAAGTCCTCAAGGAAGAAATGTGAGTAATCTAATTTTTTTCAAAACAAAGCTCACGTTACGCCGTTTTTGACACCCACGGGGATTGTTGCTCCATTTTCCGCCGTATCAAGGGACTCATCAATCGGATAAAAGGTCGAAAAGGTTTCAAGGGCTTTATGTATAAGGCGACCGCGTCCTCATACGAATGGTTTTGAAAGGAGAGTAAGGCTTGGCTTTCGTCCGTGTCCATCCAATCGATGAAATATTCTTTTTTCGTAAAACATCTCTCATCCAACGCGCCGATCCCTATTTTCTTAAAAAGCTCGATCGTGAGGTCGCGTCCGTGACGCTGGAAGCCATTTTTCCTCCCTCCTCCGATATTAAGCACCTTGCCGTTCACCGAAGTACCGTTATTTTATTTCACACATTCGCCATCAGGTCGAGCGTCACTCGCTAGGTGCTGTGTGGGTTACCTGACTATGGATCCTGCGGTTGGTCACCCACACTGCACCGACGCTAAAGTGTCTCGCCCAGATGTGAGCGAGCCTTCCTCTTCAAGCCCAGTCTCACGAGGTTGCTGGCGTTCGATGATAGCCAACGATATCCGCCGGTGCCCGCCCGGCGTCCTGGTGCACGTGATCTTCCCCGTTGCGTCCCATCGCCGTATCGTCCGGGTGCACACGCCCAGCATCGACGCGGCGATGCCAATTCTCACGCATGATGTCATGATGCCATGCATCGCTCATCGATGGCCTTTAAACCACAATATCATCCATGTCGTGTCCAACTTTGTTCATGTAAATCTGAACTGTTTAGCAACCCTCCACGAGCAGTTCCGCGGCACGGGTGAGGGCTGATGCCACGTCCAGGTCGAGCACGATCTCGACTCGGCCGTCGAGGTTCATATTGAACGCTTCCTTCAACAGCGCCGGATTCAACGAGCTTTGTGACGAAAGCACTGCACCGAGTCTGCAGATGCAATAAGGCACCCCGGATGCAGCGATGGCCCGCTCCGCAGCCACTTTTGACTGCGTATAGTTCGTGGTCGGGTTCGGGGGGTCGTAAGCGCTAATCGGAGGCTCCTTTGATTGCGTTGGGCCCATAACACTAACCGATGACGTGAACACCAGGCCAGGTTTCCGGTCCTTTGAATTGATGCGGGAGAGTAATGTCTCTGTTCCTCGAACATTGACCTTGAAACACAAGGACTCGTTTTCCTCGCTCTGCGGGGGAATGATTGCCGCTAGATGGATAACAACATCGACGTTTACGAGCGATCGATCTATGGATTCACCATCCAAGAGATTCCCCCACGACATCGTGATCTTCTTCGAGTATCGCGAGCTGATTTTCCGGTTCTTCTTGGTGTCGAGCTCGAACACGACGACCTCGTGGCCGCGTGAGAGTAATTCGTGAATCACGCTATTGCCAACGTTACCAAATAAATAAGACAATAAATAAGACCAACAATAAATAAGACCATGAAAGCTAGAATGTTAAGTTATGTTCCAAGGAAACGTTGTTTTAGGAAGAAATATGAGTCGAACTAATTTTTTCTAAACCAAAATTAGATATATTTGGCCGATACGTTTTACATAGGTGTTAGGAAAACATGATCAGCATTGACGATTTGATGAAGTCGGGGCAATTAGCTACAGGAACTACAACACTTGCGTTGAAAACCGCGGATGCGATCGTTATGGCGACCGAATCACAAGCAACAGCGGGATATCTCGTCGCCACGAAAAATGCGCAGAAATTGTTCCAGATTTCCGACCATGCCGCGGCCACGATCAGTGGTGGAGTGGCCGATTGCCAGTATGTCGTCGATCAAGCCCGGGCAAATGCCCGGTTGAAAACAATCGAAACAGGTAAAGAAGCGCCGCTGAAATACATCGTGAACATCATCCGGAACTTGCTGTTTCAGGGTCGCTCCTACTTCTTGTCCATGATGCTCGTCGCTGGTTACGATGTCCAGGAAAATGCCTTGAAAATCTTCGGCGTGGACCTCATCGGCTCGCTGTTCGAGGAGGAAGATTTTCTCTCGTTCGGGAGTGGCAGCACCTATGCCCTCGGTGTTCTCGAAGCTGGCTTCAAGAAAGGGTTAAGCCAAAAAGAGGGCATCGATCTGGCGCGCCGCGCGGTCACTGCGGCCAAAGCCCGTGATATAGCTTCCGGTTCAAAGATACAGCTCGCAGTCATCACCAAGGACGGCTTCAAGCAGATCGAGTGAACCCGCCGGGAATTTCACCCGCGGGAATGATTTACCACTTTTTTCGTGATTGCTATGGGAGATGAGCCCGAGATATCGTGGCGAGGCGCTGTCGCGACGATGCCACAAGCCCTTGTGAGCATCGTGGTGGCGATGCGGAGGGTCAACCACCCGCACGAGGCCTGCGCGCTGCTTTTCGGCCACGTAACGCGAGGCGGTTCAGGACCGGTCATCGAAGTCAAGGCGGTCCGGGAGATCGAAAACCTCGTGAGGTCGCCCGTGGCGTTCGAGATCGATCCCGTGGTGCAATATCAAATGATGGAGGAAGAAAAAGCTCGTGATCCACCGCGGTCCCTCGTTGGTATCCTCCACACGCATCCCGGGAACCAATTCGTTTCCGGCACCGACGTGAAATATATGAAAAACGCGGCACGCCTCTCCACACTCTTGTGGCTCATCGCCGGCGACGGAAAGCGCGGTGAGCTCGACATCGGAGCCTACATCGTGGACGGGGGGAAGGTACGGGAAATTCCCCTGGTCTACACGTGACACGCAGCAACATTTTAAGCCACGAAATGGTTTCTAAAAGCATCCCTTCCTCGAAAATGACGCCAAGATTCTGGTGAGGTTTTATTTCGGAGAAAAACACGGCCAGTGCCGCGGAAAAGAGCGCGGCTGCACCTATCAAGGATGATCACGCTGCCCTCGAAAAACGTGACCCGGAAACGATCACGACAAGCCCGGCGCTCACGGACAATCCTTTTTATTGCGTGCAGCACTGCACCGGCTTCTGTTGCAGCGAATACACGGTCTTGATCACGACCATCGATGCGAAGCGCATCCTGGACAACATTCCCGGGATGCACCCGTACCAGTTTCTCACGTTTTACGACGAATCCGTCGAAACCTTGAATTTCTACCCGATCATCAAGATCGAGGGCAAGGGGCACGTGGTCGGCATGATCCAGGATGCCAAGCGCAAGACCTGTCCCTTCCACATGGCGATCGGCTTGTGCGGCATCCACAACTTCTCACCCATGGTGTGCCAGACCTACCCGTTCACGCTCACCGAGGAGCACGAGATCACGTACATCTCGAAAGTGAAATGCGGCAAGCTCTTCCCGCCATTCAACGAGGACCGAACAAGAAAGATCGTGCTGCAATCATGGGAAGAGATCGACGCGTACAAGGAGCTCGTCAAAAAATGGAACGAAACCCATCCCGACGGCACGTTCGACGAGTTCCTCGTCTTCACCGGATTGCTCAAGGAATCGGATATCGACGAGGACGAGTCCGAGAAAGCGGAAGAAAAAATCGACGCGGGCAAGCCCGTGATTAAAGATGAAGTCATAGGCGAAGATGAATCCGAGGACGATGATGAGTAATCCCTCTAGATATTCAAGATCTTTTTGATCTCGTCCAGGTATTTTTCCGCAGCGGGAAACCGCTGGTCGACGGTTATATTGCGCTCGTTTTTCATGATCTTGTCCATTTCAAAGTCGAAGACCAGCACGAACCAGCTTGTCTTGAGGAGGTCAACCTTTGCCTGGAAATCTGCGGGCAGCTTCTGCACCTTGCGGTAGCCAGATAAGAACGATTTCTCGAAGCGCGGGTCGAGGTCTCGAAGCCCCCAGTATTGCATCTTGACGAGATCGTCCTCGCGCACGCTCACTTGCCAGTTGTCGAAGTCGATGAAGCCCGTGATCGTGCCCTTGTCGGGATCGATGATGAAATTCTGGGGCTGGTAATCGTTGTGGTAGAGCACGGGCGTTTCATCGCTTGAAATCAGGTCCATGTTGTCATCGAAGTATTTCCGGAGCGCGGGCAAGATGTCCTTGGCCGCGTGGTATTTCGATGCTTCCTTCAAGCGGTCCTTGACCTTGGAATGGAACAAGGACTTGAAATTCACCTTTTTCGAGTCATCGCCGATATCGACGATTGTGTTATAAAATCCTGGAAACTCGATCTGGTGCAGCTTTCCCAGGGCTTGGCCCGATTCCATGAACATAGCATCTAGCTTTTTCACGATACCCGCGGGGAGATCCTTGGCCTTCTTGTTCTTGACCTTGTTTGCCTCCAAGAAATCGTAGAGCGAGATGCCTTTCAAGAAATCAAGCACCGAGTAGATGTAAGGGAGGTTCTCCTTGGACTCGTTGAAAGCATAGAGGTTCTGGACCGGGATGACCGGTGGCTTTTCCTTGGAAAACACGTGGTTCCCGGTCTTTGCCTTGATGATAGCGCTAATTTTTTGCTTCAAGGTCGAGGCATCGTGGAGATCAACCGTGCCATCGAGAATCGGGAACAGCAATTTTTCCTTGACGATCGCCTCGTAGCGGAACGCTTCGGAAATCCTTGCCCTGAAGATGAGGGTCTGTTCCCCCTCGCTTGCGTCGTATGTGAGCCTGTAGATCGAGTTGATCTTGCCATCGAATGGACCTTTCCACTGCCGGGGCTTGCTCGCTGCGGGGATCATCGCTTGTTTCTTGGCCTCGCTGGCCAGCGCGTCGAGTTCCTCGATGGAGACCTGTTTTTTTCCAATGGATAATGCTTGGCCCGTGGACATTCGACGCCTTCACACCCCTTATAGCTTGCACTTGCTCACGAAGCCGCGCTTAACAGCTTCATCGACAGCATCTTGAATGACCTTCTTTGCATCCGGGGTCATCTCCCGCACGAAGTCCGGTATGACCACGACTTCCTTGTCGAGCTTCGTGCCTTTATACAGCCACGCGAGCGCGAACTTGGTGCCGCGCTGGGCTTTCCCCTTTGTTGCCGGCTCGTGATATATACGGTTGCGGATCTCGTTGAGAGCATCCTGCAATTTCTTGGCACCGGCCACGTCGCCTTTCATGTAAGCTTGGCGGATCTTCGCCGGCAAGTTGAGTAGGTTGGAGATGCTAGGGACCGAGCCAATTTTCGACGATGCTGTGGGCGCGCGTTTTTCAAGGCACTTGAGGTAATCTCCCTCGCTGCCCGTGTAGAACGCGATGGCCGGGTACCGTTCCAACATCTTGAGAATCTCGAACCGGTAATCCATCGAGCCCGAGCTGTCCTTGATGCCCACCAGGTTCTTCGATTTCTTGATCAAGCTCTCGTAAACGGGAATCGGGATGGAATTTTGACCAAACGTGGCCGGGTTATTATAGAAAAAGACGGGTTCAGCGATGGCTGCAAAAATTTCCGAAAAGTATCGGTCCATGGCAGCATCATCAAGCTTCACTGCTAATGGCGGGGATATGACGAATGCATCGATGATCTTCGCCTTCAATTCCTTGTCTTGAACCCGCAGCATCTCCCGATACTGGGCGACCACGTCGGAGGAAGAATTCCCGTAGATGCCGAAGATGACCGGCAGCCGTTTTTTCGCCGCATCCATGGCCTTTTTCGCGGCGGAGAGCAATGCCACGCGCTGCGCGGGCTGTTCACGCTGGATGTACTGGCCTTCCCCCGTGGAGCCACACAAGAAAAGCACGTCAGCGCCGTTTGCAAGCACGTGCTTCGTTAGCAAGATCTGGGCATCCAAGTCGATCTTTAGATCTTTCGTGAAGATGGAGATGAGAGGAACGACCGTGCCATCGAAATTTGTTGCCATGAAGAACAACAAGGAGCGGTCGGGATAAAAATCTACCAACAATCGACGAGCATGACGTTCCCGGGGAACTGGAATCGTTCAAAATTTCGGCATTTTCAAGGACTTGATGATGTCGAGGCTCTCGAACTTCTTGAGGATGTCCATGACCTCGGTCTTCGTCTTG
Source organism: Candidatus Sigynarchaeota archaeon (assembly GCA_030587525.1). Classification (GTDB taxonomy): domain Archaea; phylum Asgardarchaeota; class Lokiarchaeia; order Sigyniarchaeales; family Sigyniarchaeaceae; genus Sigyniarchaeum; species Sigyniarchaeum tengchongense. The sequence goes on along the minus strand of JAUQYW010000548.1, from coordinate 3,337 downwards.
TTCAATTTTTTCGCGATGCCGAGGGGACTCATGCTCTTGCCGTCGAGAATGACGCCAACCTGATACTCCTCGTTCGATATCACGCCCATGGCATTGATGCGCTGGAGGGTTTTGATGGGAATTTGCAGCACGGGAAAGATCTCTGCGATTTTACCGTCGTGCAAGACCATCTCGATGTCCGGGATGAAAGCTTTGAAGGCACTCTTGTCCATATGGATGCGGAACTCCTCGAGGTTCTCCTTGTGCTTTTTCCAGAACCGCTCGCCGATCCGCTTGCACGCGGCGATGATCACGTCCGTGTCATCATCCGGATCCGAAATAGTCGAGATGAGGACACGAGCTTCGGGCTCGTAATGCAAAGTCACGGTCGAATTTTCCGCGAGCAGCGTGCGATTCATGTTTGAAACGTCCCGTCCCTTGCGCATCGCTGCTTGCACCTCGTCGATGAACGTGTTGATCGCCGCGAAAAATTCTGCGATAACGCCGCTTCCGAGGTCTTGTTGTGATTTCGGCTTTTTGAGAGGCTGAAACACCTTCTCGAGCAACAAGATCGCGTTATCCGCGTCAATGATATAAATCGAGAATATCATTCGGCTCCGACCCTTTAGGATAATCCGTCATCCACGCATCAAATTATGTTCGACTTGATTTGATGTCATTTGCTGCGAGGTGCATTTATCCTAATACAACGAGGGTGTAATAACATTTAGCCCTCGGTTATTTAGACATCGAAGCAATTTTTTAACCTGGATATAGCTTGGGAAGATGAGTATCATGATGGTAAAAACGAAGTTGATCTTCACGCTGCTGGCAGCAGGAATCTTGATATCTGACATCGCCATTTTTCCCACGGTTCCGGGGCGCGCCATCGCACCTGCATCGTATTATGGTCCGCCGGAAAGAGGAACGTTCAATTACGGCATCAACACGACGTATCTTTACAATTATACCTACATCCTTTCAAGAACAACCTCGGGCTCCTACGCGTCCGAGCGGTGGATCCCCACGTTATCAAACCGGACCATTTTGAGTGCATCGGGGGCACTTTACGAACAAGAATTCAAGATCTTGAACGAGACGTGGACGATCCCTTACACGCTAGGTTATTACCGGCTCAACGATTCCTACCAGAACCCGATGTATTATTTCGACGTTAGTATGCCCGGCACATCCTCTTGGCGTTTAAACGTAATGGCGAATTACACGCTGAGGGAGATCGCGTGGCAGACGCAAACGAACGTAACTATGGATTCATACAACAAGACAGATGGCTTTTATGCGAACTATACGCGCGCCGAGTTGTACATCAACAAGTCCTACCCGGCAATCGCTGCAAACGCGACCTTACTGAATAATTCGAACCCATTCACGACCGCACGGAACGTGTATAACTGGGTATCCCATTTTCTCACGTATCAAGTACAACCGACAGACAACGGCGCCGAATGGGCCATGGTGCACAAGGTGGGGGATTGCACCGAGTTTTCCTATCTTATGGTGGCCTTGTTGCGCGCGTGCGGCATTCCCGCTCGCGTGTTGCGCGGCATCGTGATCGCAGACTCATCGCTCCAGGGCGTTACTCCTGATTTCAGGGCCGCCGTTGGTCGAAAGTGGACATTCGCGACGGTATTAACCAATGGCGAGTTTACCTCCGACAATTCTACCGGCCACGCGTGGTTGGAATACTTCATTCCTGGCGCAGGTTGGATCACCGCGGACCCGACATGGAACAATGCTGCTGATTACGCGATGCGTATTGACAACATTCATGTGCCGTATATGGCCGGGGTCTGGATCGGCTCGGGCATATCGCCGGCCATCCCGCTCGATTCGGAAGATGTGATTTACGGCGTGACCACGAAGCTGTCGAGCTTGCCGTACCCGCTTTGGGTCGGTGAACTTGGCGTGAAACACGAGGTCTACTACAAGTTCACGGTGATACATCAAGAAGTAACCAAGACGTTTCTCGACAACATCATTGATTTCATGACGCAGAACCCGCTCATCATTTTAGGGCTTCTTGGTGTTATCCTTCTTGTCATCATCATTAAATTCGCGAGAAGGGTGAAAAAATCGGGGAAATCAGGAACGAACGATGCGTATTACCGGCAGCGCGCGAGCTTCAATTGAAAGAGAAATCGTAAATATTTCCTCTATTTTACCGAGATTTTATGCAAGTCTTCTTGCATTTTCTTTATCGATTTTGATGCAACCAGTTCATCGAGTTCTTGCTTTTCATGCGCCAGCATGCTCGTGATGTTTTGCATCTCTTTCTTGAACGAGTTCCCTATGTCTTGCAGCTCAGTTTTAAACGAGCTTAGCTCTTTATCGACCTGATCTTTCAATTTCTGGTCCAAACTGGCAAAACTGGCGTCGACACGCGTGTTGATATTTGTTAATTGCTCCTGGATCTTGTCTTGAATCCTGGCTTCCATACCCCCGATGAGATCATGGATGGCAGCGAGTTGTGCGCCTAGCGATTCAATCTTTGAAGCAAGCACGCTGCTTCGTTCCTCATTTTTCGCGACTTGCTCTTTCAAGGCCTCCAATTGCTTGGCGATGCTGGCTTCATGGGCACCCAGTTTTTCCTGCACTTGCGTGGCAAGCTTGGTGCTTGAACCGTCCACCAGCTTCTTGAGATGGCGCTCGCTATCGCCTAGCTGCGCCTTGGTCCACTCGTTGACGTTCTTCATCGACTTTTCAATGGCACCCGCGATGGTATAAATGCTGCCAAGCGTGAGCTTGTTGGTCGTCACGAGTTTTTCCGCGGTGGTCAGCAACCACTTATTCAGCGACGAGACCACGTACGGGATGAATGCCGAGTACCATTCTTCGAGCGCCGGGTTCATCTCAGCCGCGAGCTTGCCGATGATCGACGTGCCGAGCATCTTCTGGATCAATGCCTCGGTACTCTTGAGCATCTTGTCGAACAGCGCGTCCAAGTCAAGAGGGGGCGTTTTTTCTATCGTCGGCGTGGCGCCGGGTAGCATGAGATGCGCGAAAATGCTGGGAACCTCGCCAATTTCAGCCGTGAAAAGCTGGTTCCCTTGAATGCGCTCGACGATCGACTGCGTCTGGTAAATGATGTCCATCACTTCCTTCGTAAACTTGGACTTATCAAAATCGATCTCCTTGTACTCGCTTTCCGTTGTGGCCTCATCGAGCCTGAAGATCTTGAAACCCAGGTGCTTATACGGCACGATCTTGGTGTGATCGAAAACAATCGCGATGCTGTACGGGTTCGGGCCTTGGAACCCGAGGTGGTTGGAGACGTCCGTCGGAGAAAGGAAAAAGTCCAGCCCCGGATGGCTGTGATACCAGCCAACGATGAAATAGC
>JAUQYW010000605.1 GCA_030587525.1 Candidatus Sigynarchaeota archaeon | reverse complement strand
GTGATAATTGGGTGCTTTTAACATAACATCGAAGAGGATGATCCCCATGTTCTTGAAGGTCGCGTCTGCGAGCCTTTTCAGCAATCCAGGGGAGAAACGCATTCCCGAAAAAGCCTTGATGTCTCGCTGCACGCGAAGATTCATTTTTTTGGACCGGGCAAAGAACGCTTTTGTGAAAAAATGCGAGAACCCTATGACGAGGGAATACGGGACGAACCGGGTGAACTGGTATATCCGATACCGGTGAGCGAAATTGACCACCTTGTAGATCCCGCCGAGATCCTTGCCAAAGGCACGGCTGCTCGGTTTCTTTTTCTTCTCGTGTTTTGCGTGAGAATCCTTCATCCAGTTCAGCCTCGTGCACGTGGAACCATGGTGGCGCGGAAAAAAAGCTTCATTCTAACAAAGACCTATTTCACGAGATCTATTGGAATTTGAAACGAGAACATTGCCCCCTTGTTGCGGCCCTCGGATTCCGCCCAGATCTTGCCACCGTGCATGTCGACGATGTTCTTGCTGATATGCAATCCCAATCCAGATCCCTGGATGTTCACCGCGGTGTTCAAGTCCGTCCGCTCCAACTTTCCGAACTGCGAGAATAAGACGTGCATTTCTTCGGGAGTCAAGCCGACACCATCATCCTTGATGGTGAACTTCACCATGTCGCCATCTTCAGACAAGGAAATAGCGACGTGCCCGCCTTTCGGCGTGTTCTTGATGGCATTGGATAATAAATTCGTGATGACTTGGTCCATGCGCAATTTATCCACGTTCGCGATTAATTTTTCCGGGGCGTGCAAGACGACTTCCTGACCCGCCATCTTCACCAGGTAATCAAGGCTCGAAATGCATTGACGGACCAGGTCGACCATGTCGATCGCTTGTTTTGTAAGCTTGAAATTGCCCGTGTCCATGCGCGAGACATCGAGCAAGTTGTCGACCAGGGCCTTGAGCCTCTCCGCGCCGCGATGGATGATCTCGATCATCGATTTGACCGTTTCATCAAGGGCTTGTGGCATAATTTTCAAAAGAAAGTCCGATGCCCCGTACAGCGAGACGAGTGGAGTTTTCAACTCGTGGGTCGCCGTGAAGATGAAGTTTTTCCGCATCACATCGAGCTGCTTGAGCTTCTTGTTTTCCTCTTCAAGAAGGCTTTCGACTTGCTTCAGTTTTTTATTTTCTTCTTCCAATAGGCTTTCTAATTTCTTCTTTTCCGTGATATCATTGATGACAAGTTGATTCACATGAAACTTTCCGAGCTTTACTCTTGCGGCGTGCACACGGACCCAGAGCGAGCCTCGTTCTTGGCTGCTTCCCTCGAGCTCAAAAGGTTCGAGTGGTATCCCCTGGGCTAATTTTCTCAAGTGATCCTTAAAGAACGACAGATCCGTGATGATGTACTGCTGGAGATCCTTGTAATGCTTGCCGATGATCTCTGCTTTTTTCATATTCAACAAACGCTCGGCCATGGAGTTGCATTCGATGAAAAATCCCTTGGTATTCATCAAAAGAATGGCCGCCGCGGATTCCTCGAAGATCTGGTGGTATTTTTCCTCGGATTCCTTGAGCCGTATTTCGCTTTCTTTTTGTTCCGTGATATCCGCGATGATGAGCATCTCGGCATTCTTCCCTTGGTAAAGCACGGAACCGGAATATGCTTGAATCCATTTAACGTTCCCGTCCCTGGAAATGATGCGAAATGCAATTTCACGTACTTTTTCATCGGATCCGGATTTCCGAGAATCGAAAAAATACATTGATTCGAAGCGCTCATCGGGATGGATTTTCATAACCAGATGTTGCCAAGTCCAAGTCAACATTTCTATCGATGCATACCCGAAGATCCTCGCTGCTTGATCGTTCACGTACTTTATCCCGCCGTCTTGCATAAATATAATGCCGATCAACGATTTTTCCGCAATGGTACGAAACTTTTCCTCGGATTCCTTCAAATCTTGCTCGGCAATCATGCGATCCGTGATATCATGAGCGATTCCTAAAGTAGCGTTACGACCGTTCAAAACGATGCTCCGGGCTACCACTTCGGCTTGTTTAATCTTTCCTGGCCCCAGATTCAAGGTAAGAACATAACGTGCGTCTTCCTTGAACGCTTCACGGTCCCGCTCCTTGTATCGATGTTCAATTAGCTGCTTGTCAGCACCTTCAATGATAGAAAATGCCGTTTCCGGTGGGAGGCGTAACACTTCGTCTATTGATTTATTTATAATATCGGCAAATTTTTGATTGACAAATACGAATTTTCGATCTTGGATGATGATGATACCGAGAGCTGATTGTTCAGCGATGCTGCGAAATTTTTCCTCGGACTCCTTCAAATACTGCTCGGCAATCACGCGGTCAGTGATATCAAGGGCGATTGCCATAGTGGCATTGCGACCGTTCAACAGGATGCTCCGTGAAACCACCTCGATACTTTTAACTTTACCTGAATTTACCTTTAGCGAAATGATATACCGAGCATCGTCCTTGTAGGCCCCCGCTTCTCGCGACTCGTATTGCCGTGACAAGATCGGCTTTTCTTTGCCTTCGACCATCGTGAGAAGCATACCCGGCGAAAGCCTTTGCACCTCATCGATGGTGCTTTCCATAATATCGGCAAATTTCTTGTTGGCGAAGACAAGCTTCTTGTCTTGAACGATAACGATGCCGAGGGCAGATTGCTCGGCGATGTTGCGAAACTTTTCCTCGGATTCTTTTAATTGCTGCTGGGTTTTTGTTATGCTCGTTATATCATGCGCAAAAACCAGGATAGCATCCTTACCGTTGATGACGGTGTTTTTCGACGCCAGATCATACGTGTGAATGCTGCCATCTTCCAGCTTCAGCGGCATCGTATAGCTCCCCTCGTCCGTCTTATTTCCTATAGTTTGCTGGCGATAGCGCGCCTCGATATCCCGCCTTAATGGTTCCGGGATCATACCCATAAAATTTATCACAGGGGTGTTGACGAGCTCCTCGACTTTTTTTCCGAGTATGCGGGAAAATTCCTGATTCGCGTAGAGAAATTTACCATCCTGGATGATGATAACTCCAAGCGTCGACTGCTCCGCAATGCAACGGAACTTTTGCTCGGACTCCACCAGTTGCTGTTCCAACGCGTGCTTCTTTGTCGCATCGATTAAAACGGCGAGGACCGCAGATTTTCCCTCATAATGGCCAACTTGCAGAAAGGATTCGACCAGGCGTAACTCCCCAGATTTCGTGAAGAAACGATAAAAAAAATGCTGCCTCATATCGGCAGGATTCCCCGATAGATTCCTTTTCGCTTGCTCAGCGACTATAGCCCAGTCATCCGGATGGACATGCGACTGGTATTCATACGGTTTCCAAGCTTTCATTTCCTCCTCGGTAAATCCCGTGATATCGGTCACTGCCGGATTGATATACTTCACGAGGCCATCTTGTTGGATGATAATGCCGATCAAGCTCATCCCGGCAATCAATTGAAATTTCTCCTCTTGCTCCTTGATGGGCGTGATGTCCTGAAAAATAAAGATGACATAATGCTCGTTATCTTGAACAATCGAGTAGAAGGTAAACTTCACCCATTTGAGTTCGTTGTCCCGGGTCTTGAACTTGAACAACAAAGATTTGGGTGAGTCATAGTCTTCTGTGTAAATCATGGATCTAATCTTGGCCAGATCAATCACTGCGGAGTCTCCTTCCCTCACGAATTCACCGATATCGTTCGCCGTCTTCCCGATAAGCTCGTTGCTCTTGAAACCAGTCAAGTGCTCGACGGCCTCGTTCACCCATTCGATCTTTAATTCGTGAATGAGCAAGCACGGCATGCTACTCTTCGACATAATCTCGAAAAACATGCCGCCAGATGCTAGCTTGGGTAGGGAAGGATCATCCATGTTCATGCACGTGCTTGCATATCGCGGTGGTGCGGTTAAACTCCCTCGTTATTCATTATTGGTAGCATGTGTATTTAAAGTATCATGCCCGTAATTGGTCTCATGAAGGATAGAATATCCGTGTTGACCGACGAGTTCGGCGAACCAGACTTCGAGAAGGTAGCGGTGTGGCTGGCAGCGCAAGGCTTCGAGAACGTGGAGTTACGAGGCGTGTGGATAAAATCTGTGTTCAATCTTGACGAGTTCGATATGCAAGAGCTCAAGAGCATCTTGAAAGAGCATGGATTGTCTGTTTCGAGTATTAGTGGAGGGCTTCTCAAGGTACCATGGTGGGGACCACCCGACGAGCCGGAGAAGATGAAGGATGGCACGCCCGTGCGGGAATACCAGATGCGCATGGCAAACAACTGCATCGAAGCTGCGGTGGCGCTCGGGGCGCCGTATGTCCGTGCATTTGGATTCCATAAAATGGCCATCATGGCTGACGAAGCTTGGGAAGACTGGATAGAGGGCGTCAAGGAAATCACGCGGAAGGCCGAGGCCAAGGGGAAGACCATCATCATCGAGAACGAGCACGGCTGCATGATGTCGACCGTAGCGTCGATCAAGAAGGCATTCAACGCTGTCCATTCCAGCCATTGCAAGCTGCTCCTCGACCCTGGCAATTTGCTCGCCGCGGGGGATTACGTGACCGATGAGGTGTTCGATCTCGTCAAGGACATCACGGCCTACATCCACGTGAAAGACGCGACTGTCCAGAGCAAGCAACCATGGAAAACCGAGTGGTGCATCATCGGGGATGGCGAGGTCGGGTGGCTCGACATCATCAAGCGATTCAAAGCGCACGGCTATAACTCCTACTGGAGCGTCGAGACGCACATGGGCAAGAAAGGCGCGTGGGACAACACCGTACGTGACCTAAACGCGCTCAAGATTCTTCTTGCGTAATTGTTATTAGGACAACTGTAAAAGATACTTATGACCCGAAAAAGTGATGGAATCCCCCTAAACTGAGGAACATGTCACTTAAAACCGGGGTACTTTTCGGGCGATTTTCTTTAAAAAAACTATCCGAACTTAAGCAAAAAAAACTATGCCACAATTAACGCTTTAATAACATGAGGTTGGGGTTTGAATCTCAATTTATGGGGTTAATTTCATCAAGGCTCGTGCATTTTTAGAAAAAAGCAACTCCTCTAACTTTGTATCGCCTTGACAGGCTGTTTTCACCGCCTGAATCGCCGGCGGCCTGCGCCCGTATGGCCAATCTGATCCATACATCACCTTTTCCTGCCCAAACGAGCTGATTAACCGGCGAATATTATCAGGGGACTGGAACGAGGTATCCACCCAGACATTCTTGTAGTTACCAAGAAGGTCAATGACATCATTTATTTCCATCGTTCCCGCGTGCCCTGCCACAAAATTCACCTTGGGAAAAGATCGGATGAGTTCTTCCGCGTATTTTACCGCGCCCAGCTCCGGCATTTGGTTTACCTTTTCCTTTCCCTTGTAATAAAGATCCACGACCCCGCAATGAAAGAGGATGGGCAGCCCGTACGGCGCAAAGGCTTCAACGATGGCATAGGTTTTTTTATCGGTCAACGGCAACCGCTGGACAATGGGGTGGAGCTTCATTCCTTTCGCCCCGGCCTTGACATGGGCGGCGTAGACCTGCTCGTAATCATAATTCTTCGTGTGGTCCACCCCCGTGAAGGGGATAACCCCCGGATCCTTTTCTTTCGCGGTGACCAGGTCTTCGAACCTGACGAAATTTAGCGACATGGGCAAGCACACGGTCTGGGATACACCGGCCTCGTCCATCGATTTTCGCATGTTTTCCCGGGTCGCTGTGTGGATGCGAGCAATCGTTGCGTCTGTTGCCCGCCCGTGAAATAATTTGACCATGGCGAGGGTAAACTTCGTTTGTTTGTATTGGAGCTTTTCCATCACGGAGATCGCGTCAGATTTCTTTTGCTGGACGCCGATCTTCTCAATCAGGTCTCCCCCGTTGGGATAGTGTTGATTGCCGAGGTGGCTATGGGCATCGATAATTTCCAAAATGAAACAATCTCCTCTTTTTGGTATATTTATGTAAAATATTGGAGTTTTTGACAACCTTTAATTAATTTTCTCGTCATTGAATGCAAGCTGGCGAAATAGTGAATAAGTGAATTCTTACTTGATGCCCGGCTCATCTACCCAACTGAGCTTTTTCAAGTCTTTCATGCGCTCTGGAAAGACATCCTCTGGATCTATGCGCAAGTTGTTGAACGCAATCGGCTTCCATACGAGCTCGATGCTTCTGATTATTATGATCCTCGTTCTCCTGGACTTGGCAAGATATTTCTTGATGAAATAGAGCGCGCTGAAAGGTTAATTAAAGAATCCCCTACGACTTGGCCAATTCTTGAAGGTAATTTACGAAGATATCTCTTGCGTAGCATAACAATGCAACCTGGTCAACTTTCATGAATTTAATGAATCAAACTCATGGTGTCAATCATATCCTATTCACGACGACATACGGTGACTTGCTGGTAAATGATGGACTCGATGATGATTGGGACATGGATGTATTCAGCATGAACAACGTGAACACGCTGCCCTACGACGAGGTAATGACATAAAAAATGGTTGGAAGAACCGTTGGATGGTAAATGTTTACTAGAAGATTTGCTCGAAAACAACAAGTTGTGCTTGAAGATATAATAGGAGGATCTGCATCTAGTTTGTAAAGAATTCAGGTAAAAATGTTCGAGTGATATCTTCCAAGTGTAAAAGAATTCGAGCATTAGATTCCATTCAGAATGCTTCAAGGTTCGAGAGTTCGACTAATATCTTCCTCGCATCGTGAAATCCCTGCAAGATCGATGTGAGAGAGCTCGAAAGATAGGAGATCGACATTCTTGGTAAACATTTACTGTAAATATATACGCATATTTAAATATCTATATCCGGATATCCTACTCATGAAGCTAAAATTTGATGCGTGCTCCTTGATCTTGAGTCAAAAATTGGATGTGATACCACGCCTTCATGAAGCATTCGGAACCATCTTCATCACAACCGCCGTGAATGAAGAGGCCATAAATCAAAAAAAGAATCCCCGCTCGGGAAAATCCATCGAAAATTTCGTGGTTCAAGGCATCATTAAAAACGTTATCCCACGCGGCATTCTCATTTCAAGCCTAGGACAAGGAGAATCTGAAACCCTTGCGGAAACTAAGACTGAGGTCGACAACAGTGAGGAAGCCATATACGTTACAGATGACAAGAAAGCCAAAAAGGAAGCAATTCGGCTAGGCCTGGACGTGTTGGGCTTAGATTCACTCCTGGTCGAGTTGGTCTTGCTAGACAAGATCACGGAGGACGAATTTGACACCATGCTAACAGCTCTTGATAAAATCCACAAGCTAGACCTCATTCGCATAACAGAATTACGCAGATTCGTTCGACTGGTAAAAAATCGAAAGAAAGGTGAATGACATGAGTACGATAAGCACGAGATTAGACGAGGAAGTGTTGAAGGAGATCGAGAAGCTCGCATCCGAGATGAATCTTGACCGGAGCGCGCTTATACGAAAATTCATTCTCGATGGGTACCAGCACGCCGTGCTCCAGCGAGACATCTTGTTAGTGCATCGTGGCGAGTTGTCGATCGAGCAGGCCGCCGAGCGAAGCCGGTTACCCGTGAGCCGTATAATAGAGGCCGCCCGCGAGATGGACGTGGAGATCGGCGCGGATGCGTCGACGTTGGAACATGAAAAACGTGTTCTTGAAAAATTGCTTGGAAAGACGAAAAGAACGTCATAGATCGGATATCTTGGGGATAATTTGCTATGAAGGTAGGTCTAATCTAACTTTCTTAAACGCCTCGGACGAGGCCGGCAAGACATAGGGCTGATCAAAGACGATGTACAAGAAGCAAGGAGCCAAATGCGCAATTTTAGTGCCATATCAATAAGTAAAGACAAAGAATGTGGCGCTGCCACAAGTCTTTCTAAGCTCCATAGATTTATATAGATCTTGCACAGATTTTACCATTAATTATAAACTTTGGTTTAAAAGGGGCTCCGAATGATTCACATAGCAAAGACCAAGACCAAGGAACCAAGGGAGCCAAGTTTTGCCCGAGTGCGGGAAGAAACTCGCGTGATCCCGTTTCGTTACTTTTTAACTCTTTTTTATCCCTTTCTTCGAATGTAGACCAGTGTTTGCGGGAGCCTCGATCGCATCCGCCGCGAAGCGCCACGACGTTTCGGCGTTGAAAATCATGTATTCGATCCTCGATGGTGCGACACCAGTTGTTTTTTATTAGTATGGCTGCCACCAAACAAGGATTGAGAAAAATAATGGAAACCTTGTATTTGTTTGGATACCATCATTCCGTGAGAAAACGATAAAAATGCAGTGATTGAAGGAAATCTATGAACGAGCACGGGAGCCTTGAACCCGTCGAGAAAATCGTGACGCCCGAGGTCTTCATCGTTGCGACGCTCGGGGGATTTATGTTTGCCTTGTATATTTACCTCGTGTTCGTTGCATTGCTCTTCTTTTCCGTATTCATAACTGGTATCCCCGAATGGCTCTCTATCATCACCTCAGCCTTGTCGGCAGTTATATTCATCCTCTACCGTCATGTCGAGAAGCGCTCGAAGCGCTCCATGATTGCATGGATTCAAGGGGGATTGCTGATGCCGGGGCTGTTCATGGTAGCTGCGGTCATCATCGCATTGAAAATCAACGAGCTGATGACAATGATCGCATTATTCTTGATGACACTAATCCTTGGCATCGGGGCCATGTGGGTCATCAGCTCGTTATGCTACCCTGGTTTTTTTACAAAGCCGTTCCAGCGGGGGAAAATAATCTCGATCACCATCCTCATGGCGTTCTCCGTTCTTGCCGGGGCGTCTGCCACGAGCTTACTCGTCCCCGATCTAAACTATCGGGCAGGGTTGCTCTTTCTCGGGGTTGTGTCCATCGTTGTCGGGATTCTATCCAAAAGGATCGGAAAATCGACTCGCATGCAATACATTCTCGCACCGCGCGAGGTACCAGCTGCTCCGGCGGAAAAAACTTCGCAAGAACATGACCGGAGACAATATTTCATCGCCTTGTTTATGTTCAAGGTGTGTCTTGGGATGTTATTGCGGATCTTCTTGCATGTTCCGCCGGAAATCATATCTATGGATGGTATATGGTTTACAATCGCACTCGTGGCTATGGGCACGGCGCCGGTCATCGGGGTGCTGACAGATCGCGTTGGGCGCAAAGTCTTTTTCACCATGGCGAGCGGGATATTCGCGGTCATGTTCGGCTTGTTTGCATTTTCTGGGCAAGGGGTTGGTGGCCAGTGGTCATTGGCTATCATAGTTTTGTGTCTTGTTTTGTTCGGAATTGCGTATCCTGCGATCCTGGTTAGTGAATTTGCCGTCTTTCACGATCTTTCCGATGATGTCAATCGCAAGCAAGTGGTTGCCGGCATTCTCTGCATTCACGTCACGGGTGTTGCAGCAGGCCTTATGATCGGTATAATTTTTGACACGCCGAATATGGCGTATTTTTTCCTGGCCACGAATCTCCTCACGATATGCCTTCTTGTCACGTCTAGTGCGCGGGAAACACTACCGAACAAGGAGGAACTGCTCTGGCCGAAGATGCTCCGTCAACTCTATATCTATCATAGCATAACCGGAACTGGTCTCTATGATTTATCTTTCGAGAATAAGCCCTCCGTCGACGACGCGGTTATCACGGGTGGATTGGCAAGCATCACTAGCCTCATCAGTGAGGTCA
>JAUQYW010000588.1 GCA_030587525.1 Candidatus Sigynarchaeota archaeon | reverse complement strand
GAGCTTCCGCAAGGTTTACGTGGAAGACGAGGTCGAGACGATCAACCAGGACCTGGCGGTGTTCCACCAGGTCAAGTACCGCGTCGCCAAGAAGGAGGACAAGGCCGACATGATCAAGAACTTGCTCCACCGCACGCCCGACATCCTCATCCTCGGCGAGATATTGACGCGCGAGGAGACCGAGGCGCTGTTTCATTGCCTGGCCGTCGGGCTCAAGGGCATGCAGACGACCCACTCGAACACCGTGGCGTCCTTCTTGACCCGCTTGCGTATCCACTTTGGCATCGATGCGACGTGCATCGACGACATGGACTTCGTCGTGCTCGTGAAAAAGTTTGAAACCGGGGAGCGAAAGGTCGTCGAGATCGCCGAGTTCGTCCAGGATGGCGGGAACAACTCTATAAACACCTTGGCTGCGTACGATCCAAAGGCGAAAACCTGGAGCACCCTTGACATTAGCAAGTCGCGGAAGCTGCAAGCCTTCATGGATCGCACACGGTTCTCCACCCAGAAATTGAAGGACTACCTGGAAAGCCTCTCCGACGCGCTGGTCACGCACGTGCAAAAAACCCCAGGAACCGGTGCCACCCTCGACCGCGAGCTAGCGGCGGTGTACGACTCCCACGTCGACGATTTTTAACGAGAGTCTTGGACGGGTTCGCTTTTAAAATTACAATTTTCACGGCGTTTTTATAGATTGATCAGATCTGTCGGTCATGGGCTCAGTCGTTGAACAAGGCGTGCTGATCGCTGTCGCGATCGGGATCTTGCTGATCATAATCGGTGTAATCGTGCAGATCTTAGGTTGGTTCCAAGGCGTGTTTACCGAATTCTGGAGTAACACCGATTTCACCACAGAACCCCGGATGATTCTCGGGCTCGTGTTGGGCTTGATCACGCCATGAATGCCAATTACAAGAAGTTGCGCGAGAATGTCCTCGTCCGGCGCGTCAATGCCCGCCTCGTGCCGAAACCCATCTTCGCGTTCAAGGATATCCTCCTTGCAAGATTCGGCATCGACGTGGACGAATGCTGTGCCAAATATCTCGTGATCGCCCTGGTATCTACCACCCTCGCCGCCATTCCGCTATTTCTTGCCAGGGTATCACTCCCCTTGCTCGCGATCATTGCCTTCGGCACGTTCTTCCTGGTGCATCGTCTTGCTCTTTCGTCGATCACGAGCATCATCCAGAAGAACGCGACGAGCATCGAGAAATTCATTCCCTTGCTCAAGCTGGAGCTGAAGTTCTTGCTGACCATTTTCCCGCGTGACGTGGATATCCTGCGGATCTTCATCGAGCTCCTGTCCTCGATCGATGATCCGAGGATGAGCAAGGAATTCAAGGAAGCTCGCCTCGACATGATGCTAGGATCGCTGCCGGAA
>JAUQYW010000580.1 GCA_030587525.1 Candidatus Sigynarchaeota archaeon | reverse complement strand
CGTCCTCGGCCCCGCCATCGTCGAAATGTTTTTCTCAACGTATTTATCGACGTTTTTCCGCATTTTCTTGGTGGTGCTCGTTCACAGGACCATATTCCAGCATAGCCACCTCATGGACGAGGTCTTGATAGGCACCGGCCATCACAAATTCAACATCATCATCACGATCATCGAGCAGATCGTCTCTTTTTCGGCGACCGTCACGTGTATTTATTTTCAGCTCGGCATCGTCGTGCTCATCCTCCCCGGTTACTTGTCGACCTTTGCGAAGCAAGGTGCGGGCTGGTTGTACATCACGAAACGGATCATTCACCTCCACTTCAAGAAGGCAGCGTGGCAAAATTGGATATCCACGGCCATCTCGGGCTTCGTTTATTACTGGGTAGTGCAAGCTGCTTTTGCGGGGCTCAGCCTTGTCATCTCGCGGCCCATCGCGGCCATCCTTGTCGTCGTGCTGGGGATCTACGTCTTGCCTGGCCCCGGGTATTTCCTCCCGCTGGGATTTCTCGGGGGGTACGACCCGCACACGATGGAGGATTTCAAGAATGCCGTCGCGCTCGCCGGGCCTTCCAAGGTCATCGTCGTGCCATGGTACAAGTGCGCGTCGTTCTCGGCGCGCCATAGCAAGCTGCACGGCCGCTTCCCCATGCATTTCGAGCACGTCGGCGAGGAGATCGCGGAGCTGGAAGTCATGAAGGCAAAAGTCGACGGCAAGCGAGATGTCAGTAATTGATACTAGGTAGTGTAAGCATTAGGATCCGGGCAAGGTCACGTTTTTTTCATGAGGCCTACCTTGAGCAGCACGGCGACGAGGTCCGAATCCACCTTGACGTAAGGGAATCTGAGTTTTTTCACGGATTCCGCCCCCTTGTGCCAATCCACCTTTAAATCGAAATAGCCTTTCACAGGTGACAATACCTGGTAAATCTCCTTGATATCGCTGTATTGGATGATGTGGAATTGGCTCCCCACGCTTGCAAGGATTTTCGACGTCGTGAACCCGAATTCGGCACGCGACAAGTAGGAAACCAGGGGTAATTCCTTGACCGGCCACAACGAACCGATGAAGAGCATTGGGATCGTGAACCAGAAATTGAAGTATAACGCCGCCGATGTCATCAAAGCCATCAAGATCACGGCAGGGGCAATGAGCAAGGCGAGCGCGAGGAGCACGGGCTTTTTCAAGAGCGCGATGGCGGGAGCAGGATGGCGATACACGAGCAAGATCTCCTCGCCGGGGTCGAGGTAATGCTTCACCAAGCCTTTCAAGGTGCCATGGAACCTTGCATGTTCGGCATCGATTGGCTCGATCATGGAAGGATCTCGAGTTTTATTCAGAATGTATTCGCGCTCGTAGCTACCTTTACCAGCCCTTGCTTTTCGTGCTTTGTTTCGTTTCTTTGTTCCTTCCACCTCTACGTGTTTTTCCATGTTAGCCGCCATCGCCTCGATCAATGCTACCTTGAACGGTTCGGCAGCATAGCACGATTTCGCGATGACCTCCTCCGGAATCACGTGGCCATTGTCAATCAGGAACTTGAAGTAGTGGTCCTTGAAATCGCGGAAAAACGGCTTGATGCTTTTCACGGGACCGAGAAATCCTTGCCGTTTCTTGTCCTTGATGGCGTGATACTCGATCATGTCGAATTTTGAACTGAAAGAGTCCGAGGCAGAATTCTTCGGCATCAATAACCAACCAGGTTCGAACTTAATCACGACCTCGCCGTCCTTGCTCGGGTATCGGACACCATCATCCCCGACGACGACGCTTTTTTCCCCGAGAGGTAAATGATTATTGAAGAACTTGCCAACGCGGCGAATATCATTCAAGGCTGCAATCCCCGTGATGATGATGAGGAATAATATTCCCCCTGCGACCATGACGAAGATATCAAGATTATCGAACGGCAAGAAGGTCGGATGCTCTTCCGATCCAGTATAGACACGGGAAAATCTGGTAAATGCTGCGATACCGCAGAGCAACCCGCATACGATCGAAAGACCGGCGATCCATTTGATGTGTGTTGTACATTTCTCACGGTACTTGTTCAGGGCTGCTTGACTGATCGTGTGGTGCTCGCGCTTTTCTTTTTCATCACGATCGATAGTTTCCACGTATCGTTGGACGAGCACGGATTGCACGATCTCCGTGGCGCTTGCTGCTCTGGAGATCTTGACACCTGAGGACTTGCTAAGGTCGCTGATGAAGAGGTCTTTCCCTATCACCTCGAGGAATGGATCCGAAAACTTCGACCATGGGTGCGTATTATGGGTAAATTGCTTGGTGTAGAATTGTTTACTGCTAGAATCGATATATATTGTTGATGTTTCGACCTCGTGGACTGCTTTGTTCGTGATGACTATGATAATAAATTTAAAATATTTCCACTTGTTTTTCCTCAAGTGCAGCTTTGCATAGGGCCAAAAAATGGCTTGATTTATCGATGTGACGATGATCCCTGCAAGCACCGTGCCGTTTCTCGTGTCCATTGAAATATTAGACGATATGGAAAAAACTATTACCAAGGGTGCAAAAAACCAGGTAAGCATCAAGCCGACAAAAAAAAGGAGAAAGAGCTCATCTGTTGGGGAGCTATGAACAAAAACGTCGATGATGGCTTCGTTGTGCGGAATCTCCACGCGAATTTCATCCAGCAAGTGCGTTCGGCGGGCGAGTCGCTTCACGCGTGCCGGGATCGGGGTTGAAAGCTGTCCTTCCATCTTTGCTCGCGATCATGATGCTTCTGCTGATATTTAAAGATGTTATCCACGCTCCCAACGGTATCATCCGATTTCCATCAACCGCCAAAAGTGACCGAAATTTTCGTGAAATACTTGCCGATACGGTCGAGATCCTCGCGAGAATGCGGCTTGATGGACAATTTCTTGCGTTTCAGCTTGAACTCGTCGATTTTCTGCAAGTACAAGGAGTGATAAGGCAATAAGACCAGGTCCTTGATGCCGGTCTTTACCAAAAAGTTTTCGACGGCAAGCAAGTGCTCATATGCATCGTTCAAACCAGGCACGAGGGGCATTCTAACCGAGAATTTCTTGCCCGGAGTAGCTGAAAACCGCTTATGGACAAGTTTCAAGTTCGACAAGATCGTCTCGTTTGGCTGTCCTGTGAGCTTGCGATGTTCAGCCGAGTCGAGATGCTTCAAGTCGAACAAGATGATGTCGCACGTGTTGACGAGATCGTCGATTATGGCCGGGTTGAAAAACCCGCATGTTTCCATCGCGGTCGATATTCCCTTCACCTTACACGCGAGGAGGAATTTCTTGACGAATGGCCACTGGTATGTCGGCTCGCCACCAGAGACCGTGACACCGCCGCCGGAAGCCTCGTAATAGTCCTTGTCGTCGAGCACGACGCGCAATAAATCATCGACGGTCATTCTTTTTCCCGCGATCTCCAGCGCGGTCGCATCGCAAGCATCGACGCACGCCGTGCAGCCACTGGCGACCTTGCACTTGCTGTCAGTAATATTCTTTCCCGTGCTCTTGATGGCATGCTCCGGGCACGCCACGGCGCATTTGCCGCACTTCACGCACCTGGTTTCCCGGTACCCGAGCTGCAACGCGGGGCTGATGCATTCAGGATTCTGGCACCACTGGCAATCCAGCGGGCAACCCTTGAAAAAAACGGTCGTGCGGATGCCGGGACCATCGTGCACGGAAAATTTTTGCACGTCGGTGACGCAACCAGTCTCGTCCATGAGGGGTTCACTTCACTCGTCTGGTTTTTTCTCGTCGATGATGGGCTGACGGGAGCCCTCGACCAGCACCTTTGTCGGATTGGTGTAATTGCTCAGCCCCTGAAATTTAAAGAGCACGCTCAAGTTTCCCCGGAGCTCGAACCGGCTCTCGGCCATGCCTTCCACGATATCGCCCCACGTCGCGATGATGACGAACAAGTCTCGAACCGATCGATAGATAACGGCCCCGTAGGTGGGGTCCTTCTCGTCGATCGCCGCTTTGCCCTTGCCATAGATGATGCCGCCCTTGCCGTCGAAGATCATGAACCTCTCGATCAAGCCATCTTTCGTCGAGCTTTGGACGGTCGCCTTGAACGATTTCACAAATTGCCGGAGCCGGTAGTCTTTTTTCGCCGTGTGGATCAAGAGCCGGTTCGATATATCGAACATGAACCCCGTGAGAAAGACCAGCAGCTTGGACGGCGGTTGACGGGGTGCATTCTTGTAGAAGTCTGTCCGAGCAAACGCGATGCCGAGTCCCACGTGGAGCCCGAGCAAGAACACGACGCTGATGAAGAACGTGATGAAGAAGATGCGGTAATCCATGGGAAGGAACCACAGTGCATCGCCGGCGGGATAGCTGGACAAGTACCAGATGAATTGTGGTGGATAATCGATGGCTCTCGGCAAGACCGTGGACAAGGTCTCGTTGGTCTTGAAGAGCGTTACGAAGTCCGGAAACACGGCGATCGTGAAGCCGAGCCAAAACAACGCTACGACCAGATAGGCATACCGTCCTTTCTTCGCATCGATCAGTTTCGCGTTTGTCATATACGCGATACCATAGAAAAACGGGAACAAGAGATAAATAAAATGCGCCGATGTCCCAAAAATCGCCGGGTCTACCCAGTAGAGCATCAACCACGCGGGGTCTACTTCCACCCAACACCACACAGAAATGGTGACAATCACGAGTTCCGTGAATATGAGCCCTATGATAAACAATATTTTATGGCCGATGTTCATTCCCAAGAAATTGTGGAGGGCGGGTTTCAGCGACGACATCGCAAATCCCGTGACAACCGTCATGATGATGTCCCAAAGCATGGGCATTTCACGCGGCACCTCCTTGTTTCTTTGGCTTGAAAAAGTTCTTACACGATATGATGATTGCGATCGCCTCGAAACTTACCATGAAAAATACTATAATGTAAAAGAATAGCAAGAAAAACGTGCCATAGTCGATCGGGAAAAACCACACGGCGTTTCCTGCTGGAAATTGCGTGAGATTCCACAAGTACTGGGCCGGATAATCAATGCCGTGCATTACGGTATCATTGGCCTTGAAGAGCGTGACGAAATCTGGCAGCACAATCAGCGTGAACAAGATCCAGGCGGTCGTTACCGCAAATAACACGTGCCGGCTTATGTTTTTCCGGTATAAGATCCGGTTTAACTCGTACGGCACGATGTAAAACAACGGAAATAGTGCATAGATGAAGAAAACCTTGTTTCCAAGCTCGGACGGAGCTGCCCAATAGAGCATGAGCCAATTTTGATCCACGGCCACCCAACACCACACCGACACAGCAACAATAACCATTTGATTAAAGATGAGGCCGAGCACGAAGAAATAGATATCTTTCATGTCCTTTTTCAAGCCATGCTTCAGCAGCGGCTGAAAGGATGAAAATAAGAAGCCGGAAACGATGCTCAGCATCACGTCCCACGCGAGTGGCATGCTATCAACGACCGTCATCAGTTCGACTTATTACAAGTTGCGTTACATGATATAATATCTTTTGATCCACTAGCATGATACGGGTGAATGAAACATGCGTGTCGCGAGAATCGTGGCGTACATCGTTGCAACGACAATCATCGTTTTTCTAGCAAACCAGGTAAACTCCTTGTTAAGCGTGCTTTTTGGTATCATGATCACGATTTTGCTCCTAGAGATCGTGCTGTTGTCAGTTCAGCGATCCTTCTTCCGTTTCGATGATGATCCCGGCATCAGCACGATTTCCCCCACGAAACTCCAAATCGAGACACTTTCGATTCGAAATATGCACGCGAGATTAATCAAATCCCACCACACGCCCCCCGAGAAGGCTCCCGTCGTGATTATGCACCACGGTTATGGTTCCACGTATCGACGCATGCTCGTGTATGCTTACCCGATCGCGTTGAAGGGATACGCGGTCTTGCTCTACAACACGCTGGGGCACGGCAAAATCGTGAAGGAAAATGCGTCGCGGGTCGACGAGCGCACGCCGGGTGACAAGACCGAGGTGGTCGAGATCATGAAGGCCTTGTCGCGCGTCGTCGAGTTCATCAAGCAACGACCTGATCTCGATGGTGGCAAGGTCGGTTTCGTCGGGATCTCCCTCGGTGCGATCGTGGGCCTCACGTATGGCTGCTGCAACCCTGATATCAAGTGCGTCATCGCCCTGGCCGGCGTCCATGATTTCAGCAAGACTTCGACGCGGCGGCTCGTGCCGTTCACGTCGGATTGGTTCATGAAGAAGTCGTTCGAGTGGAGCGGGCTGGAAATGGAACCGAGCAAGCTCCAGGATTTCATAGTGAGCCCCGCGTTTTATCTCGACAAACAGTTCGGGTTCTTCGAACGCCCCGTGTGGACGGATCAAAAAAACAAGGACAAGATTTTCTTGATACATTGCGAGGATGATTGCACGATTCCCTTCTGGAATTTCGAGGAAAACGTGAAACAACTCGGTCTCCCGCCCGAGCATTGCCTCGCGTTGAAGAGCGGGAACCATTGGTTTATCCGCCAAGAACATCTGATCATTGGTCAGATACTTTTCTGGCTCGACACGAAACTTTCAGGATCAAATGAAGGGAAATGAAAAATGATCATATTGTGAGCTTTTAATAGAGTTAATGTAACATCCATTTGTCTGAAATTGTTTCAAAATAATCACCGCGCTGGGTGGATCTCGATTGGCATCACTAGAACCGATGAATTTATTCGTTGATATGTCTTTTGCGATATCCATCGTTCTGAATAGCGCATATCTCCTTTTTCGTGCAATAAAAACGAGAAATAACGCGATTATCGTGCTCGCTTTGTCATTTCTCTCGTTTTTATCCACCGTGATCATCAACCAGCTGGTTCCACCAGAAAATGTATTCGTGCGGAGCCTTGCCGCCGTGAATTATTCGGTCATCATCGTCATCTTCACAAAATTCGCTTTTTACACATCACGAAAGAGTAACTTCAAGATCATGCTCGTCATTGTGATTATATTGCGAGCCATTCACTTTACAGAAATGAATCTTCTTGGCTTCGTCACACCGTCCTACGTGCCCATTCCAGCTGAGGATCTTGGATGGTACTATTTCCACGTGCTCATGATCGCGAGCCAATTGACCGTAGCTTTGTCGTGGCTTTCATATTCAGCATTCAAAGCGTATACGGCTTCCACGCGGGAACGGGTCGAGCCGTGGGTGCGCAACCGGTATCTCATCGTGGGCTTCTCGAACTTCTTTTACATTTTCTTGTCATTTTCGTTCTTTCTTATCCCGACAGATGGCCTGGCCTATGCAGGCCCAAACGCTCTCCTCGCGGATGCCGTCATCCTACCGGTTCTTTTCACCTATGTCGTTCTTAGCACGTTAACCTGGGTTATGCCTGACTGGTTCAAGAAAATCTTGAACGCGGGCCAAGCACTCACGACGCTTGGAAAGGATTCGGAGCTCTTTCACGAGGTATCACCTTCCATTGCAGACCGCGTCATCACGAAGCCAGAGCTGATGAAGGTCCTCGATTATCTCGGAAACAAGCTCGCCATTATGATCAAGAAATCACCAGGTGCTGCAAAGGGTCTCTTGTTCATATCCATCGAGAAGGAGCTTGGTGAATTTGGCTTGTACGTGATCAAATTGGAAAACTTGCTGCGGGTCGTGAACAACTCGTTGAAACAAATTATGAAGGAGATGCACATCGACGACGCGGACAAGATCGCAGCAGATTTAAACGATGAAATATTGAAGAATCAATCAGTCATCTTCATGATGTCCGTTTAATCGTGTTTGAAGACCTTTTCACATTGTGCATGCGAAGACTCATAAATCTTGAAAAAAAGGAATGAGCATGGATGCATCGATCGACACGCTGAGGGATGCTGTCAAGGTAACGGCGAAATCTCTCGGGATCGACTTGATCGGCATCACGGATTTGACTCGCCTGGCGGGGGCGCCGAAGCGTTTTCACGCGACCGACTATTTGCCCACCGCAAAAAGCGTGATCGTTCTCGGCACGCATTTCCCGGACGGGATCGTTGATAATTGGGATAAAACGCCATCTGGATATCAATATTACGGGTATTCAATCCCGAACAAGGAACTCGGCCATGCATGTTATAAGATTGCCAAGCTCGTTGAATCGGGAGGATACCGTTGCTTCCCTATAGTTCCAACAGGCCATAGCAAGGATATGGATTCCACGAAGCAGATGGGCGAGTTCTCGCACCGGCACGCTGCAGTCGCGGCAGGGCTCGGTGAGCTGGGGTATAACCGGTTGCTCATCACCCCGCAATTCGGAAATCGGGTTCGACTTTGTAGCATCATCACCGAGGCACCTTTTTCACCCGATCCAATGTATGATGGCCCGCTACTGTGTGATAAATGCAAAAAATGCATTCGCGCGTGTCCCGGCAAGTGCCTCGATGAAAGCAAGATGCTCAGCTGCACGGTCGGCGATAAAACTTACAATTACGTTACCTTGTACCATTTCCGCTGTTTTTATAACTTGCTTGGCATCGGGCCGAATACCGGAGGCCATATTAACATACCTTTGCCAAATAAAAATGGCGAGCTTGGCCAGCTAGCGTTTTTATCGCGATATATCAAGGCATACTTGTTGCGATTTCGGATGTTTCAATACATGTCGCGCCAGCAGAACGCTGTCGATTGGTATGATTATTGCGGTCGATGTTTGCACGTGTGTGACCGCCCGGTTAACAGATTCAAGAAGGATCAAGAACGATGATTA
>JAUQYW010000066.1 GCA_030587525.1 Candidatus Sigynarchaeota archaeon | reverse complement strand
TGCTTTGCGTTCCTTCTTTCGGGTGCCGCGCGTGGCGATTCCTTTACATTGATGTTATTCTTCTCCCTTGCTGCCGACATACTCGTCGATGACGCGAAACAACGCGTCGATGCTGAATGGCTTGGCGAGAACCGCGTCAAATCCTTTAGTCCCGGCATCCTCGTTGGCGGACATCGCCACGATCTTCATTTCCCCGCGATATGCCGCTCGCAAGGACTTGCACAACCCGATGCCATCGAGCCGCGGCATCTTGATGTCGGTCAACACGAGGCCTGGTGGTGCCACGCCGTGCACCACGTCGAGCGCTTCCTTCCCATTGCGCGCCACGAGCACGCCGAGCGATGGGTACCGTGCATGGACCGCGGTTGTCACGAAATCCAGAAATGGTTCGTCGTCGTCAACGATAAGGATCGAGCGCGCCATGAGTGATTTCTATATGGCTCGCTATATATTTAAAGCCGCGTGCGAGAAGGAGGGTCGCGATGGAAGCATGGTGGAGAATGTCCATTCATTTAGGCGCGCCTTTCTTGGGCGGTTTCTTTAAGTAGACCTCGTACTCGGCGTGCACGTCGACGAGCCCGTTCCTGATGTACACGCGAGGGATCCAGAAGATGTTGTCATCGCCCATCCTCGCGGGCTTGCGGGTGAATTTCACGAAGCCTTGCTCGAGGCCGGGAATCTTCGCCTCGGGGACGGGGTCGACCGGGGGTTTTACGTGCTTCACGGTCTCTGGAGGTTTGGCGGTCGCGGGTCTCACGGGCTTCACGGTCTCCGAGGGGTTCGTGGCCGCGGGTTTTGGACGCGCTGGTTCGGCTGAATTCTCGACGCAAGCATCCCACTCTGCGACCGTCCGCGTCATGGCAGACTCGACAACGGCCTGCGCCACGCCGAACTTCCGCCGCAAGTCCTGCTGCGTCGTGGCTGGGTTCGCGTCCACGTCGGCGCGGATCGCCTTGCGAAGCTCGATGCCATCCCGCGAGATGGGCCTTCCTCGTGGTTTCAACGTGAAGCACCACCACTACGCACGATCATCACGTTATGTTATTCCATGGTTGAGATAAAATTTTGCATAAAAACCGATAGTAAATGAGCCAAGGACACCAAGGTGGAGTAGGAGCCCGGGATGGCGACCGCCTCGATCAAACCGAGCCCGGATGCACGTCGCGCTGCACCGCCTGGCCATCGAGGGATTTTGGATGGTTATAAATTATGGAAGCTATGGAATTGCGATCCCCTATGGTTTGGTTATTCAAGTGATCAAGAAGAAGAAAATCATTTGTAACCCATTCGTGGTAAAAAACCAAAACCTCGCTGCAAACCTCGGAGATCAAACGGTGTCCTGGTCAGACAAATCCAACCATATTCTTCATCCGTGCTCTCTTCATCCACGCAGAAAAGGTACGCATACTCGGCATCTTCTGAAGTGAAGAAGGCTCTTTGAAATTCATAGAAATTGATAGACGAGTA
>JAUQYW010000520.1 GCA_030587525.1 Candidatus Sigynarchaeota archaeon | reverse complement strand
TCAACAAGGCCACGATCGACGGGAAACGCGTGGATCCCTTTGCCAGTGGCACCCAGGCCGTCGTGGAGTTTCCAGGAACGCCGTTAAAAAGGCCTTGGCACAGGAGGCTTGAAGAAATGCTGCCGTGCCCCGTGCCCGGCGACGCCGAAGCGATCTACGAGGCAACATGCTTTGCTGCCGACAACAACTGCCTTGAGACGCGATGCCTTACTCGCGCCGGACCAAGCCAGATACCGCAAGTCCAGCAAGCACGGGATGCATTCTTCCAGCAAAATTATTTCATCAACCGCGGCGTGTGGGACGGTTACGCGTTCGATGGGGACATCGAAACATCTTTTCAAGCGAATATGGATAGGCGAATCAACGGCGGTGCCTTGCGTGTCGACTTCGGCGAGGTCATCACGCTCGATCAAATCGTGATCAAGGGTCGCGGCGGCGTGATCGATAATGTCTTGTATGGTTACAAGCCGGTCAAGGTGGAAATATCAACCGATTTCGTGCATTGGACGAAACTCGACGCGCATTTGGAAATCAATCTCATCATCGACGTGCAAGGCAAGCAAGCCCGATGTTTCCGTATGGACGGTACCCCTGAAAGCGTGATCGAATTTGAGGGGTATCGCGAAGGGAAGCTGGTCGATCGAACGAAATGGCGTGCATCTAATCTCTTCAGTTTGTATGAAAAATTTCCCGCAGCGAGGGCCTGGTCATCGAAATTTGTCCTGGACGAGCTTGCTCCCAATAGTTACATCGCAGTGGCGCTGAATGGCCATCACGGGCACGAGGGTGCATATGTCGGGTTTAAAATCAACGATCGTTATGTCGGTGCTCCCGATCGGGCCCCTTCTTATCCTTGCAAGCCGTGGGAATGCGGGTTACGCAAAATCGATAAAAATTACACGTATTTTCTACCTGTCACTGAAGACATGATTGGTTGCGAAATAGAAGTCGTCGCCCTCGCCATGGGCAACCAGAAGCTGAAAAAAATGAAGCCCGAGGCATGGATAACCTGCTATCCAAACCCCTTCTTGCAGAAAGAGCTTGTACTCGAAATGAAGAATGAAAAGAAGGCACCTTGAATGAAAGCACTTTTTTTTTCTGAACGGTGATGCGAGCAACCATGGACCTTGAAAAAACCCTTCTCGAGCGGTTTCCCGACGAAGCTATCATTGTATCGCCGAACATCGGCATTCCAACATTCCTCGATAAAACAACGCGAATTCCCGGGTCACGAGACGTGCACGCGTTCACCATGAACGTTATCTCGCCGAAAAAACTCACCGCGGTTGATCTCGAAGCGAGGTTTCAAGGGCACATCCAAGCGGTCCCGCTGCTCGGCATCGAGGGTGCTACCCAGAAACTCAGGCGTGGAACACCGCTTCCCGTTGTCGTGAAGGAGGTGGTTGAGAGTCCGTCGCTAATGCTTGATTCGATCTCGCTTGCAGACTTGTACGAATACCGGAAGGACCGGCCATCGTATATGTTGCGTCATGAATTCTTCGGCAAAGATAGGACCACCTTCCTCGTGAAGGGCATCATCGACATCGAGCATTCGGAAGAATGCAGCATATGGCTCAAGGCGCATCCCTTCGTGATGTTTGACCTCGTGCAGACATTTCCCGAGCGCGAGGATCGTGAAAGGGTATGCTTTCATGCACTCGTGGTTCGGCGCGTCGATTGGACGAACATGCGTTTCGTCCAGGTCTCGGACCTCCATCTCGCCAAGAGATACGACGAGGTGCTCGGCGTCATCACTGACCACATCGATACCATTATGGACAAGATCGACATCGTGCATCTCCGCAAGCTTTTCAAGATCAAGGGCAGTTCCGCGAAGATCGCCCAAGAAATCAACAAGGAATTCGAATATAACAAGGACGATCCGCTCCACCGTCGCTACCAAAATCCAAACAATAAATTCCGGCAATTCATCTTGTGGGTAAACCGGGCTGCCGATCAAGAGGATGTCGATTTCGTGGTCATCACGGGTGATATCATCGATTATTGCTTGAAGGAAGACGTGGAAAAATCAGAATCATATGATCTCCAGGATACAAATTGGGATGTCTTCTTGCGACTCTTGCTGAACGAGCCCCTGGATTCCCGGCCCGGTCCTTTGAAAAAAGTTATTTACCACGAGGAGATTTCCGTGCCTGTATTCACGCTCACGGGCAATCACGACGTGCGGTTGAACAGCTATCCGCTTTCCGCGGTCGGGTATTACAAGTATTTCGGGCTCACGTACATCGAGGCGAAACTATACTCGGATCCGGTTCAAAAGGCGGCGATGAAGGCGATTGCCATTGATAAATATTCCTTGAAATCGTACTACCAATTCATCAACCCTTTTGATGATTATTACGTAAAACTCGGCAACCGTCTTCTCCTCGTGCTCAACTCGGGTTCCGACAGCTTCATCAACTTGAAAAGCTTGCTCATGGCGAATCCGGGCGGCGTGGGCTTTAGAAGCACGCAAGTCTCATTTGCAGAGCATATCGCGGAGAAATTCCTGGTACCTGGCGACGACGAGTTGCGGTGTTTCTTCATTTCACACCATCCTATCGTGAACCCGGCGCTCAAGCTCAAGCGCGCTATGTATCTCTCGATATTCCGAAAATTCCTCCCGAAAAAATGGATCGAGCCAGAATACTACAAGGAATCCAATCTTGACTTACATGGGATCAAGGACCACGATATCATCCCGGTGCTCAGCATCGACAATGGCACGATATCCAAAGGCATGACCCAGATCCTCGCCCTCATCTCCCGGTTCCGGTTGATTGCCTTGATGGGGCACACGCATTTATTGCGGGAATTTCGCCTTTCCTCCGGCGATGGCAAAATAAGCGGCGAACATGTTGAAAAACCACACTCCGCTCTTGATGGTGCCTTCAAGATATTCTGGGATGATTACACGAGCACTAATAATGCCGAGTTCATCCAGAAAAACCGGCCGTTCATCCTTCAAACACCCTCGTTGGGGCTCAGGCGATTGGACGAGAACCAGCGTTTCGGTGCGTTTCGAAAGATAACGGTTTCTGGCCCTAACCTTGAAGAGATCCAAGTTATGCACGTGTCCGATGACGACCCGACCATGCAATAGAGCGACGCACGTTATCTTCACGAGTATAACAACATTATACAGGAACCCGCCATGATGTTCAAGACGAAAAAGCCGATGATGCTCTGGGACAACTGGCTGTATTACTGGAACGGGAAATATTACTTGTTCTACCTTGCAAACATGGAGGGCCAGCCATGGGACTCGTTCGGCGTGGCGGTGTCGAACGAAGCGGTGCACTGGAAGGACCACGGGATCATTTTGAGAAAGGATCCGAAAGCCACCTGGATGGGCACCGGGCACGTCTGGAAATCCACCAACTTCGCAGCGGACAAAAAGTTTATCATCAATTACTCGGAATGGCATGGCCCGAATGAAACGGGGCAGCAACATATCTTCTTCGCAGAATCGACTGACTTGTTGCACTGGACGAAGCTCGGTCACCGGTTCGGCCCTGACGAGCGCTGGTACCACGTGAACCGCGGGGATAAAAGCCGGTGGGACACGATCAACCCGCTGCCTCGCCTGTCCGGCGGATACTACGGTTTCTGGACCGCGACACCGAAAAGCCACCCGGCTGGCATTGGATTCGGTGAATCCGACGATGGCATTCATTGGCGAGCGCTGCCCGCGCCAGATATCGACTGGGGATCGAACCCCGTGCCATCTTCCATCGAGATCGGTGGCGTGGAAAAATTGGGGAACAAATATTATAACATGATCGGGGCAATGTTTCCGAATGCTGGCGGGGGCATGTATTTGCTCGAAGCGAGCGACCCGGCCGGGCCATACGTGGCGGTCAAGCGCAACTACGATTTACTCACGAGCGGCCACGGTTGGACTTATTATTCCAGATTCTTCCCGGGTCCAGACGGCCTGTTCGTGAACCACCAGTCCATCGAAGATTTTTCAAAGGCAGGGATGCAGCGGGTCGTGCACGTCGCGCCCATCAAGAAAGCGTGGATCGACGAGGCAGGCACGTTTTTCCTCGCGTACTGGGAACGGAACGATGGTTTGAAGGATAAAGGCTGGAACCCCACGTGGAACGGCCCCGCGAAACGAGGCGAACTTTATTTGCAAGATTGCCTCACCGCGATCGATAGCAAGAAAGGTATCGTGCTCGAATCCGACATCGCCATCCCCGGAAAAGAAAGCGATCATGTCGGCATCTTTTTCGAGGTGAAACTCCCCATTATCGGCGATCACGTCTATTTCGCAGCATTGATAGGAAAAAGTGGTGCGCTGTCCCTGGGGATTCTCGATCCCCTCGATGGCAGCTTCGAGGAAATCGACGCGGTCGCCCGTCCCCACTTGTTCAACCATACCGGCCACCTCCGGGTTCTCAACCGCGGTGGCTTGATCGAGATCTACCTCGACAACATCCTATTGCAATGCGCTACTATGCCCCATCCACCGACGGGAAAATTTGGCATCGTGGCCGGACCATCCAACACAATTGCTTCCGCTTTCAAGCAAATCTCGGTATGGACGATGCAGGCCACGTGATCCTGGCATTTTTTCTTTCAGATCTTGATGCGTGGCAATTCTATCCCATACGTCGTGTCGTCCAGCGCGGCACGCAGTGCCGTGGACGTGTAGCCTGCTCCCCAGTTGCGCCCGTGGCCGATGCAGAACGAGTGCACCATGCGCGAGCTGCAGCCGTGATCCCGGCCCTCGGGATAGCATGATCGGGCTTCGAGAAGGACTGCCCTGGCGAATTCCAGGCTCATCTGCAGGTGTTTTTTCTCGTGGAAGAGCCGGTAGAGTAAGCAAAAAGTGGCGGGACTCGGGACCTCGATGGTCTTCCGGGTTCCCCGTGCCTTGATTTCCACGAGAGGCATATCTTTTCGCATCCCGATGGTGTTCGCATATTTCTTTCGGTATTGCCTCGTGGCAGCCTTGAATTGGAGCGTAATGGGAGCGGTTCCATCTATAGCGTCAACCTGGTCCCGGATTTGCCCCGCGATATCGGCAATGCCTGGTAGCCGCCTTGCCTTGTAAAGCCGCCACGCGAGCTCCCCTATCGGATGTGCGTGCGGGACGCGAAGTTCGTCCAGGATGGGTTCCACGATCCGTTCAGCGGCATCGAGGAAAATCCGCTTGCCCGTGATCTCGTTCAATGTTAAGAACAAGTCCGGCGTGCCGTTGGCCACGTGGATCTCGGAGCGGGTGCTGCGGGTGATCTCCTTCGGCTGGGCACCAACGAAACTCTCAGCGACGCGATCGAACAGCGCCGCGTTCCGTTCGCGTCGCTCGGGGTCTTTCTCCGAAAATTCGTCGAGGTAAACGGGTATCGTGTTCGACTCGGTGATCTGCGTTGCCCATTTCGTCGCGTAGTGCTTGATGACGGCCGCGAGTTCTGGATTTCCACCCGAGGCGAGGCCGAGCCAGGCAAGGCGGATGATCCTGAGATGCTCCGCGATATTCACGCCATTGTCCACGTTAACGACACGGGATCCCAGGTGCGTACTCGTAAACCTTATTGTTGCCGGGTCATACCAGCTGGCTCGCCCGGGCACATCTGAAAGAATATTGGCGGCTGCATCGCGCAGCTGGCGCGCGTGGACCGGCTCATCAGGGTCGAGCTCGTGGATCCACGCGAGGAAGATGATGTAGTGCTCGACGCCGTGATGCACCTCCGCTTTCGGTCTGTAGCCGTCAACGAGGTTTGCCTTCATCCACGCATCTGCCTTGCCGAGCATATCACGGGCATAATCGACAACCGCGGGATCCCGGATGTGCATGTAATATTCGCGCCACGAGGTCAAGTACGTTCCCTCGTCATGCACGCCTTTCCACGGGATTGCCCGGTTCTTCCTCGCGCTGTCGGCCAGCCACGCCTTGAAAACATCTAGCAGCGTGTCCCGCGATGCCTCCACGGGACAGCCGGGGTCGAGCTGGAATGCTTGCATCGCGATCACTGGTTACTTGGTAAAAAGGTTAATTGCTTCTATGCACTTTGTTTTCCTATCACTTCTTGATGACGAGGACTTGATCCTCGCCCAAGGCAACTGCATTTTTCAAGACCAGCCTTCCTTCGGCAGTCGCATCAACGGACTGGACCTTGGCGCCCGCGGTGATCTTCACTGCCGTTGCTTTTGCAAGGCCCGCGATCTTGAGCTCGCGCAGCTCCAAGTTCCCGTGCAGCACCGTGATCGTGCAACCAGCAGGCGTTTGGGCGTAGGTGCCCCACGCGTTGTCGAGCGACCAGAAACAGCGAAACTCCGATTCATGGATGCGCGGGTTGAACCCGATGTACCCGCGTCCCTTGTCGAACTCGAATCCCGACAGGGCGATGAGCAGTCCGTACGACGCCATCGACCTCGCGTAGTGATGACCGCATTCGAACTCGTCCCACGGGTTGCGCCCCCACCCGTCGTAACGGTCGCGGATGCTTTTCACGACCGTCAAGCCTTCTTCCAAAAGACCCTCGATGATGCAATGGACGGCAAACTGGTACTCGAAGCCATTCATGACCTCGTCGGCATAGGGAAACATGACATCAGGTCTGCCACCCTTCGGCCACGTGCAGATCACCGTGGCAGCTTCATCGTTAACGGCGTAGAGCCGTGCTCCGTTCTCATGCATTTTCATATTCGGTTTCCAATTATATTTGAAGATGGACTTGAGCGTGGTCACGACGTGGTCGTGATCGAGGAAATTCGGGAGGCCAGCGATGCGGGCGATCTCGAGGCCGACAAGCTGGTCGATGAGGCACCCGGGGCCGACCTGGTACTCTTTCGCCTTAGCATTGTCGAGCAGCTGGATGTAATATTCCCCGTTCCACAAATGCTCGTCAACCCAGCGGGCTCCACGGTCGTGAATCTCTCGATACTCCGTGGCAGATTTCTCGTCGCCGGCAAACTTGGCCATCTCCGCGCCCGCGAGCAGCGCGCCGAGATAGTAGCACGTGAGCATTGGGTTCGGCCCGTGGAAATCGACGTCGTAGGTATTGTGCTGCCAGTTGTCAAGGTATCCATTCTTTTTCTCGTCCCAATCCTCGAATGCAAAGTCGAGCGCACGCTTCACGAATGGCCACGTGTTCTTGAGCCACGTGTCGTCGCCACACAGCTTCCATTCGCGGTACACGTGCATGACGCCGCCCATCTGGCCATCGGCGCAAGGTTTAATCCACACGTATCCGTTGCCGAGGGGGAGAGCGATCCGGAAGTTCAGTGCGCCTACCTCTGGCACGATGAAATTGAACTTGTAGTTCGCGTCGTGCATGCCTCGTTCGAGCGACGGGAATAGAAAGGGGAGAGCCTGCTGGTAGCCCCAGACGTGCGTGCAAGACCCCTCGCAGCAGCCGGTGGAGCAGTTGCAGCCCTCGAAGCCGTAGAAGGTGCCGTCCTCGAGCCGCAGGCACGTGGCAGTCTTGAGGATCGCCATGTTGGCCGCGATGGCATCGATCACGTGCGGTGGCAGCGTGGAGCCGAACAGTGCGTCGTGGAACTTCTTCGATTTCTCGTGGTATTCCGCCTCGTGAAGGGCAAGCCTGCTCGCGACGTCGAATGCGTCATCGAAGCGCGTCGCGTAGTGGTTTTTCCACCGCGGCTTCCCGTCTTGCTTTTCCGGGTCGATGCCTCCTTGCCAATACTTCACGAAGTTCGGAAAATACCACGTGATGTAGAACGTGAATGCTTGCGTTTCCCCGGGCTTGATGATTTTTCGAACCGCGATGGCGCCGGGCTCGGGCGTGCTGGAGATCACGCTGTCATACTTTTCCAGCTTTCCCGTTTGCTTGAACCCGTTCCAGAGGGCGTAGTGCGCGTTGAACCAGGCGATGCGCTTCCAGGCCGGCGTGATCGACACGTCGGTATCCGGCGTGACAAGTGCGCACGACCCGAATTGCGCATGGTTCTCTGGCCAGGCAGCGTTGCCGAAAATCACGCCGCGGACTTGCTTGTCCTCCAGCACGTTGTTGAGAAACTGGCCTTTCGGCTGGTACCAGTTGATGAACTGCATTTTCAGCGAGTCTTCAGGCGTGATGCCGGCGATGTTGAGCATTGACCAGGCGATGGAAACGTCCATCGTGGATTTGCTCGTGTTCGTCACGTGATATTTCAAGATTGCCGCGGGAATGCTGGAAGCATCGGGATCGCTGGGGATAAATGGATTATAAGCTTCCAGCACCATTTTTGCCGGAATCGCGGCGCTGGTGAATTCTATCCACGCGAACGGGTACTCGCCACGGAACTCGCAGCTGTCCATGTGCGGGAACCCTTCGCCATTCGCGTGGAAGGCGCCGCCGTCGACAAGCGTGTACGGGCGAGGCACGGGGCCTTCGAGCACGCGGCAAACCGGGTCCTTTCCTTCTTGCTTGACGCGCAGCATGGCAAACGTCCGGGGATACTTACTTCCCATATTTGGCCGATTGAACTCGAAATCCTGGAGCGTGCCGCGACCGCTCATACTAATGGAACCCGTTCCAATTCCGCCGAGAGGAAAAGATATCTGGCCGAGGTACTTGTCCTTGTACACGCGCTGGGGTCCTAAGTTGAAGAGCTCATCGTGGGTAAATCGTGTTTGAATCATAATTTTTCATTTTTATTTTTGCCCCGAGATTTAATAAACAGCAGCGTGGAATCCTTGCATGACAAGAGGTATACAATAACTTGAATGCCAAGGAACGTTTCATGGCCGGATTCGATTGCGGAAATCTACGAGTTAACGTGAAAAAACTCAGCACGTCATCAAGTGACGAGTTTTATTTAGATTCGATAGAGATTAACCTCCAGAACCAATGGCATCCTATTTTGTTGGGGATAAATGGAAATGAATTCGCTACCTCGATCGATCACAAGAATGCACAGAAATTCCAAGTACTATCAGCAGATACAAAGATGACACGACTTGGATTATCTTGTGAATCACAAACTTGGAGTGCCAGAGAAATTATCACGCTTAATTCTCATTTTCCGCAGCTTCAACGAGCTCAAACGTATCGTTTTCATCAACAGTGTGATGCAGCCATTCATCCCGGTTTCACGGTTCCTGCTGATGAGAACACGCGTTATACTTATTCATTACATGCTTACGAAGCCCCCTTGCACGATTTAGAGGGCATTCGATCGGATATTTCGTGGGCGTTACCATTCCCTTTTCACGTTTGGCATGCGAGGGATTGGGTGGCAATATATGGCGTGGATCCAGCAAATTCGCGAGGGACGATCGACTTCAAAGCGGGCACGAAAGATTCACCAGCTATGCTCGGAATCTATTATCCGGATACTGCAAAACAAGATCAAAAATTCTATGAAGAGCCAGAAAAGCCCGGAAAAGCAGCATTTCCCCAAGGAACCGAACTAACTCTCACCGAAACGATTGGCTTCGCCTTTTTGTCTCAAGAATCCGAACCACTTCTTGAGGCGATAAAAAAAGTCGCGAAGCTGACGTTTCAATTTCCTCAAGGGCCCGTCAATTTCGAGCAAGTGGCAAATGGAATAGCCAATTATTATCCAAGGTGCAAGTTATGGGCTCGAAATGCATTGGGGTGGAAAAAAGGTTGGTTTCGAAACATGTGGACTCATACGCAGAGAGGTATGCCCAGGAAAGAACATTTTTTTGATTTTGGATGGGGCGAGGGCAATGCGGTGGAACTGTGCGTAGGTCTGGTACGGAACTGGCAAAGGACCAAAAACACGAGCTTATTATCCTACGTTAATTCCATCACGAAAAATATGGAATCCTTCAAGCGAAGGGGCATTGGAAATCAACCCTATTATGATCGATACAATGGAAAGCATTTTGGTGATTTTTCAGGTAGACCGCTGATCTGGTCACACTCACTAGGCCATACGGGAAATCAATTGCTTAAACTCTATCTTGCAGAGAAGGATTATCCATGTCCAGAGATTCGAGCAAAATGGTTCAACGTTGCAAGAGATATCGCCAATTATTTTGCAGAGCAACAAAAAAGCAACGGCGATATCCCTGACATACTGGATGAAAATAATCAAGAGATGAACCGAAAAAGCCATCGCATCTCTGCACGCGCTGTAGTGTGTGGATTATGGGTTCTTTTCGGCACAGCCACGAAGAATCCCTCCTTTATCGAGAAAGGTTTACGATTGATGGATTTTCTTTCTGCCGAAATCAACAAATTTGAATATTACAATTCTATGATCGATGGAATGGACGCTAAATTCGAGTTAACCGATGGCGAAAGTGCTTTCTATGTATTGGAGGGATTGACTGATCTTTACAAGATCACGCAGAACCAGCATGCTCTTGCCCTCTGTAAAAAAGTGATTGCTTATGCATGTAGCTGGATCTATTTTTATGATTTACCCAAGCCTTATTCCTCCATAACACGAGGTGGGCAGGTATGTCGGATGCCAGATTTTCCGCTGATATTTCCAGGCGGAACCGCAAAAGGAATTGAGCCAATGCTCATTTTATGGAAATCAACCGGCGATGAATTTTACTTGCAAATGGTGGATGAAATGCTCCATTGTATTGCGAGTTACCAGCTGAACCAACCAAGCGAGCCATGGCATGGAGCTATCGTTCATGCAATAGAACAATATAGCGGGAAACATTGGGGCCCTGACAAGGAAGGCCAAGTTGATACAGGGATGTCCACGGGAAATAGTTTAGCTGCAATCGAATATTATCTTTCAATGAACATGGATCCTGCAACCAATACTAGAGAATGAGACAATGAATGCACGGGAACGTTTCATGGCCGTGTTCGACGACGATGCACGGGCATGCCTCGACCGCGTGCCAACCTTCGTGCAAGCCGTGAACCCGGATTTCATTCAAGCGAACGAGGACGCGTTGTTTTCCGATTTCCAGGGTGAATTGCTTCTCAGCCCTTGGCTCGATGCAGCTCTCGTGCTCGGGTTCGATGGCGTATTTGGATATGTCCCGTCAACGATGATTTGCCAGTCAATCGAGATCCGTGACGAGGATGGGCACGTACAGAAGGTCGATGATGAAGGCCGCGTGTCGTATCCCGGCACGAAATATTACCAGAAGGGATGCATCACGTCCATGGAGATTCTCGACCGGTTGCGGGAAAACACGCGTGTTATTGACAGTCACGTTGGCATCGCAAAAGTTATGGATTACGCCGAGTCGACGGCACCGAGATTGTTCCAGGTGCCGAAGTTTGGCGGCATCTTCAGCCGGGTCTGGATGGCCATGGGCTTCCGGGAGTTCTCGCGGCATTTTCTCAAGCATACCCGGTTGTATCAGGAATTGATCAAGTTCCGGGCTGAGTTCTTGAAAAAAGACCTGGAAGGTATGATCGCCGCCACGGGCAAGCGCGCCGGCGCCATTTTCATCGCCGACGACATCGCCTACAAGGGCCGTCCCATGATCCCGCCCGAGCGGTTCGACGCTGACTTCGCTCCCTATTACAAGGACATCCTCAGCATGGTAATCGACGCGGGCATCCTGCCGCTCGTCCACACGGACGGCGATATCACCAGCATGGTGCCATCCTTCCAGAAAGTCGGGTTCCGCGGCCTGCAAGGCTGGGAAGGGGGATGCGACCCGCATTATATCAACGAGCATTTTCCCGATTTCGCCGTCATCGGCTTCGGTGACATGAACTCGGTCTTACCGTTCGGCAAACGACCGGAAATCGAGGCCCACGTGCGAGGCTTGATGAATGCATTGAAGGAGAACCGCCACTTTATGATCGGGCCATCGTCGGTTGTCAATGCCACTATGCCGATCGAGAACGTGCGGACGTTCAATGAAATCGCAAAAAAGATTGGGTCTTACTTGTAAAAGTCATGAAATATGGCTATTACAATTGGAAAAAAGAAAGGATCATTCGAGAAAGTTTTTCCAGTAATCGGGCACCCATATCGTCTTGCCCGTGAAGGAACTTTCCTTGCACGCGACCGACACGGCAAAGGACTTGAAGGCTTCGGCAAAA
>JAUQYW010000503.1 GCA_030587525.1 Candidatus Sigynarchaeota archaeon | reverse complement strand
CCGTTCTTGGGAACGGCCAGGGGCCCTGCGAACATCTTGGCGGGAGTGGTGGTGCAATCACCACGTGCTCAGTTTCGGCTTGGCGTAAGAACCGCTGAAATGGCGACATTGGGGCGGGGAAGCGCACGCGGCGACGCGTCTTGGATCTTCCGGCTCGAGCCGTGTGCATGGAAACATGCATGCACGGTTCCTAGGGGAGGATGGGCTTGCAAAAGCCCGGACTTACCCGGCGAGTTTAAGATCGTGAATCCCAAGACTGGCAAGGGCATGCCTGGGCACGTAACCAAGGAGGGGTTCAAGATCGGCGATGGTAACTGTCCGTATTGGAATAACCTCCAAAAATTGAACGCGGCGAAAGCAGAGAAGCGAGCTCAAGCGGTTCGGCAACCACCTGCTCCGGCGGGTTCCACCATGCAAAATGCCGTATCATCGATGGCCCGCGGCCAAGCAACGCAGCAAACAATACCTGCGCCGGGCTTTGTCATCGTGACCGTCGACACGATGCGCATCGAGCTTGCACGGTCTGAAGCGGTACGGATTGCTAAGGAAATCATCGAGCAACTGGAATGAAAGCGGGTGCATAACGATGACTGCCAATATCGACCATTATTGCTTGTTCTGCGGCAAACCCCTGAGCGTCGCCGAGCCACACGTGAAAAATTGCGCGCTAGGTGGTGAATGCTGCAAGGCGTGCGCCGCGGCATGCGCGCTGGATCGATGTTGCAGGTTGAAATGATCGGGTGGTCTTGCTAAGGTGCCATAGTTTAAATACCGGAAACGGGAAGTAAATCTTAGGTCTTTTCCATAACTTTTACCGGGGCTGCATCCCCTTGTGGATGCGGTTCCGGGCTTTTTTTCTGGATTCTACAAGTTTAGTAAATGCGCTAATCTTAGCAAGTTTAACAAGAATGATGCTGCTCATCTCAGCTCGCACGGTCTGGATACGGGTCGCGCGTTGGCGCACGGATCGTGCCATGGCCGCACGGAACTATAATTAACCACTCGGATTAAGCCGCATGGTACGAGGATCATCCAGTCTTCTTCGTGACGAATCCGCATATTGGGCATACCCAGGCATTCCCGGACCCCGTTGGTAACGGGTTACGGCAATTGGAACAGATGATCGTGGACTTTTGAATCGCTGGCGCTGTAGCAACTTGAACACCGCGTGCAGGTTCTTGTTTCGGGGCGCTTCCCATCATCATATCAAATACCTTCGCCATGTCTCCAACAAATTGCTTAAATTGTGCTGGATCCGTCTCGGCTATGTGCTGAAGCTCCTTGGCACCTTGCTGTACTTTCGCCACGAAGTTCGGATCGCGGTTGGGTTCACCCATCAATCTTCTCAAGTCATCCGCTTTTTCCTCAAAGTTCGGATCTTGACTTGCTTCGTGTATTTTTCGCATGGAGTCGCCGATTACGCTTTCACCTGAAGGAAAAGGTCCTGACTCTGCTTCTTGCATCGATTTCGCCGGGCTTTGCTCGAACGTGATACTAGTGACCTTGACTCGGAAGCTCCGTTCCACATTGGCCTTTACATAATCCTTCTCGGCCTGGGAAACCGGAAATGTCGCCGGAAAGGCCAGAGACGCGTCGATGATCCCGATCATGCTTTCTTGCGCGGGAGCGTCGGGCCTGCTTGCATCCTTGAGCTTGGTATAGATGTACCAGCCATCCTTGATTTTCACGGCCTTGAAACTCGTTTTTCTTCACCTACTCGGTAACCCGAATCAATACTATGTCCGAATCGACTTATAAAACCATGCTTGGCATCGATGCTGATAGCGTTCTAGGGAGCCATTCCGCCTCTTTTTCCCTTAATAATCGCCCGGTTGCGAGAAAGGTGATAGCACATGCCCCACAAGATGACGCGGCCTGAGGTGGTCAAACGCCTTGGCATCAAGGCAATGGCAGATGCGAGGCCATGCATCTCGTATCGTGACCTGGCGCGGTTGTTCGCCGCGAGTTTCAGCGCCGTGCGCGATGCCTTGCGATTCCCGGTCTCGCACTGGGCAGCCATGCTGATGGTTGCCCCCGCCCCGCCCGTGGCCAAGAAACAACGGGGGCTCATTGCGATCCGCCCCGTCTCGCCGGTCAGGGCTAGGTCTGGTTCCCGGGATCGTGCCAAGCTCGTGGAGCCAGAACCGACGGTCGAATACGACGAGCCAATAGATTTTGAGGAAACGCAACCAGAATACGACGAGGCGGCGCAAGAAAGAGCCATTCAAGAAGCCGATGAGGCGCAAGAACGCTTGCTACGGGGCGTGAAAAGCGAGAAAGAGGATGAAAATTAACTGGCCTTGTGCTGTTTCTTGCCCTCGTCTTGTTCGCGCCCGGGCTCGTCCACTATGACGACCTCGCCTGATGTGGCTTCTTTTTTCGTATTGGATGGTGCGTGCTGCGCTGGTCCTTGCTTTTTCGGGTCGAGGACGGCCTTGCAGTTCCAGCACGCGTTCTCCAGCTCTACGATAGCATCCTTGCACGGCACGCAATAAAAGACATGGCACGTCGCGCACATGAAGACTGCCCCGTCGATCTTGCCGCGGTGCACGATGCAGATGCGCTTGGCCTGGTAGTATTCGATCAAGGCCTTGTTAATGTTCCGAATCTTGCTTAACCCGTACGCCGTGATTGTCAAGCCGATGATTTTCAACGCGATTGCCAAGATGTATAGGACATCACGGTTCATGCCGCTTAGAATCGTGTCTTGCAAATTCTGACTGAGACCCCCGCTCCCGATCAAGTATATAATCAACCCAAAAGAAAAAATCCACGCGAATCGACGTAGGCCCGGCACGGTTCGCCCCAGCAAGAAAAACACAATTGGAACAGCAAGCGACACCAGTCCTCCGAGTATTCCTATGGAACTGACCATGCTAAAATCCTCGAGCGACCCCTCTCTGACCGGGTAGAGAAATTGAAGCACCCCGGCGATCAAGATGATGATGGCAAAGGCCCCCTTGAACTTGTTTAACAAGACCTTCCGGTCTAATACCCAGATGAGGCAAGTTGCCCCTACGCTCGATATAAAGGACCCGCTTTTCCAAACATAGATAGCTGGTGAAATGGAATACAAGGCGGTATTGAATCGGGTCAAGAAAAAATCAAAATCCATGTACAAGAGCCTCGACACGAGAAATGTGAGCATGCAAATGGTGCCTGCGTAGAGCAAGTGAAGTGGTGTTTTTTCAACGTTTCTTCGCTCCGCGACGATCCTCGATGCAAGAAAGATGATGATCGCCGCCTTGGCCGCGACCAAGACCAGCGTCATGTAAAACAGCGTCATATATTGATCCGGAATGCCCCACAAGCCCATGATGCAAGCCCCCGATGCTCCTCCTTGTTGTTGAAGATCTCTAGATCATTCCCGTCCGGAGTTATTAAGCGATCATCCATCTGCGATTCGTTCCAAGATTCTTTGGTACGGGGATTCTCCTTCGCATCCTTCACAAATCGCATCCTCTATCAGCCTTTAAGGGTGCTCAAATATAACGTGCACATGTGATCGAATCCAGCAACTTGCTGGGTACGCGGCCGGAGCCGCGCCTCAAGACCGGCACGCCGGCGCTGGACGCGCTGCTGTCGCCGGGTTTCCCGGCCGACAAGGGGGACCCGGCCACGACGACCGGCGGCATCTTGCCCGGCGTGGTGCACGTGCTAGCGGGGCCGACGTGGCTGCTGGCGCGGGTGCTGATGCACATCGCCATCTCGTGCCAACTGCCCGCGGATAAAGGCGGCCTTGGCTGCGAGCGGGTCATCTACGGGCTGTTCGACAACGCGACCGATCCGCACGACATGGCCTCAGAATCGCGGGCACTCGGCATGGACCCGGCCATGGCACTTGATCGGGTGGTGCTGGCACGGGGATTCAACTGGGACCAGACGGTCGAAATCGTGGCCAAGAAGGTGCCAGAGCAGGCGGCGCCGGGGACGGTCGTGCTGCTGTCGGGGCTCACGTCGCAGATGGATGCTGCAGACCCGCGGTCGTTCGAGGGGCTGCAAGAGATGATAGGCGGGATCAAGCGGTGCTTGGAGCGGCCGCCGACGTGGGTCGTGGCGACGTCGCCGGTGGCGCAGGGGTCGGTGTTCAAGCCGGTGGGCGGGAATAACCTGCTGCACTTCGCCGGGTGCATCGTGGCCGTGACGCGGCGGCAGCAATCGGCGACGACCACGATCGTGGAGTACCGTCTCGTGAAACACCCGCTGGCGCCGGAGCGGGTGACCAAGGAGTTTTTCGTGAAGAAACCGGCGCGGAAACGAAAGCGGAAAGGGGAGCTGTCGGCGTTCCGCACGCTGGAGGATTTCCTATAGATACTCATAGTGGATCGGTGGGACAACAAGTACCATAGACAGCGTTCATCAAATTTAAATCGCCATTTTATCATTAACATGCATAGAATGGCAAGTCACGAAAAAAAAGTGAAGGAACGAAAGGCTCCTGACACGCGTATCATCGAATGCACGATAGATCGACTTGTAACCGAATATAGCGATGATTCTTGGTCTACCTCCAAGGAATTCATCTCGCGAGTCGCTGCACCGATAGCGATCGCATTCACGGTTGTCCTTGTCCCCTTATATCTCATTACCATGTCGGCTTCCATCTTTTTTTCGATCATGATGATAATCATCGAAGCAGGCGTATGCCTTGCCTTAATCATTCTGAGCTATTTTGGCACGTATTATCGTCGGTATGAAGTCGACAAGGTGAAACGTGAGGTCAATGTCACCACGCTGCGCCATAACTTGAAGGAATCGCACGAAACGATAACATTCGAGCAAATCTCGAATGTAGAGGCTTGGTATTACAAGGGCCGAGTGCATGTCATGATTGCCGTGAAAAAAGGCGGTGATATGGTACTGTATATTGGCTACGAACCCGGTACCGTTTTAGATTTCGTGGCTTACCTACGTGAGTTATTTCTTCATGTCCAATTCAAGACTTCCCAGCACTCTTGATTTTTAAAAAAATCTTGTCTTGTCCAATAATTTTGTAGATATGACTCGGATTTTTGCCATTTTCCTTATATTCCCGGGTTTCGCGGGCTGGGCATGACAGTCTCGATTATTTTAGATGGTATGGCGTGCAAGTTCTCGTCGGCGCATTTCCTGGCGGGGCATCCGAAGTGCGGGCGGCTGCACGGCCATAATTATCACGCCTCCGTGAAGATAACGGGCAGCCTCAACAAGAACGGCATGGTTTTAGACTTCGTGGAAGCGAAGCAAGCCATCCAGCAAGAACTCGAAGAGTTGGACCACAGGCTGCTCTTGCCAGCGACGTCGTCGCGCATGGTGATCATGGAAGCAGGGGGGAACACGACGATCGAGTTCGATAAGAAGTCGTATTCCATACCAACGTCCGATGTGCTGTTGTTGCCGTTGCCGGCCATCACGGCCGAGATGCTCGCCAAGTATCTGCATAGTAAAATCAAGGCGCGGTTTCCCGGGTTCAAGATCGTCGTGCGCGTGTCGGAAACGTGCTCGGCAGCGGCGGAGTATGGCGAGAATGGGAACGGGGGAACGATATGAACGCGCGAAACCTCATCACCAGGAAGGTCTGCGGCGATCCTCGTCCGAAGCTCGATCTCATCAACAAGATAGACAATTGGCTATTGAAGATCGTGAATTTGTTTGCTTGCGCGGTGGTCGGGTCGCTCGCGATCATGTTTCTCTGGCCATTGATCGCCGGGCCCGTAATGGGCATGGTGCTCGTCATCTTATGGATCGTGATCGTGTCGATGTTCGTCCTCATCTTGGTGTTGGACGCGGTCGTGACAATGGTAGGCGATTCGCTGGAACGGGACCTCGATAGTGACCACGCTGAATAGATCATTTCTTTCTCTTCCCTTAAATAGTGACCTTGGGAGATATCGCCGGTGAACGCAATGTTCCCTGAAGACATGATACCGGGCATGGCACCTACTCTTGGCGACGTAGCATCGGCCCTCCAAGCTGGTTTTACTTTGCTAGCATGGTTGGGGCTAGCTATGGGGCTCGTAGCGGCGCTGTCGGCGTGGAAACTAAAGGCGATGGACAAGCCGTGAGCACGTGCTGGCGATCTAACCTTTTCTATTCTTTTTTTACATATCATGGCTTCTTGCTGAACCGCTTCTCGTAGAGCGAATCGACCCAGTCGGCAACGGCCGCCTTCCACGGCTCGTCTCGGCGGCTCGCGTTGCTGGAGATGAGGGCGCGCGGGCTCATGCCGAGCTCCTTGGCTTTGCGGATCGTATCTTCGCCGACCTTGCACTTGTACTTGGCCAAGCTCCAGGTCATCGGGCGCTTCTTACGCTTCGTCATGGCGGGATCCCGTCTCACGCCCTTCGTCACTTTCCAGCGCGCCATAGAGTTCCCTGGATCGCTTGAAGAACAACCGCTCTCGCTCTTCGAGGCCCTCCAAGGCGTCTTGAAAGGTTTCGGGAGCGAATGATGCAAGTTTCGCAAGAAATTCGGGACTTGCATTGCTAGATCGTAAATTCGGTACGGCCTTTCCTTTCTCCGAACAATCCTTTATCTCGTGCACGTGCGATTCATTTTCTCGCTTGGATTCCTTCTTTTTCATCATTCCACGCTTTCTTCTTTAATGGATTCAGAAATTTCAAAAACTTTGGGCTTGCATGGCAGGCATCAAGGTGCATTCTGGTCCTCTTCATCTTTCACTTCTTCCAAGCCATGGAGCGTGGTCTTTTTCTTGCCGAAATAAGCAGCGATTTCGTC
>JAUQYW010000500.1 GCA_030587525.1 Candidatus Sigynarchaeota archaeon | reverse complement strand
GTACGTGGCGATTCTCCGTCCTGGTGATGCTGGAGATGCTGATCGCGGCAATCGGCGGCCTGATTACGGCGGCCGAGGCGGTGGAGGCCCACCCCAGGTGCGGCGTCGCTTCGACCGTGGCGGAAAAAAGGAAGATACTACCATGTACAACGTCGGGGACATAATAATCGCGAAAGTCCTTAAGTTTGACCGGACCACCGAGCCCACCCTGACCACGGTCGGTCCCGATCTCGGGCCGATACGAGGCGGTTTCTTGGTCGAGATCCCGGTTCCCAAGATCCCACGACTCATAGGAAAAAGCGGGTCCATGATAAAATTGTTGAATGGTTTGACTGGTTGCAAGATATTCGTAGCCCAGAATGGTGTAGTTTGGATTAAAGGAAGAAGAACCGAAGAAGAACGCATTATTCTCAAGGCTATAAAGAAAATCGAGAACGAGGCTCACATTGTCGGGCTAACCGACCGCGTGAAGGAGTTCATCGAAACTGAAATGAAAAAGCTCAAGTAAAACGTGATTGATATGCCATTAATGCCTGAAAAGTTACCAGAGAAGATTTTCAGAGAAGACGGATTGCGGCTTGACGGGCGAACCCCCGACCAGCTGCGCGATCTTAGAATCGAAATAGGCGTGCTGAAGACCGCCGATGGTTCGGCTATGGTTTGCCATGGCAAGAATCGGATCATCGCGGGTGCTTACGGCCCGAGGGAAGTCCACCCGCGCCACCTTGCCCAATCGGACACGGGCATCTTGCAGGTGCAGTATCGTATGTCCACGTTCTCCGTCGGGGAACGCAAATCACCCGCTCCAGGCCGCCGGGAGAAAGAAATCAGCATGGTTGTCCAGCGGGCACTCGAACCCGTGCTTTTTCTCGAGCAATACCCGAACTCGACCATCGACATTTTCATACAAGTCATGACAGCCGATGGTGGCACGCGATGCGCGAGCATCACCGCAGCGGCATTGGCCCTAGCGGACATGGGCATACCGATGCGGGACCTCGTGACCGGCGTCGCCGTGGGAAAAATCAACGGAAAACCCATTCTTGACTTGTCCGACAAGGAAGACAAGTGGGAAGAAGGTGCCGCCGACATGCCAGTTGCAGTCATGATGAACGAGAAAAAAATCACCTTGTTGCAGCTGGATGGCCAAGTTTCCATGGAAGAATACGAGCAAATGCTTAACATGGCCCTCGAAGGTGCGAAGAAAATTTATGAAATGCAAAAGGAGGCGCTCCGCAAGAAATACAACTCGGAGCTC
Source organism: Candidatus Sigynarchaeota archaeon (assembly GCA_030587525.1). Taxonomy (GTDB): domain Archaea; phylum Asgardarchaeota; class Lokiarchaeia; order Sigyniarchaeales; family Sigyniarchaeaceae; genus Sigyniarchaeum; species Sigyniarchaeum tengchongense. The sequence goes on along the minus strand of JAUQYW010000500.1, from coordinate 2,028 downwards.
GTCGGAAGGTGAGATGCATGGACCTGTCAATATCTAAGAAGATTTCCACGATCGAGAAGAACTATATCCTCGATCTCCTGTCGAAAGGAACGAGAATCGATGGCAGGGGCTTCCTCGAGTACCGCGAGATCAAGGTCGATGCTGGCCCGATGCTCAAGGCTGAAGGATCTGCACGGGTTTACCTCGGTGACACGCAAGTCTGCGTCGGTATCAAGTACGATACGGGAACGCCATTCGCAGATACACCCGACGAGGGTGTCGTGACGGCGATGGCCGAATTCATTCCGTTTGCCTCACCCATGTTTGAAAGCGGCCCACCAGACGAGAACGCGATCGAGCTCGCGCGGGTTGTTGACCGTGGCATACGCCACTCCGATCTTGTCGACAAAACCCGGCTCGTAATTACCCCGAACGAGGAAGTATTCTTGCTTTTCGTCGATATCTACTTCATGATGCATAACGGCAACCCGTGGGACGCGGCAAGCCTCGCGGCCTTGTGTGCCCTCAAGAGCACTATGCTTCCCGTGCTCGAGAACAAGGAGATTAACGGCCGGAAGGTGCTCGTGCCGGTAGGCGATCCGAGGCCTCTTGGCATCCAGGATTACCCGGTTACCTTGACGTTCGCGAAGATCGGCGAGCACATCATCGTCGATCCTGGCCTCATGGAAGAACTCATCGCCGATGCCCGAATTAGCTATTGCATCAACAAGAACGGGTTCCTCACTTCAATCCAGAAGAATGGTGCCGGGACGTTCACGACCGAGGAACTGATCAAGACCGCAAAGAATGCTCGGGATCTCGCTCCGATGCTGCAGCAAAAAGCCAAGGACTACGTTCGGGATCTTTCGACCATGTAGGCCTTGTCGCATCCTTTTTTTTCTTATTAATTCATCCACGCCGAAAGTGCATGGTTTAATTATTGCTGATGCTTCATGACATCAACAGAATGGTGTTTTCTCATGGCACGACGAACCAAAAAAGTCGGCATTACCGGCAGATTTGGTGCAAGATACGGGACCTCGGTGCGCTACCGTGTCAAGAAATGCGAGTCCTACAAGCTCGCAGCCGCTAAATGCCCCAGATGCCAGGCCAAGGCAGTCAGACGTGTTTCAGTTGGGCTGTGGGCATGCCGCAAATGTGGCGCCACGTTCACAGGGGGGGCATACACTTTGAGCACGCCGGCAGGCGTGCTCAGCTTCCGCGTGACAAAGAGGAAAGAAAAAGAAGCGGCGGAGTGAGGTCGTCCCTTCGGCTTTTTTCCACGGGTGTTGAGCGTTGGAAGAATTGGAAGATTTCAAGTTCGTTCTTAGTTTTAAAATCAAGGATTCCCGCGTCAAGCAAGAAATCTCGAAATTGCTTCGATTGGAACTGAAAAACCTCGATGATTTATCAAGCCGGATCCATGACTTGAGCATCACTCCCGATTGCGAAGATGGCCTCATTATCCAGCTTCGTGCAAATGATTTGACGAGTTTCAAAATCGCCACGAGTTCCATATCCAAATATATCGAAATCATTGGAAAGACCATCGAACTTCTTCAAAAAAAACCAAAACGAGAAGGTTTTAAGGAATAAATCATATTGGCTAGCGATCAATGATGTCTCAAGACCTCCCAGCCGACATTCAACAGAAGATTAGGAATTTCCAAAATCTCCAAGCAAACTTGCAAAGCCTCAGCGAGCAAAAGTATTCGCTGGATGCACAGTTAAAAGAAATCACGTCGGCGAAACAATTTCTGGATACGGCAACTGCCGAAACAAAAATTTACAAGTCGATCGGTGGCTTGATGGTCGAGTCCACCAAAGATAAAGCCGCGGCGGATCTCAAGGAGAATGAGGAAATCCTAGCAACTCGGATCAAGAAACTCGATATGACGATCGAGAAGAGTAAAGCAAAATACGAGGAAATGAAGAACGACATCAACTCGTCGTTGAAAAATCGCATGGGATGAGCCGTGTTTCGCCATCCGCACCTCGTGATTGAAAAATGTCGTTGGACCCGCGTGAACAGAAACTAGTTGCTTTTTT
>JAUQYW010000412.1 GCA_030587525.1 Candidatus Sigynarchaeota archaeon | reverse complement strand
GTGATATGATCAGTCCATGGCAGTTTAATTTTATGTGCTTGCTCGTCATCCACTTGAATCTCGATTGAAAGAATTATCCCTCCGGGAAAATAAACTCCTTTCCTTCCCGGATAGTCTAGAGGAATTGAAATCACTCAAGGTTTTGCGGATATCCGGCAATCCTGACTTAAGGTTCGGAGAGGATCTCCTCGCGTGGCTTAAGGAATTGAAACAAAACAAATGCAAGGTTGAGACGTGATCACATGTCTCAATGTGAGCCGGGCAACGAACTGAAGGAGGCATGATAGGCTATCAAGAATCATTCGTCGATAGATTTTTCTCGTCGATTGTTGAAAGTGGTATGCAGAAAGGAGAAAGCAGGAAAAGAAATGTGACGCGTATATGGGAGAAAGAGTCAACGATTTAGGGAAGATCTAATGAATGCGGAAAAACCTGTCGTGAAACCTCCGAAGAAATCGACCAGGATGGGTGCGTGTACGGTCATCGTTGTTATAATGTCATCGGTCATGGGTGTTATAATGATTATGGTCATGGGTGTTATAATGTTGTGGCATGCGAAAGGGAATTTGATGCTCATTAATATCGGGTGCCTCTTTCTTTTCGGTGGGCTCGCTCTTATTATACTCTACCTCCTCGTTATTTATCGGGACAAAATATTCCATGCTCGAAATAGAGCCACCGGGGGGGAATTGCCAACCGATGGTTGAACACTCGAAAGGCGCATTTTCTTTTATTTTTTACTCGTGAACCGTAGTTCGATTTTTCTTGCTGGCAAATCAGATCATCTCGTACCCCGGCCGCAAGTTAGAGCGGTTGAAAATCCTTTATCTCCTGCATAACGAGATCACCGAGATCAAGGGGCTGGACAATTTGAAAAGCCTCGATGAATTGCATCTCCAGCACAACAAGATCACCGAGATCAAGGGGCTGGACAGGCTATCGAAGCTACGAACGCTACATCTTCATGACAACCAGATCACGGAGTTGAAGGGCTTGGAAAACTTGATCCTGTTTTCCACGGGGCATTCAGCAACTTTGAAGCTGGAGAACAATCCATTCCCGCGTCCACAAGGCGTGAACATGAATAACACGGCAGCAGTGATAGAATATTGCAGGAAACCTGCTATTCATCGGTACGAGACTCAACGGGCAGCGGTTTTGCGACAGCTGCCCGAATTGTTCAAGACCAGGCCCAAGATTCCCTTGGCCGAGCTCGCAGAAATGTTCAATGTCCCAGCCAGCAAAATAACTGGGTGGATAGAAGACCTCAACTTGATGGACAAGATTTCAACCGAGATCAAGAATGGCATCGTCTTCGTGAAGGGATAAGGAAACATTCCCAAATACTCACGCATTCGCCATCAGGTCGAGCGTCACTCGCTTGGCGCATGCGCGATCATGTCAATGCACGCTCATGTCAATGGAGTGATCCATCCCGCACGCCATCCCGCACGACGGGCATCGCTTGGTCTTTATAGCGGTGCCGCACGACTTGCACGCCGCTGGTTTCTGCGCGGCAGTCTCCGGCAGAGCAAGAACATCCAATGGATTGACGACGCTCCATTCCTCCACGCCTTGCGTTGCAACGGGGTATGTCACTCCCGCCAATTCCGGGTTTGAAACTACACTGGGAGCGCGGATCTCTTTCGACAAGCGCCCCGTGAGGGTCGGTATCAGTGTCTTCCAGTATTGCCGCAGCGACTTGAAGGCCTTCTTGTTCTTCGTTGCCCTAGGCCCATAAATGATGAACCCGAAGACAGCAAGGGAGATGCCCCCGATCAGGAGGAGCCGCCCCGGAATTGCCCGCGCCATCGCCCAAGCCCGCGACGAGCGCAAGGCCACCGATATGCCCGCGCCGAAGGAGGTCGCTCCCAAGGAATCCCGGGAAGAACCCGACTTCGAGGTCATTCCCGTGCGCCGGACGGCGATCGACATCGCGCGCATCGCTAATGGTGCCAAGAATTTCTGAAGCATAATGGCGCGTCAGAATTCGCCATCAGAATTCGCCATTATTTCTGAAGCATAATGGCGCGTCATTATGGCGCGTCGTCACGGGCTTCAAAATACTTGATTTCATCGATCTCGGGAATTTTTACCAGCGGCAAATTGAATCGTTCCATTTTTTCAATGACCTTCGTCTTGATCTCGCCGAGATTTCGCTCGTACCAGTAAATAGGGATCGAGATCAAGCCGGTGACCAGTAATGGTAAGATGGTTAGGATGATCGGCGTTAAGATTGCAGCATCGGAGATCGTGGTAAACCCGGTGTAAATGTTCGTCCCGAGCGTGATAACCGTCGAAATGCCGGTGTAGCCTGTCACGATGTTTTCATACAAGCCTTGAACTCCTTCAACGACGGGCGACCGGCGCTCGCCGGAAAAGGTCTTGTAACTGATGATGCCCGAGTCTTCAATGCACCACAGCGGCAAGAAAATGATGAATGCGACGGGAACGAAAGCGAATGTCCCGAGGAATATAGCTTCTGCTTGATGCAAGTAATCCAGCCTTGCTACCATCTCTGGGGGAGGTGGCGTCCCTGGCGGGATCGCGAAGCGAAATATCTGCCAGCCTCCGAGCTGCACGACGAGCGATGCTATGCTAAACGATAGCAGGCTCACCAGGACCAACCGGCCGGCGAGGTGGCGTGCCGTGATCGAGTCACCTCGCTTCGCAATGCCATATGCTGCACCACCGTTGAGTTTTTTATGCAAGCTCACCATAAGTCGCGATATTGCCGGGCACGCGTGAAAAAATCCCAGGTACAAGATGCACGGCAAGCCGAACAGCACGAGCATGTCTGAATATATCGGTCCAGGGATGATGGCAACGAAATGCGAGATGTATTCTTCCGGCATGATGCCGATTCGTAAATTTCCGAGAATTATTATGACCCCGAAAAGGACGACCGTGATCACGAGGCTAGCGAAGATGAACCTATATTTTTTCTCCATATTTCTCCCATATTCCTTATGCTATTAAGAATCCGTTTCGATAGACTGCTATTGGCTGCTTCCACATTGCACGTGTTCATTCCCTCTTTCCGTTTCCGCGTAGGTTCCTTGATCTTGGCAGCATCTCGATGCAGCTTGACAATGGATCCTGCGGTGAGCGATACCCACTGCGCCTATGCGTTCTTGGTTCTTTTCGCATTCCCCTGTTCGATTCGCTTGATGACCCTCTGGCCGAATGGAAGGTTCAGCACGTGGGGACCCATGCACGCGCTAGAGATTTTGCCAACCCTTCATAATTATGATCCCAACGTGAACAAATCTGAACACATCTCTTTTCATTGATGTGTTCGCCATAGGAATGATTTTGCAAGCTGTAAACCATTATCATCAAGACGAACAACCTCATATCCCCGCAGCGAGATGGGAAGCTGTTCAATCGAGAGATTTCCTGCAATGAGCGTCAAAATGTTGCCAGATTTCCTTCCAGCGCGTATTTCATTGATGAACATGCCCCATTCTGCCTCGACCCATTTTGATTCAACGTTTTCGCGGGTGCTACCCACGATGATCATGTGTGTCGTATGCTCTATGGCATTATCGATGAGGCGTCGGTAGTCTGTCTGCCCGACACTAGGGATGGATTCGCTCGCGAAAAAGACAGAAAATCCTTCCATGTTCAAGAATTGATAAACCCGCTTGGCATGTTCTATATCCGCGGTGTTATATGAAATAAACACGTCATAGAACCCCGATTTATCTACCGGTATCCTAGAAGCAAGAAACTTCTTTATGAAAGCATCTCCTTCTACCGTCGCTTTATCTTTCGAGAAAAGGCGACGAAGGAGAATTGAAAAAGCATTGTCCAATCCTTCCCCCGTTTTTGCAGAACAGAATACGATTGGGATCTCGAAATCTTGGGCCCAAGATAAACTACTTGTCACCTGGCTGATCAATTCCAGGTCCATACGAACGGCATCGCATTTATTTACAGCGATCACGACGGGCGATGCTCTTCTACATGATGCCCTTAAATCGGAGTACCAACATTTTGCTTCTTCCAATGTCTGTTTATTGGTAATATCAACAACGATGATCCCGCCATTCGATCCATGCATGTAATATCCCCGTAAAATCGAGAATGAAGGATGTCCTGCTAGATCCCAAATGTAAAAATGGAAGTTCGCTTCTGCAACTTCCCTGATTACGAAATCTGCTCCTAATGTCGGTTTATAATTTTCGATGAAAGTTGATTTGGAATATCGAAGGAGTATCGATGTTTTTCCTACTGCTTGTTGCCCCATCATGACGATCTTGCTTGTGTAAATCTTCCGCTTTGGGTGTATATCATCTACCGCTTTTTGAGAAGGCTCTTCGGAATCTAAAAGCCGAAACGCCTCTGAAAAATTCTGCTTTCGGGAATTCTGAATCAATTCCTTGGTATTCCAGAGCTTTATACACTGATAGGATAGACCTACATCAGCAGTCGTTAATATTGCATTACCATCTGGCGAGAATTGGAGCCCGGTGATCCAGCCCGGGTGTCCTGGCACTTCAACAATCTCTTCTCCTGTTCGTGGATTCCATAATCTAAGGGAATTATCCTCAGACCCCGAGGCTAACAATGAACCATCGGGAGAAAACGCGACTGCGGTTACCCATGCCGAATGTCCTGTCAACGTGCGCAATTCCTTACCCGAGCTAACATCCCACACCTTCACAGTTTTATCCATCGACCCCGATGCAAGCAAGGTGTTGTCGGGTGAGAATGAAATCGACGACACGAGCCATGAATGCCCTTGAAGAGTGAGCAACTCATATCCTGTGTTTGCATTCCAGAGTTTTATTGTATGATTTGAACTAGCTGCGATGAGATTGCCGTCTGGAGAGTATTTGATATCAAAGATTTTCCCTGGATGTCCTTCCAACTCCAGTTTTTTCACATTTGCAGGAAAATCCCGCAATTCAATGCCTTCCTTAGCCACCAACACGATTCTATTGCCGCTAAGAGAAAACCGCGTGGACTGCAAATCGAGGTCACTTCGAAATGCACCCGTCTCGGCATCCCTTATAGTTATACCATTGAGGAGAAAGCGTCCGTCAGGGGAAAATGTAAGCGCATCTGAAACCTCGTTTTTATTTAAATCAATTGTTTGTAGGAGCTCGATTTTCGGGAAATTCCATATTTTAAGTGTGAGAGTCGCCTTGCCATCAGCTCGCCATTGATTGCAAGTTGAAGCAATCAACTTGCCATCCGGAGAAAAAACGGAACGCATGATCAATATTCCTTTCGCTTCGACTTAATAAATAAATTCCACTCAACAGAAATCTCAAGGCTGTCTTGGCTATGAAGATGGCGAGGATTGACCCGCGCTGGTTGATCGCGAATGAGAGCTCCTTGTTGACCCATATGGATTCCTGGGAAGCTTTTCTTCCCAACTCTCGCATCATTAAGGTACTTGAAATGGACAAGGAGATGCTCTGGAAAAATATATTCCGGTGGGCCGAACAATTTCGCTTTACCATCAAGAACGACACGGTCACGTTCGGTCAAGGAAATATCGACGCTTTCATTTATGAATTGAACAAACAATTGAAAGAATGGGGAAGATTTCTTTTCCCATCATCCTTTATATTATTTCCTGGTTTTTTTCGCATTTCCTCGTTCAATGCGTTGAATCACCCGCTGTCCGAATGGGATGTTCAAGACATGACGGCTGTCCTCGTCCCACGGCACCTCGTCCGCCGTTTCCATGTACCACCTGAGCATCTTGTCTTTTAAGTCCTGGATAACCTGGGCATAGCGCGGGTCGTCGATCGCATTGTGCAGCTCGGTCGGGTCCTCGGCCAGGTCGTAAAATTCGCTCCGCTCGTACAACCGGAGCGTGTACTTGTAGTGTCTGGTCCGGCAGGCGGCTGCCTTGGTGTGGTACGGCCCGGCGTCGGTAGTTTGCAAGCTGATGCGCGGGTAGTACATGTCGGCCGTGGGATCCCGGCGCAGGCTTTGCTTCTCCATGGTCTGCTCCTCCCCGTACAGCCGCCATCCCTCGCAAAACACCGCGTCGCGGTTCGCGTCGCGCTCGCCACGCAGCAGCGGGAGCAACGATTTTCCGAAATACGTGTAGCGGGGCTTGATGCCCGTGATCTCGTAGATCGTGGCTGGGAAATCGACGAGCTCGACCAGGGCATTGTTGATCCCGGGCTTTTTCAGCGGAAATGCTTTCGGTGGCTTGACCAGGAAGGGCACGTGGATCAAGCAGTCCTCGAAGGTGTTCTGTGTCTTTTCGACCAGGCCATAATCGCCAGTAAAATCGCCGTGGTCGGAGAAGAAGAACAACCAGGCATTATCGTAGAACCCGCGCTTTTTCAGCGCGCTGACGAGCGTGTTCAGCTGGTCGTCCGTGCGGGCGCACATGGCATAGTACGTGGCCTGCAGCTCCCGCCACCGGTCCTCGGACCAGCCCTGCAACCGCTGGCGGTCGGCGATTCCCTTCAAGATCGACGGCTTGGTGTCCCAGTCCCGTGGCGAGGGGATCCTTGGCGGGATCTTGGCCCGGTCGATCATGCTGAACCACGGCTCCTCGATCCCGTACGGCGGGTGCGGGCTGGACAGCGGCAGGTACATGCACAGCGGCTTGCCGCCGCGGTACTTCTCGATGAACTCGGCCGCGCCCTCGACCATCATCACGTCGTAGTCGGCCCGGGCTGCCTCGCCGGCCACGTCCAGCTTCCCCGCGAAGAAGCTGTAGTAGTTGTCCCCGTCAGGCGGCCCGCGCCAATCGCCTCCCAGGTGCAGCGACCGCTGCTTCACCAGCTTGAGGTTTTTGAGCATCTTTCGCAAGGGAACATAATACACGTTGCAATACGCCTTGGACCCGTGCTGGCCAGGGACGAGGTCGTTCTTTCCAGCCCAGAACACGAAGTACCCGCTGTCCTTCAATATCTTGAGCAGGTTCGGCTCGCCGCGCTCGGGGTGCAGCATGTGGTGCATCGTGCGATGGCCGCGGGTGTGCGGGTACCATCCCGTCATGAAGCTGCACCGGCTCGGCGTGCACACGGGGTTCTGGCAATAGGTGCTCGTGAACGATGCCGCCTCGGATGCGGCCAGCCTGTCCAGCGTGGGCGTGATGGCGGCTGCATTGCCGGCATGTCCCAGCACGTCGCCGCGCCACTGGTCGGGATTGAAGATGATGATGTGCGGCAAGCCAGCGTTGTCGTCCGATCTCGTTCCCATCGACACGTTCACCTCATCCCGGATTGCTCGCGGGGCAATCAAGGGACGTACATTCAGAAGTCATCACGCGGGTATAAGGAGCTTGTCCTTGTTGCCCGTGGGGATCGGTGGATTATGCTGCACGCGTGGTTCAGGTTTCCACGGAATTCAAGATAAGCGTCCATGACGCAGCATATGTCGGCCTTGGGGGAACGATAAAAGCCGGGGTTGTAACAGGCGACAAGAAGCTCGTCGAAAAACTCGGCACGAAATTCAAGGATCGCGTGCATTTTCTTGATGATTTCGACTTGAAGCGCTATGTTGAAGCGCCGCAAGAGGACAAGGATTCCTGATACTTTTTCATGCAATTCCACCACCTCGACTTGGTAAATGAATGAAGCACGTGGTGTGACGTGTTATCTCGGCATTTCATCGCGCAGCTATTTATGCCATCGAGCCGATCTACTATGCATTCCAACGTGCATCGCACGATCACGAGGCATGGGACACATGAACGAGACACTCGACAAGATCACGAACGCCATCATCGAGCTCGAGGTCGACGACATCAAGGCCATGGTCAAGGCAGCCCTGGATGCCAAGATACCCGCGAGCGACATCTTGAAAGCCGCGACGAAAGGAATGGACGCCGTCGGTAAGAAATACGAGCAAAAGGAGTATTACCTCACGGAGCTCGTCCTCGCGGGCGAGACCATGAAGGAAGCCTTCGATGTCCTCGCGCCGGCACTTAAAGCGAGCGGCACCGCAAAGAGCAAGGGCACCATCATCATGGCCACGGTCAAGGGCGACCAGCACGACATCGGGAAGAACATCCTCAAGAGCCTGCTCATGGCGAAGGGTTTCGATATCATCGACCTCGGCATGGACGTGGATGCATCTAAGGTTGTCGACAAGGTTAAGGAAACCGGCGCCAAGGTCGTGGCGCTGTCCTCCCTGCTTACCATGACCGTCGAGCAGATCAAGACCGTGAACGATGCCCTCGTAGCGGCCAAGCTGCGCAGTAAGGTGAAGCTGATCGTGGGCGGCGCGCCGCTGAACATGGCCCTCGCCAAGAAACTCGGTGCCGACACGTACGCAGATGATGCAACGAGCGGTGTGAAGGAAATCGAGCGTTTGTTTTCGAATTAAGGTCGACCTTATCGTCAATCTCCTTTTTTACATGATTCATTGGCCGTGCTCGCTCGAATACGTCAAGTACGGCGTAAAAATGAAGAAGCGCGTTCATATACACCAGGGGACGTCACTGCTTAGCAAGCTCGGTCTTTATTGGTTAATCATCACGCGCAAGGAAACTACGCGTTGATGGGTTAAATGTTTTTCTAAGACGGGATCGCTCATGGGTCGTCGTTCGCGTCGAGGTCGTCCCCGAAGTATGCGTCGAGGTACTTGAGGCGGTCATCCGGCGGGATATACTTGAGCTTGTCGATGACTTCCTCGATGATGTCGTCATCGAGTTGCAACTCGTCGAATCGCTTCCAGATTTCCGGCGCCAGGGTCGTCACGGTCATCCCGGGAAACTCCATTTCAGCCCCGTCGACCCGCGGGCCGACCATCCGCAGAGCCCGCTCGATGAGGCGACGGTACTCGTCGGAAATCTCCAGATCGGCATTGCACACCATGCACTTTCCCTCGGGAAGAAGCACGTTGGTAATGCAAGCAAGGCAGAAAACCGACCCGCACTTGCGGCAGAAGTAGTTCAAGCCCTCGATGCGTGCCCGGTGCACCTTGCACAATATCGGCGGGTTCTTCTCCGGCCTGTCCGGCGTGGCCGCCCCTCCCGGCGGCTCCAGTGACTTGTAGGGGATCTTGCCCGTCATCATCCAGCTCGCGCGGCTCGCGTGTTCGATCGCTCCGGCATGGTCGCGTTGTCCCGGGGCATCGATTCCACTGTGCTACGATCGCGGGCACCCATTAATAAGGGCATCTCATCCAAGAATGGATCGGGCCGCGCCGCCCCGTGAAAGGAAGAAAAAAAGTATGCGTGGTCAGTTCATGACGATGACGGTCGCCTCGCCTTCCGTGACCTTCTCGTCGGCCTGGTTGAACACGTCCGTCTGGATCCGGAGGAATTTCAACTCCCCGTTCTTCTTCGTGTATTTTTCCACGATGGTGCCCTTGGCGGTCAGCGTGTCGCCGATGAACACCGGCTTCACGAACTTCACGGTCTGCCCGCCGTATAAGGCTCCCGGCCCGGGCAACTTCATGCCGAGGACCGCAGAGATAAGCCCGCTGGAAAAGCAGCCGTGCACGACGCGCTTGCCAAATTTCGTCTTCTTGGCGAATTCCTCGTTCACGTGCAGCGGATTGAAATCGCCCGTGATGCCCGCGAACAGGATGACATCCGTCTCGGTCACTGTCTTCGTGATGCACGCGGTGTCGCCGACGTTGAACTCGTCGTATTTTTTCTGCGTGATGTGGTCGATCATTGGTGATCAGTCTCGTGTTGCGCTCGAACAACACGGCAACCTAGCGCTGCCCGGTAAAAAGCCTTATGAGAAATAGCGGTCGATGTTCTGCACGTACCTCGCCCTCGTGTACGTGATGCCTTCCCGCACGACCTTGAGCACGCGGTCCTTCATGCCAAAGGGAATGTCGACGAGGCCATCGTTGTCGGTGACCAACTGCACCCGGTATTCGATGCACGCGATCTCCTTGTCTTGCATGGAGCTCGCACGGTCCTTGTCATTATTATACGCGATCTTGTAAATATCCCCGACGGACTCTATGGCCTTGCCGTCCGGCGGGCGCGCGCCGAGTAGCATCACGGTCTCTTGCACGCGCATTGCGAACTCCTCGCCGATGCTCTTCTTGATGTCGGGAAATCGCGGGTGCCGCTTCCGTCCATACACGACCATCTCGTCGAGCTCCGCGAACCGCGGCGCGTGTTGCTCGATAACAGCGTCGAGCAAGCCTGTCTCGATCGTCTGCATCGCGCAACCGGTCGTGATGTCCATCTGTTTCAAGCCCGTTTTTCGCGACGACTTGAGAAACGCCACGGCCGCCATATCGATGAACGGGTCCACGAGCAAGCCGAGGAATCCCTCCGGACGAAAAACTTGCTTGATGATCGGCACCATGTGCTTCACGCCGACGTCGATCTCGTCGATCCATTCACGCGTGAGCAGCCGCTTGTTTGCGCCGATTTGCTCGCGATCCTTCACGTTCACCATGGTACTGCACGGGGAGTTCGGGGGATACGTGTCTAAGGAAAAAAATCAGCGAGGTCTTATAAACGTTCTATCGCATCGGCAGCGCCGCCCGCACGCGTAAAAAGCATCAGCGGGCATCACGCGAGCAATGCCCGGCAAATCGCGTCGATGATGCCCAGTTGCCTGGGCCTGCGGGGCCCTTGTTTCGATTCTTTCTCGGTAACTGGCGAGCTTTCGCCCGTCGATGGCACTTGCAATCGTGCCCCGGTCATGCTGGCTCCAAGGTTCGCTACGTCTAGGCGCACGGGGGAATCACGTGTGCTCACGGCGTACCGGGATTGCCAGGCATAGAATGGTTCCATCTCACGGTCACTTGCGAGCAGTCATAGTGGGGAGAACAAGAACATATTGCGCGATGTTGCTGCTCGTGCCGATCTTTCGTCTTGGAACATATAGGCACGTGCGGGGAATCGAATTTCTGAACCGATATACGTGGCGATATATGCCTTGCCGGGGACGATCGATATAATAGAGTTGTCTTCTGTCACGGGTTGTCAGCGAAATCCTGGATCTCGCTAGGATTGATTAATCGTTCTTGCAGGGCGGTGGCGAGCAAGACCCCGCGGAACCCCGCGTCCCGTGCATCGTGCAAGTCGGCCGCTGATTTCACGCCGCCGCCGAGATAGAGCGAAACCGTGGCCTCACGCGCGAGATCCATCGCTCCCGGGTTCACGCCCCGCTTAGCGCCGACACCCGACAGGTCCAGGTAGATGACAGCGCCCGGGCTCAAGGCTTCGATGGTATGGAACGCGTCGCGGACACTTGCATTGGCAAGGCTCGTGATCGGTGACATCACGTGGCCATCTTTCACGTCAAGGCTGATGATCGTGGCGCCTCGATTTATCTTGATAGCTTGCTTGAAAACGGAGAAGGTCGCGACCGATTCCGTTCCCATGATGATTTCTGCGAAGTTAAATCCCTTGATCGCGTGGAACGCTGCGGCGCTCGTGATGCCCGCGTCGATCATGATCTTGCCCGGGACCATAGCAACAAGGTCCGGATATAGATTAGTCGTGAACGTGCCCCTGGTGATGGCATCGAGATCGGCGACGTAGAGGTCATTAAGGCTGAAAATATCGTGGTAGCCCTTCACGAGATCGTGCACGTTGCCATCTTTGCACCACGCGCACGAGACCGGCACGTATGCATCGCGCTGACCCTTCACCGCGTGCACTGCAACGCCGTTTTTCACGTCAAGCACGGGCACGATGCGAAAAGCTGCCATAAACTTCATTGGCGCGGCGCGTGAATTAAATTTTGTGATGGTCAAGGACAGCATCCTCATCGTCGAGCTCACGACGGCCGGGGCTTTCGGCTCAGCGGACAAGTTGATCCAAGGTATCAGCATTGAAGGGCTCGCGATGGTCAAGGCCTTGGTCGCGGATGCCATGGCCGGGAATTTCGATGTCCACGTCGTGATCTCGTCGTCGATCGACCGGCATTCCTTGTTCCCCGGCGATGCCGTTCATTGGCATCCGGTGACGGCGAACCACAGCGTGAAAGGCGTGATCCACGACCTGGCCAGCATTATGGCCTACGGCATCGTCGTCGCTCCTGAATTCGGCCATTTTCTCGAGGAGTACACTGGCTTGCTGGAAGCGTCCGTCCATTGCTTGCTCACGCCGTCGCGCAAGGCCGTGGCGGCGGCGAGCGACAAGCTAGCATCGCTGGAGCGGATCTCGGCGCGAGGCGTTCTTGTCCCGGCGGCGCAATCGTTCCCGGCATTCAAGCGTGCCCCGTCGGTGTCGTTCCCGGTCGTCGTGAAGCCGAGATTCGGGGCGGGCTGCATCGGTGTCTTCAAGGTCAACGGCGAGAAAGAGATCGCCCTCGTTGCGAGCGCTGAAAAGCGGCTAGGGTTCACGGGAAGCGATCTCGTCGTGCAGCAGTACATCCATGGCGCCCCCTTGAGCGCCAGCGTGGTCGCCGCTCGCGGCGAGTGTTTCTTGCTCGGCATCAACGAGCAAACCATCGACGTGCGATCGGTCGGCAAAGGCGAATCTAAATACAGCGGGGGGGTCGTCGGCCCGCTTCACCCGGGCTTGAGAGACGCGTGCGGGAAGATCGCGCGGGCGATCGTCGACGAGATGCCAATGGATGGGTATTTCGGCTTCGATTTTATCCTCGACGAGCACGGTAATGCCGTGGTAGTGGAGATCAACCCGCGATTCACCACCTCATTCGTCGGCTTGAAAGCCCTGCAGCCGTTCTCGTTCTTGCGGTTCATGGTAGATTGCAAGAAGAAACCGGGCAAGCCCGGGATTGACCACGATGCTGGCTTCCTAGCGTATACCATCTTCACGATGCAGCACGACGCGAACCGCATTGCACCCCTCGAGCAAGCCCGAAACGACCAACGGTTGCACGACTTGCTCGTGCTGCCGGGACCTGGTGAGGCCGTTGCTGCATTCCTGGCCGCGAAAGGGTCCACGAGGGACGAGGCCGTGGCAAGGCTCGCTAGCGTCGTTCCGTCCAAGGATGGCCTGGCTAAATGACGAAGAAGAGCAAGTAGAGGAAAATTGCCACGTAATGCGCGGGTAAGATGATTGACACCGCCTTTTCGAGCTTCAAGCCTTTCTGGTACATTTGAAACGTCACGAGGAAATACACGGCGACGAGCTGCGCCGCAACGAG
>JAUQYW010000404.1 GCA_030587525.1 Candidatus Sigynarchaeota archaeon | reverse complement strand
TCATCACCAGCCTCCCCGGCGAGCTCCGCATCTACACGACGACCGTGCCGGCTGCCGATCGCCGTCCTTGTCTGATGTGCGACCCGATCTACCGGATGGACGTATCGCTATTATCCGTGGGTTATCCAACGGTTCCGATGATGAGTTATTGCATTGCTGGTGTATAATCGCTCGATTGTAGGTCGATTCAAAACGAAATGATATGTGTTCCTGCTTTACAATCACCATGTTTTTCCGAACACGTGGCTATACTAGAGCATATCTCGATTCCTTCATACCTTGATTAATCATGCCAGCCCTGGTTTGTGCAAGATGCAAGCAAGCCCTCGGTGGATCGTACATCACCGCAATGAATAGAAGCTGGCATCCACAGTGTTTCACTTGTGCCAGGTGCGGGAAATCGCTATCCGATGTCGTCTTCATCGAAAAAGACGACCAACCATATTGCCAGGCTGATTTTTTAGCGCTGTTCGGTATTAAATGCAGCGTGTGCGGCAACTACATCGACGGCACCTACGTCAAGAACTTTTGGAACGACACATACTGCACCCGCCATGCAGGCGAGCTTCCCGCTTGTTTCAATTGCGGGCGTCCGGTCTCTGCGTTGCTTACTCGCGGCGGTGTTGATTTTGGTGATGGGCGGGTCTGCTGCAACATCTGCAAGCCAAAGATCATCGGCGAGCAAGAGGTTAACCAGCGGGTTCTCCCGCGTCTCGTGGAGTTTTTCAAGTACTATGAATTGCCGCTCACGGACTTGATCAGCGGTGTCCCCGTGCACCTCGTTAATGCCCGCGAGATTTCGCAGCAAATCAAGGGCGATTCGCTGCACCCGGTAACCGGCTTGATCCGGAAAATAATCGTGACTCAAGACATCATCCGTAATGGCGTGGTCGTCGGCCAGCAGCAAGCGAAAAAAATCAAGGAAATCCTCGCCTTGAACGGGCTCACGGAGATCAACGTGACTGGCGTGATCGCGCACGAGATCGGTCATGCGTACATGTTCGCGCACGATTTTCCCGATATGCCGCCCGTCGTCGAGGAAGGAATGGCGGAGCTTTTCGCTTTCCTATGGCTAAAAAGTCGTAAAGGCCCTGAAGTCGCCTACCAGCTTTACAAGCTGGAAAATAATGACAGCGAAATCTATGGCGCCGGTTATAAAAGAGCCCGGGAATATATGGGTGACAAAGGCTTCTGGGCGTTGCTAAATTACGTGAAAAAGAATGCGAAGTTTCCGATTTAAACGTTCGTTCAATCTTTCTTGATGCTGGCTGGTTTACCCTTGAGCTTTTTGAGAAAGCCTTGCTCGTTAACCGCGTTCGAATCGCCCGTGAATTTTCCATCCTTGTAATACCGTACATACGGGATGTCGTCATTTCCAAGCACGTTTTCCTTGAATTCCATGAATTGAATAAAGATACTGCTTTCATCGTAAAAAAAACACCAGATATCGATGTTCGGTTCATAAATTTGTTCAAGCATACTCCTCATCCCTTGCCATTGCGGGCACCAGCTTTGCGTGAGCACCACGGCGACGAGTGGTTTGGATGCAACGATGTCGTTGCCAAATTCCTTGTGTTCGATGCAATCCAGTGCCTGTTGTTGGGATATAGGCTTCAAGATAACCAAGTGCTTTCACCCGACGGATGGTTACAAGGCAAATTTTTCGATTTTTGGCCTGACCTCTAGCGCGGGATAAACGAGACCCGGCGTCGGGGGCATGGAGTTGTACACCTGGTCGATGTCCACTTGTCCATACGTGATTCCCCTTGATTTCTTGAAGCCAAGGAACGTGCCCTTCACGAGCAAGCTCCGCGACTCCGTGTCGATGGCAAGAAAGGCAAGCTTGTCTGCTTTCTTGAACTTCAGCAGCTCATCCTTGAACTGGGTCAACGGAAACACGATCTGCTTGCGCTCGATGGCACGGGCTTGGAAGCACGGGAAAATGACCGGATAACCATCCGCATCGACGTAACACGCGAATTTCGGTATGATCGGGCCGCTGAACAGCTGCACGCCGTAGAGCGGCAGCCGCTCCTCCACGTGCCCGGTTTTCATGCCGCCCTTCCCGATCGCGTTCGCGATGATGCGGTCACGACGCGCGCGCGAAGCGGCATCCTCCCCGGGTTCAAGGTTCCGCGCAGTCGTTTCGGCAACCTGGCGTT
>JAUQYW010000374.1 GCA_030587525.1 Candidatus Sigynarchaeota archaeon | reverse complement strand
TTTAATATGACGCTTATCGTATTTAAAAAAGAGAAAATCTTTAACTTTTTTTTGAGATTACCTTGTCTTGCCGCGTGTTTCTCAAGATTTTTTGACCGACTCGGTCGTATTGCCGGTTCCACTCGATGGACCCTGATTTGCTGCTACTTTCGACGGGTCCTGCTTAATATCGAACATACGCTCGACGATTTCAGATCCTATTTCAAAGGGGGTGGCATCACCATTGAAAGTGGCTAGCAAGCCCCCGAAAGCAGCTTCGAAGTCTGAAATGAAGGCGTTATAAAGCTGGGAGAGATTATTATCGAAATCGCCTTGGAACAGCAGTGCATAGCGGCAAATAGGCGTTTCCTCCATGAGGATCTTGAAGCTCTGGTATTCCAAGACCTTGAGCTGCGCGTCGCTATCGAAGGTACCGCCGAACGACGTTATTGCAGAAAGAAATCCCGCGATGAGCTGCGGGTCAAACTTTTTCTCCGTGAATGGATAATAGAGCAAGCAAACGGTCGCTTCTTTGTGGAACACGAACAAGTGCCGCGCCTTCGCCACGCTTTCTTTCACGGTCAAGACTTTCGTGGACGGTGCCGAGATCGAATCGATGTATGCTTTCCCCTTGGCAACCATGTCGCGTTTCTTCACCGCGGCTTTCTTCTTGCGCTGCACCGACACCACGGTGATTATGCCAACCATGGCTCCGGCAGCGATGATCACGAGAAGCAAGTTGTCCGTGATGAACTTCAGGATTTCATTGACCGGATTGGTCGGCACGTTTACCGTCACGAAATCAACGATGGTTTTTGAGACCGTATCCCCATCCGCATCCATGATCGTGAGCGTTACCGTGTACGTGCCGTGTTGCACATATCGATGCACCGGATTGCGAGCTGTGGAGTTATCTGAACCATCACCAAAGTTCCACTGGAAAATCGTGGCGGGATTTCCCGCAACGCCAGTGAACGTGAACGCGACCACCCCGTTCTCATCGATCGTGGTTACATCCGCCGAAAAATCGGCAACCGGGACTATATCGTAAATCACGGTGATTAAGGACGTGGAACTCCAAACGCTCTCGTCCCCGTCGCTATCCATTACTGTCAAGTTGACCGTAAACGAGCCATTCGTAGCAAACACGTGAAGCGGATTCCGTAATGTGGCGTTCCCGCTGCCATCCCCGAAATTCCACTGGTAAGTGACGGGCGCATTCCCGGGCTGTCCCGTGAACGTGAACTGGACAGCTTGGCCCTGGATGATCGATTGCTTGTTCGCGGTGAAATTGGCGACCGGGGTCAAGTCCTTGATGATCATGATGGGAACCGGATAAATGAAGGATTTGGATTCTAAGTAGCTATCGAGGACGGTGAGTGTGGCCGTGTAATTCCCTTCCGTGTTGTACTGGTGCACGGGATTTCTTGCATTCGATATCGGGGAGCTATCGCCGAATACCCAGAAAAACATGGCGGGTAAGTCACCTTCGAGGCCGGTAAACGTGAATTGGATCCAGGTTCCCTCGAAACCGCTCGTGTTGTTAGCGGTAAAACTCGCGACCGGGACCAGGTTGATGACGTGGACGAAATTCACGCTGGTATTTACCGCGATATCCATGTCGTTGTCCATGACGGTTAATATGATGGTGAAATTGCCCAGACTCGTGTACGCGTGAGCAGGATCGCGCAATGTTGAATTCGCTGTTCCATCGCCAAAATTCCACTGGTACGTTGCTGTCGGGTTCCCTTCGAAACCCGTGAACGTGAACCCGATCCATTGATTCCGCGCGATTGTCGTCATATTAGCAGTAAAATTGGCAATTGGTACGAGATCGGCAGGTATAACGGTAATGTAACCGGTTTTTCTCATCGTTTTTGAATCGCTATCAACATCAGAGACAGTCAATACTACTGTATAACTACCAGTCGCGGAATAATTGTGGGTGGGATTCCGTTGGGTGGAATTCCCCGTGCCGTCGCCGAAGTTCCATTCGAAGCTCGCCGGCGCATCGCCGTCGAAGCCCGTGAAGGTGAATTGCACCAGCTTGTTGATTTCCGGGGCAGTGGTGTTGGCAGTGAAGGTCGCGATGGGTATTAAATCGGACACGACCACGATGTAATCGATATTTTTTAAGTAGTCAAAGTCGCCATCACTATCGTTCACTTTCAACGTCACCGTGTAATTGCCCCCGAGCGTGTATTGGTGCGGGGCAGGATACTGGAGGGATGAGTTGGCCGTGCCGTCGCCGAAGTCCCACTCGAACGTTGCAGGGGCATCCCCCACCGACCCGTTAAAAGTAAACTGGATCCAGCCGTTGGGGAGAATCTGGGTCGCATTGGCCATGAAATCTGCCACGGGGATCCGGTTGATGATGGCGATGAAATTTGTTAATTTTGACGTGTGCATATCGCCATCGTTGTCCTTTATGGTTAACGTGATCGTGAAGGTTCCAAGCGTGGAGAACGCGTGCACGGGGTTTCGGAGGGTCGAGTTCGCTGTTCCATCGCCAAAACTCCAGTTGAACGTAGCCGGTGCATCACCCTCGAAGCCGTTGAAGGTGAATTGCACGGACTGCCCCTTGTAAATCGACGTGCTGTTCGCGGTGAAGGAGGCCACGGGGAGGAGATCCGAGCCGACGGCGATGTAGTTGATTCGTTGCATGGTGCTCGCATCATTGTCGTTGTCCTTGGCTGTCACGGTGACCGTGAACGTGCCCAATGACGTGTAGACATGAACGGGATTCTGGACCGTTGCATTGCTCGTGCCGTCACCGAAGCTCCACTGGTAAGTCATTGGTAAATCGCCCGCCGTACCCGTGTAGGTAAATAAGATAGCGTGATTGACCAGGATGTTCGTCGCATTTGCCGTGAAGCTGGCGACGGGCTTGAGATCGGTGATGATGGTGATGAAGTTTGGCTTCGTTAAGAAATTGGTGTCCCCGTTCGTATCGCTCACGATTAACGTGATCGAAAACGTGCCCGCGGTGAGGAACTGGTGTTTGGGATTCTGCAGCGTCGAAGATGGCGATCCGTCGTTAAAAATCCACTGGAACGTCGCCGGGGGGTTTCCGGGGGAGCCGGTGTAATTGAATTGTATCCAGTCGCCAGTCGAACCACTCGTCGTATTGGCGCCAAAGGTCACGACCGGGCTGATATCCAGCGTTACGTTAAGATAGTTGGTCCTGCGAAGCGTGTTCGTGTTGCCGTCGACATCCCGAACGGTCAGCGTGATAGTTAAAAGCCCCGCGGTGTTGAACAAGTGCACGGGATTGCGGGCGGTCGAGTTCGCTGTGCCATCGCCGAAATTATACTGGAACGTCGCTGGATAGTTGCCAATGGAACCCGTGAAGGTGAACAAGACAGAATCCCCCGTGTAAATGCTTGTAATGTTTGCAGCAAAATTCGCGACCGGGGTCACGTCCAGAGTCACGTTGATATAACTAGCTTTGATAAGCGTGTTCGTGTCGCCGTCGACATCCTGAACGGTCGCCGTGATGGTGAAGATCCCCGCGGTGTTGAACTGGTGCACCGGATTGCGGGCAGTCGAGTTTACCGTACCGTCACCGAAGTTATACTGTAATGTCGCCGGATAATTGCCGATGGAGCCCGTGAAGGTGAACAGGACCGATTGCCCCGTGACGATGGTCGTCACGTTCGCGTTGAAATTCGAGGTGGGGGTCACGTCCAGCGACACGTTGATGTAACTGGTCTTGCGAAGCGTGTTCTTATCATTATCGAAATCCTGGACAGTTAAAACGACGGTGAAGAGCCCGGCGTTTGTGAACTGGTGCGCGGGATCGCGGACAGTGGAGTTCGCCATCCCGTCGCCGAAATTGTACTGGAACGTCGCCGGATAGTTACCGATGGAGCCCGTGAAAGTGAACAAGACGGATTGCCCCGTGACGATACTGGTCACGTTCGCGTTGAAGTTCGCGGCAGGGTTCACGTCTAGCGACACGTTGATGTAACTGGCCTTGCGAAGCGTGTTCATGTCGCCGTCGACATCCCGGACGGTCAGCACGACAGTACAGACACCCGCGGTGTTGAACTGGTGCACGGGATCGCGGACGGTCGAGTTTGCCGTCGCATCGCCAAAGGTCCATTGATAGGCCACGGGTGGGTTTCCCTCGGCACCGGTAAACGTGAATTGCACCTTGTTGCCGCTCACGATAGTTGTCATGTTTGCGATAAAGTCTGCAGCCAGCGGTAAATCCGCGGCAACCGAGATGAGGCTCGTCTTGGTCATCGTGTCGAAGTCCCCGTCGAAATCCGTTATGTTGAGGGTCACGGAAAATGTCCCGACCGCATCGTACTGGTGCATCGGATTCCGGTCGGTTGAGAAGGCCGTACCATCACCGAAATTCCAGGAAAATGTCGAAGGCGTGTTGTAATCGCTGCCCGTGAAGGTGAAGGCCACTTTTTGACCTTGGATGATGGACGTGACGTTCTGGTCAAAATTCGCCACGGGATTGACATCGATGACAGGGCCAGATAGCGGGCCGAGCGTCGACACGTGGTTCCCGTCAGAGCCCGTGAATAGATAGGTGTGCCCCGCTCCCGAAAGCGTGGTTGACAAGTTATAGGTGAACACGCAGCCATCCGTGAAGTTCCAGTCGGACGGGGTTTGCTTTGACATTTGGTAGGTTTGCGTGCCGTCGATGGTCAAGTTCACGGATTCTGGCGGGTTGTTGTCGGTGTCGGAATATATGACCGAAAAGTTGAACAGCGTGCTGGTGGTTCCCGTGGCAGGTGACACGTTTCCATTACTCAAGACGGGCGCATTCGCGAGCGGGGTCCACGAAAAGTCGAGATTATCGATGTAAGTGTGGTAGTTTTTATTAGATACTAATAACGACGACGTGATTTCAAACGTGTTCATCCGTCGTGGCGTTCCAAAGGCATACAGCAATCCGAAATTGCCACCGTATTGCGTATGGTTGATGAACACGTGCCAACCTTTCCCGATCATGTAATAGATTTCAATTAATGTAATTGATAATGAAGTTAATGGCCAAACAAGGGACACCCAAGTTGAACCATTAAGTACGTATATATATCTCGCGCAAATGGAAACGCAAGCTGCACCCGTAGGCCTCGATGTTGGGACGATCTCCGAAAATGCACCATCACCAAGGATTATCGTGGAATTCCTTTGCACGTTGCTTGAACTGACCACAAAACTAGCAATTCCGATCCTCGGCACGGTCACGGGCAAAGCCTTGAACACCTCTGCCTTGTCGGTGTTACCGCCACCATCATTGACATCCAGCGACTTGTTACCCGCTGTATCAATGACGGTCGCCGTGCAAGTTCCTAAGAGCTTGGCGGTCCACCCGTTCTGTCCATTAATGTTGGAACCTGTTGCATACGATTGGAAATCATCATCGATCGGGATCGCACTGGATCCAAAGTCCTGGTTATCGAAGGGACGCTCTGGATGCGTGAAAATCAGTTGAGATAAGCATAGAATCCCAAATAATATTGCCAGAAAAGAACCAAAAATCATTTTTCGATTAATCTTAAGTACTCTAGTATGATGCCTCATTTTCATCTTCCGTTGATTCCTTCCACGATGTATTTATCGAAATAAAAGTGTAAATCGATGCTTGAAACCTTAGAGCGATTAATTTTACTATCATTTTTTTTGATAAATACTCGATTGCAGTAAAATAAAACCGCACTCTCATTAAAAATAAATCTTGACTTTGTACCTAAATAGACACTCATTCCCTTGCGACGAAGATATTCTTGTCAAGGAGAGCGAAAAACGCTGTTACGGCTTTGGAATCGAGTTTTTGGCCGGGGAATAGCATGCTTGCAAAGAATGTTTCTTTTTTACTTGAGTTCACCAATTCCATTGCCTTATCAAATAAAACTTTTTCCGCGGGCGATAACTTCATTTCGGCAGCGGGATTCACCTTCAACGGGGCGATGAACGACACGCGGAGCCGCTTTTCCATCAACATCTTTATCCCCTGGAATTCTGTTGTCTCGCCGCTAAAATTGACAAGCAACTTCCCGAATTTCTCGTCGATGTCATAGGATAACAGTTTGATATCTTCGACCATGTTGCTTGATGGGGAGTCTTTCATGATCACCGTGATGCGAAAATTCTTGTATTCAGACATGAGAATCTTTGAGTTCTTGTATTCCAACTTGACGATTTGCGATTCCTCGTTCGTGCTCGTGAGTTCGAGTCCGAATGAGCTGACGGCAGAAAGAAAACCCGATATTAGGGTCGGATCCAGCTTGAATTCGCCAAAGGAGTGCTCATACAAGTCCACGCCTGAATGTTTGTCAAGAACGATGATGTAATTGAGATTAAAAAGGTCCCGTGCTTTGTTGATAATGCTAAGACGCCCGGCTTCTATCCGGCGGCGTACACGCTTGACATGTGTATATGAAGGCAAACCAATCGTGAAGCCAGCGCCAATGATGATCATGGCTGTGCCAACAGCGACAATCGTTTCAGATTGCCCTGGAGTAATTATCGTGTAGGTGGCAGATTCTATTCCCGCGTCCGTGCCGTTATGCCATAGGACCGTGACCGCTCCATCGCCCGTGTATGAATTTTCCGGTATGGTGTAATTGAATGAGACTTGTCCTGGGCCGTGGGTTTGTGTTTCCCTGTACGATTCTATACCAAGCGTGTTGTACACGATGAAGATGAAAGAACCGAGAAACGCCGGTGGTGTCACGGACAAACTGATAGATTGTCCTAACTTAACCGTGGTGACGGGGAAAGTCAATACAAAAGGAATGGGTTGAGAGCGCGACGAGATTTGCCAATCCGAACCCGCGGTGATGCTCTCATTCATGATATATAACACATTTCCCATGCGCTGCGTTTCATTCGTGATGTCCACGTCGTTCTTGAAAACGGACGTATAATACCAGTTGTGAGGCACCAGCATCGTGAACCAGCATTTTCCTGCCGTCCTCGTGATCGATGGAAAGATTGTCCACGTGTTCGGATTGCCAATCGTGGCATTCACGTATCCTGTTAAATTCGATTCCTTCTTGAGACTGACGGTATAATTGTAGTCGAAATGAAAATCCACGGACCTGTTCACGTGAACCGGCACGTGAAGTGTCGTTGCATTAAAGGCTATGGGCGCGCCATCAACAATCATTGACCCCGTTCCATTCACGGCTCCATCTTGGACGGTCATGTTCGTACCAGCAATGTCGACTTTCATGTCGAGTTCACTCGGCATGCACGTGCGGTTCCAGTTCACGACGAGCTTGTAGTGTAATGGTTGGGATTGCACACCATTTTGCCATGATGAAGTGTAATCGGATACATACAAGGAAGTGGGACTTTCGGACCTGGATAGATTTAGGAGATTTGATGGTGGGCCGCTAGATGGAATGCTAATCCCGTTAATCACCAAGAAATAATGTCCCGCGGAGAGATTGACCGGCGTTGAAAAAACATGGAGACGCCATTCTCGAGCCGTTGTCATGTTAAGCGATGAATTAGCATACGAGGTACCATTAGGCGCGTTCTTGATAGGATCGTAGCCACAGATTTGAACATATATAGGCAATGCAGAACCCGCGACGAAACCTTCTATCTCTACCCCGAGCACCGATGCAGGTATAGCCAGCACGATCTCGGTGGCTCTACCCTTGTTTTGCTTATTCACGATTGTCGACGAAGTGCCTCCGGCAACAATGGTGCGTGTTTCTATTCCCACGTGGAACCTGGATACGTTCATCGCGAGCCGATCGAACGTCCAGGATGGAGTTAACCCCGTTACATCCACGGAATTCGCACTCATAGAGACTCCGCTTTTTTCAGAAAATTCAGTACCTCTAAAGTCCACGCCCACTACCGCAGATTGCGATGTTTCGACTATACTTGCTAACGTTGTCTTACCGGCAATCCTCGGAATCAATAACCCGAAGGATATGAAGGAAATGATGATTAATAACGCCATGGCTCGCGGTCGAAAACCAATCATAGTTGCTTTAATCCCACCTCGCGGGTATTAACTTGCTTGATGAAACCCACCCGTACTATAAGAATTCTTTTACGGAAGTTGAACATGCAATTCTGTGTCGATGCCACTTTACACTTTCTGCACTTACAGAATGGATTAAGCGTTGATACAGCATCCCATACTTTCTAGTGAATCCCGTGTTTGAACCCGAATCAACATCTATCTCCTTTTAATTTGAAGATTTTATTCCCATGATACTAGATAAGATATTAGTAAACGTAAATAATCGCATTAAATACAAATCACTATTGATATAACTTCTCTTTTATGAATTTGACCTGTAATAGATCTTTAATCGAAGAAAACGTCTTAGAAACAAGGTAAAATCTTAAATTGGCATATGAAAGGTCATTATTCGAAGAAAAAGTTAAAAAAGGAAAAATTTATTGGATCGACATGGGATTTCCGCACTTTTCGCACGGGGGCGGGGTCTTGGTGAACGCGTTGAACTCGCTGCCGTACCGCACGATCGAGTTCCCGCACTTCTTGCACCCGAGCACGATGTAGAGCGGTTGGCCACACGCGTCGCATTTCTCGTCGCCCGTGATTTGCTGTCCTGCTGTTATATCGATCCATTTCTGGCACGTGCCGCAGTACAAGTGTTGCTGGACCTGGGCAGGCTGTGTCTGTGCAGGTTGTGGTGTCGCAGCGGCTTGCTGTTGCGTCGTTGCGACGGGCTTCGTGGGCCTTTGCACGGGGGTCGGCTTCGTCTGGACTTGCGCCGCGAGCGATTCGCCTTCGACCTGGAACACTTTCTGGATGACATCCCCCGATGAAGCGTACGGGGTGAGATCGCCCCTGAAGGAGGCCAACTGGCTGCCATACTTTGCTTCGAACTCCATTATGAATTGGTTGAACAAATCGCTCACCTGGTCGTTGAGATCGCCTTCGAACAGCAGCGCGTGGCGGCAATATTCGGTCTCTTCCATGAGAATCTTGAAACCTTGATAATCCAGGACGCGCAACTTGGCTTTCTCGTCGAAGGTACCGCCGAATGACGTGATGGCCGATATGAATCCTGCGATCAATTGCGGGTCGAAATGTTTTTCCGTGAATGCCATGTACATCAAGCATGCGCTGGTGTTGCGGTGGAACACGAAAAGATGTTTCAGCTTGGCGATGATCTGCGCGTGGGTGAGCTGTGGCTTGGCTTCGGGTTCACGGTAGCCTTCTGTCGACTTCCCTTTTGCCTTGGCAAGCTGCGCCTTGGCAATACTCTTCTTGCGTCGAGCTGCGACCGCGGCGGCTGAAATGATCACGATGCCTGCAACGGCTGCGATGACGATGATCCAGTTTTCGGTTATGAAATCGATGATCTGCTGGAGCACGTCTGAACTTTTGACCATGATGTAACTTATAATCTGCTTCGTGCTCGTATCACCATCCGCGTCCACGATCGTGAGGGTGATCGTGTAACTGCCGGAACGCGCAAACGCGTGCAAGGGATTCATGTCCGTTGAATTCGACGTCCCGTCCCCGAAACTCCATTGGAACACGTGCGGGTTGTTGCCCAGCGTGCCGGTATAGGTGAATTGAACTTGATCTCCGATGCTGATGGTCGTGGCATTTCCCATGAAGTTGGCGACGGGTTGCAAATCGTCGAGAACGGTAATGTAATCGATTTTCACCTCGGTATCCGTGTCCCCGTCGCTATCGATGGTCGTGAGTATGATGATGCGCATCCCGGGTGTCGTGAACGCGTGGACCGGGTTCTGCCGCGTGTCGTTGCTAGTTCCGTCGTCGAAGTACCACTGGTACGTGGCAGGTGCGTTGCCCTGGCTACCGGTGAAGGTAAATTGGATTTCCTGGCCCGCGATGATCGTCGTGGTGTTTGCCGTGAAATTGGCAACGGGATTCACGTCACTCACTACGTTGATGTAATTGGCTCGTATGGTGAACACGAACTCGAGATACCGATCGAGCAGCGTGAGCGTGACGTGGTAACTGCCCTGGATCATGTATCGATGCATTGGATTCTTGGCCGTGGAGCTGCCGTTGTCGCCGAAATCCCATTGGAATATTGCCGGTGCATCGCCTTCAAACCCGGTGAACGTGAATTGGACCCAATCGCCTTCATAAATTGCCGTTTCGTTTGCAACGAAACTCGCCACCGGAACGAGATTAACCACCTGGATATAGGCGGTGCGCCGTTCCACGTCGATGTCGCCATCGCCATCGCGTACAGTTACGATAACCGTGTAACTTCCAATGGTCGATCCATACTTGTGTTTCGGGTTCGTGTCCGTGGAATTCGCCGTGCCGTCGCCGAAAGACCATTGGAACGTGGGCGACGGCGTGCCGTTGGTGCCCGTGTAGGTGAATTGCACCCATCGCTCCCGGCCGATGATCGTCGCATTGGCGGTGAAATTGGCGAATGGCACGAGCTTCACATGAATATAATTATTACGATGGAGGTATCGGGTGTCGCCGTCGTCATCTTGTACCATCAACGTCACGCTGAAATCGCCGGTGACCGAGTATTGGTGCACGGGGTTTCTGAGAGATGAATTCGACGTGCCATCACCGAATAACCACTCGAAAATGGCTGGCGGGTCGCCTTCTGAGCCCGTGAATGTGAACAAGATCCACTGGTTTTGCGATATCGTCGAAGCATTGACGCTGAAATCGGGAACTGGTATCAAATTAACCACCACGGTGATGTAATTCATCTTTTTCATCGTGGACCTATCGCCATTCGAGTCGAGCACGGTCAAGAACACGGAATAATTACCCAAGATGTCAAATTGGTGCACGGGACTTCGATCCGTGGAATTTGCTGTCCCGTCCGTGAAATTCCATTGGAACGTGCACGGCGTGTCACCATCAGAGCCCGTAAAGGTGAATGACACGGAATTCCCGACCCTGATGTTCGTGGTGTTCGCCGTGAAGTTCGCAATGGGCAACCGATTGATGACGTGGATAAAGTTGGTTATGATCTTGATATCCGTATCCCCGTTGAAGTCCTTGATCCAGAGCGTGACCGTGAAATTGCCCAAGGTGGTGTATTGATGCACCGGGTTTCGTAGCGTGGAATTCACCGTGCCATCGCCAAAAGACCAGTTGAACGTGGCCGGGGCATCGCCCTCTGAGCCCGTGAAGAAAAACTGGATCCACTGGTTCTGATAGATGGTCGTCGTGTTGACAGCGAAGTTCGCAACAGGGGTCAAATCAACGACCACGGAGATGTAATTGGTCTTTCTCATGGTCGATCTATCGCCATCGAAATCCGTGATGGTCAAGATAACCGTGTACACTCCTATCCCCGCATATTGGTGCGTGGGATTTCGGGTCGTCGAGTTCGTGGGGCCGTCTCCAAAGTTCCATTGGAACGAAGAAGGGACATTGCCATCCGTGCCCGTGAAATTGAATTGCACCCACTGGCCCGGGTTGATCTGGGTCGAGTTTGCCGTGAAGTTTGCGACGGGAAGATAATCGATGACGTGGATGTAGGCAGCACGTCGCAAGTACGAGGTGTCGCCATTGCTATCGATCACCTTGAGCGAGACGGTGAAGTCCCCAGCAGCGATGTATTGATGCGTGGGATTCCTCGCGGTTCCATTTGGCGTCCCGTCGCCGAAATACCACTGGAACGACGCGGGCACGTCGCCATCGGAACCCGTGAACGTGAATAATATGGATTGGCCAATCCCGATCGTCGTCGTATTCACCGCGAAATTTGCCACCGGTAATTGGTTAGGATTCACGGTTATGTAGTTCGGCATCGAGAGGAAGCTCGTGTCGCCGTCGAAATCCCGGACGAGGAGCGTGATGGTAAAGCTCCCCGCCGTGTTGAACTGGTGCACGGGGTTGCGATCATTGGAGATCGGCGACCCGTCGTTGAAGTTCCACTCGAAGCTCGCTGGTGGGTTCCCCTCGGCACCCGTGAAAGTGAATTGCACCCACCGTGTACGCAAGATGGTCGTGACATTCGCCGTGAACGCCGCCACGGGGTTGATATCAGCATATTGCGAGTAAATCATGACATCATCAACGTACCAACCGCGGAAATTGTTGTTCCAGGCATCTCGCGTGTCGAAGTTGAACTTGAACTGCACGGACTTGTTGCCGCAATAGTCGGAAATGTTGAATACCGGCCTTTCCCACGGGTTGATGGGGGTAGTCCACGTCTGGTAAACCTGGAACCATGTAAGGCCGCCATTCGTCGTGACATACACGCTTGACGTGTCTTGGCCGCCGTCAGCGATTCGCCACTGGTGGAACTGGATGTACGCTTTCGGCGTGATAGACAAATCGATCGGGACTGAGATCAGGTCGCCGACGGAACGGCCGCTCGCCGCGTAAGTGCCGAAATATTCCCGCCCAAACCACATCGCATGCGTGGGCGAGTGGCAAGGATCGGACCACGCGCTGCTGGTGTCCGTCAAGTGCCAGAAACCATCGATCGTCGACCAATTTGCAAGTCCCCCCTCGAAATCATCGTAAAATAGTGTGATGTTGAGGAAGGGTAGCATCGGATTCACATTTGGCCCCGAAATCCAGCTCGTTTGGCTGGCGTGAATGCCATCGGAACAATTGATGCGATACTGGTACATACCATAGGCAAGGGTGCCGGCGTAGCAATACAACTTGCCGTCCATGACATTCGTGTCCGACATGTCAACAGCAATCATGGTATATATCGTCGCGTTAATCGTC
Source organism: Candidatus Sigynarchaeota archaeon (assembly GCA_030587525.1). Lineage (GTDB taxonomy): Archaea > Asgardarchaeota > Lokiarchaeia > Sigyniarchaeales > Sigyniarchaeaceae > Sigyniarchaeum > Sigyniarchaeum tengchongense. The sequence goes on along the minus strand of JAUQYW010000374.1, from coordinate 1,614 downwards.
ACGTTTATCGACACGGGCAAGTTATTGTCCCCATCGAGATACGTCACAGTAAAGTTGAACAGGGTTGTGTTGATGCCGGTCGAAGGCGTGACTCCCGGGCTCAAGAGTTGCGGCGTCAAGGCATTCGTTGATGTTATGGTAAGATTGGTATATACTGGTGTTGATGCAAGGAATGCAAAATCGGCACCGGTGAACTGGTAATTGTACTTGGCCGGGCCGAGATACGTGAGGTAATTGAACGTGCAGCCATCAACGTAATTCCGATCAAAGGGATGCACCTGCGTCATTGGATACGTGGTGCCGTTGATGACCACGTTGACATTCTCCGGGTAGTTGTTATCTTGATCCGTATAGACGACGCTGAAATTCAGAAGCGTGTTCTGGTTGCCACCAGCAGGTATGACCTTCGGACTGGAAAGAACCGGCGCGTGCGTGTTCGGTTCAAGTGGCACGTTGGTGCCCGTGATTTCGATTAGGTAGTATTTGTCCATTCCTGGGCCTCCTGGTTCCGAAACGAAGTAACCGAGCACGAGCAACCCGGAATATATATCATAATACGCGATACTGCCACGTGCCGATTCTAGAGCGAAACAATGGAAGGTCCGGCCCATTTCACGGATATAATCTTCCGTGATGACCCCGAAAACTTGATCTCCTTCTTGCCGGGTGGAAAGGCTCACGAGACTTCCCCAGCCGATATCCGTATAGATCCGAACCCAATCGTGCGTGCCCGGCCGGTAATCCGTCCATAAATCATCCGTGATTTCCCTCGAGATGTCCATGATGTAGCGGTCCTCCCAGATCGGCCACGCATCCGGCGTGGAGTTCAAGAAATACCTCGTCCCGCCCGCGCTGGTGATTCTGACGCTCTGGTTTAGCTGCGTCCCGGAAACCTCATTGTAACACGTGTAATTGTATACCATGCCGTCGAAGTACAGCGGAGGCCTGCTCGTCACCGCAAGACCAGTATACGTGGTAGTCGAAGCAGTGAACGTGCCATCCGAGCACGTGAACTGGTATGTGTAGGTGCCGGTCACGTTGATGATCAAGGTAAGGATGTACCAGCAACCACCCATGTAATCCGTATCGGATGGATATTCCTTTGTCATCGCGTATATGGTTGAATTCAAGACCAATCGCACGTAGGATGGCTGGTTATTGTCAGCATCCGAGTATGTAACGCGGAAAGTGAACCCCGTAATGCCATTGAAACCATAGAGTGGCGTGGCTTGCGCCATATACAAGATTGGCGCATGTGTATTCGCAGCCGGGTTCACCGTCAACGCCGTGCTGCTCGTGGAAGCCGTGTGGAGCCAGTCACTGCACTCGAAGTGGTAGTTGTGGGCACCGGCTTGCAAGTAAATGCCAATGGAAAAGCCGGCGCCATCAATGAAATTTATGTCGCCAGGGTTTTGCTTGTTCATAGCGAAGTGCATGCCGTCCACAACCAGGTCCATATACTCCGGTATGTTATTATCCGCATCGGAATAGGTAACCGTGAAATTGAAGCTCGTGAGTTGCGTGCCACTTCCCGGCGATACCCCGGGTGAAGAAAGCACCGGCGCAAAATTATTGGGTTGCATAGGATAATTTGTCCCGGTTATCTGCAGCGAG
>JAUQYW010000364.1 GCA_030587525.1 Candidatus Sigynarchaeota archaeon | reverse complement strand
AGTATCTCTCCAAGCCGCCCATCATCGTGTAAAAAGTGCCGTTGATCAATATCCCTGTTTGTTTCTCATAATACGCGACGTGGCCTGTCGCTCCTTCCACCACCCAGCAATCGAATGCCCGGTTCATCGCGACAAATATCGTTTCCCCCATAACATAAAGTTCTTCTGGTGTTCCCCACGTGTTGAAAATGCCAATCGGGATATGGTCACCTAAGGAGATACTCGTTGAGATCTTGGTCCATTCCAGGCTACCTTGTGCAAACTGACCCGACAAGATTTTTCCCCCAATGCCGTCGACCGTCCTCCCCGGCATAAACGGCCACTGGTTCGGCGTCGAGGTGATCGTGAAATTCTCGGCATCTGTCTGGTTGAACGTTTCCCGGCCGTGTAAGTTTATGAGCGGATTCGGCCCGCCCATTTGCTTGAAGGTGCCATCCCATTCCTAGTACATCTTGTCGAAAAACATGACATGCGTTTCACTGACCTGGCAGTTTGAATATGGGCCATTGCTCACGGTATTGAGTCCATCGGATGCCGTGAACAAGTAGGTGTAAGTTCCGACGGATGACAAGAACGTCGTGACCGTGTAGACGCAGCCATCCATGTAATTCACGTCCGATGGGTTCTGCTTTTGCATAGCGTAGACCGTGCCATTGACCATCACCCGGACATATGTAGGCGCGCTGTTGTCGGTATCGCGGTAATCGACGGTGAACGTGAAGGGTGTCGTATTGTTGTACCCACTCTTCGGGGCAACGTTACCGAGGTTCAACGTCGGAGGCATCATGATCATGAGGGTAACTGTCGGGCTAGATATCAAGCCAGTCGAATCTTCGTACATGCCATCGCTGCAATTGACGAACCATTGGTAGGAGCCGACTTGCAAGTAGGTTGAATAGATGTAATAGCAGCCATCGACCATGTTAAAATCGGTGGGGATCTGCCGGGACATTGCGTGCGCTGTACCGTTGATCACGACGTCGATGAATGCTGGAGCATTGTCGTCGTCATCCATGTATGTCACATTGAACGTGAACAGCGTTGACGGCATGCCACTGGCGGGATTAACCGATTCACCCGACAATTTCGGAGCCGCGTGGTTTTCCTCTACGGGGGCGTTCGTGGCACGGATTTGGAACGCGTATAATTCCCATATCTGCGGTTTAAACGTGCCGTTGATGAGCAGGCCGCTGAACTTGTCATAGAACGCGATGCTTCCTTGCGATGACTGTAATCTCCAGCACTCGAAGCTTCGATTCATCGCGACGACATAGGTTGCCCCCGTGACGGTGAATTGCTGGTCGCCACCCTGGATCGTGGTGATGGGGACGATGCTGCCCAGCCCGATATCGATGAAAATCCGCGTCCATTCGTGGGAGCCATACCAGAAATCCATGCTATCGTTTATGAACCTGGAATTTGCATCGACCGTTCGATCACCATAAAATGAATTTCCAGGTTCGGATATCACGTCGAAAACCAGCGGCGAGCGCTGCGTGAACGTTTCACTGCCTTGCTCGGTCATGCCCGTCCAGTTGAAGAATCCCGTCCAGTCATAAATCATGCCGTCGAAATAGATGGGCACGTACGGCTCGACCTCGAGATTGGTAAAGGTACCTACGCTTGCCTGGGTAGCCCCATCCGAGCAGTTGAACGAGTAGGTGTAGTTGCCCGTGCTGTTGATTTGCATCCGCAACACGTACGCGCAACCGTCTATGAAATTCACGTCGGTCGGATCATTCTTGACCATGGTATACGGCGTCGCGTTGAGACGAACGGTAATATATTGGGGCGCGTTGTTATCGGGATCCGTGTAGGTCGCGGTGAAATTAAACCGGGTTCGACTTGCATAGCCACGGAACGGGAAGAGGGACGTGCCAGTTAACGTCGGAGGACTCAAGTTTGTCAGGCCAACGATTGGCCCGAGATACACCATCGAATTAGCCAAAAATTTACCATCATAGCACTGGAACGAGTATTGATAATTGCCCGGCTGCAAGTAAGTGGTGTATTTATACGTGCAACCATCCGAATAGTCAAAATCGTAGACGTTTGCCTTCGTCATATTGTATGCCGAACCATTAATGGTCACGCGCACGTATTCTGGTGCAAAATTATCGGTATCCGTGTACCGGACCGAGAAGGTGAACGGTGTGTTTTGGGCGCCGCTGCCGGGTGAGACCGTGCCGAGCGTGACCGTGGGCGCGAAGTCGTTCTTTTGCACATACCCGAGCCAGCCAAAGATGTTGTTGGCGAGCAAGCGATTGCTTGCCATGGTATATGACAAGAACGGCGAATCGTCGGAGATGAAGACGAGTTTTCCTTTTCCATATTCAAAAGCCGTTATCTGATTTTGGGACGCGATTTGCGCACAGAGCACGGCGAGTGGCTGGGTCGATATGTAGAGATACGCGACCGTGTTGAAATACACGCTTGTGACGCCGCGCATGATCGGGTGAGAGTAAACTTGATTGGATGTTCCCGAGATCGTTCCGCCATAATTGTAAATATAAACGTTGAATTTCTGCATCACGCGGTATTCAGTGTTGCTGTAGCTATAATCTTCACCAGAAATGATGACCTTGCCGCCATTGCTTACCCAGGTGCCGATATCATCGAGTTCCGCTTGAGTGATCGTTGACGTGGCACCCCGGTCGATCCAGATGATCTCGTAATTACGCAAGACTCCCGCGGTGACGGGCACGTTGATATCCGATATGACCGTGCCTCGTGCTGTCAAATCGCCGATCAAGGTCTGGACGCCGACTATATATTTGGTTCGTGGATTCGTTTCGCCATGGGATATCACGCAACCGATCCGAACGCCGGTGATGCGTGTCTCGTTCCATTGCGGTTCTGCCTTCGGTCCGAAAAATGGCCCGAGGCTCGCGAGCCTGGTGCCGTCCGATGCGTTGAAGAAATAGGAATGGTCGCCAGGATTGAGATACGTGGCATATCGGTAGATGCATCCATCTAGGAAGTTGTTATCGGTGATGGTTTGTTTCGTCATGGTATAAACACGAGAACCATCCAGCGTCACGTTCACCCATTGCGCCGGATTATTGTCCGCATCGGTATATGTTACCGTGTAGACGAATTGCGTGCTCTTGTTGGTGCCGACAGATGGGGTAACGCTGCCGGTGGTGAGCGTCGGCGTGCTGACATTCGGAGTCCACGAGATATCGACATCATCGAAGTATGCATTGTAACTTGCAGCACTGCTGGAAGTCATGACTTCGAATAAACGCATGCTTGCCGGATTACCCGTGAACGAATACCGGTACCTGTATTCCCCGCCATACATCACGCCACTAATGAAAACGTGCCAACCAGCTCCGATCTTGTAACATATTTCGATCAAGTAGGTGTTCGAATTGACTGCAGCGACTAAAGGCACCCACGTGTTGCCCGTGCCGTTATGAGCTTCGAACCAACCATTATTCACGCGGATCTCGGCAGCGCCACTTGGTTTGACGAGTGGCATGATTTCCGAATGCGGTAAATCGGCTATCATCATCGTCGTGTTTTTCGTGACATCGTCCATTTGGAAATGAAACCTGATGGACCCCAGCTTTGGCGCGGCCGTGGTGAAGTTCCAGAACGCTTCGACCTTTCTCGTAGCGGGATTAGGCCCGTCAGTCAATCTCAACCATTTATTAGCAGCAGCAATGGTCTGCACAGTCGCGGAGCAGCCCGTCGAATTATATGCGATCCAATTTCCTTGCCCATTGATATTCGAACCTAAAACGTAAGCCTCGAAGTTGTCCTCGATTGCTGGTGCGCTGGTGGTCACTTCACCGGGGTCATTCCTATCCGGTTGCGTCGTTACATCATCGTTCTTATCAAGGGTTGCATTTGCCGCAATGATGGAAATACACAACACTCCAAGTAACAAGCTTTTTACTAGTGTATCGTGATTATTTTTTGTCCTTCGCATTGTTCCCACGTTATTATACTGATCTCATCCTTCATCTCAACAAGTTCCAGCTATTTCTCCGACCAAGCGCTCCTTACACTAGTCGTGATGAAATAGTAGAGAGTAACTTCCTAGAGATTCACTATACACCTAAGCAATATAAATGGTCAATGATCCCCATTTCGCCCAATTCTTGGAATTCGTTAGGATGCCATTTCAAAATATGGCGTGAAATGTTAGAGGAAAAAAGGCTAGACAGAAGTCAGTTCATCATTCACTTGGCTCCGAATTTCTTAATCACTTGACTTTTCTTCTTGCTTCCTTCGGCGTAGCAATTTATCGAGCCACGGGGCAGTCGTGGCAGCGGGTTTTTGGTACTTAACTGCGGTTTGGTTCTCCTTCATGATCATAAGCTCTTCGATTTCCTTTGCAGCGCCGGTCCAGTCAATTTTAAACTTGTTATGGTAGGGCGAGCGCCGTGCACCGAACAAGATCGACTTGTAAAGGAGCATCGCTATTGGTTTCGATGGCCCGCTGAGGTCGACAGCTTTTCGGAAGGTGAGCAGCTGGAAGTCATCCCAGCCTCCGAGATACCCCGTTAGCGGCAAGAACACGCACAGCGGTATCACGAGTAATCCTAAAATGATGAAGATCGCGGCGGGGCCGATGACCGCATACTCGTCCAGAAAGCCAAACAAGCCCTTCAAGGGCTGGAACGCAAAATTGTAATACAAGATGCCCGCTGCGAGCACAGGTATGGAGGAAACGATCGGCACAATGAAGGTTTGCATGAAGTTGATCCGGACTTTCATGACTTTTTTATAAATGAAGATCCAGCACGAAGTCATCTTGATAATTCGCGGCCAGAAGTGCTCAAACGCGAGGATATAGACGATGCCAGCAAGGCCGAAAACAATATTCAGTTGAAACACATATAAATATAACCAAACGAAGAAAACCTGGTTGACTTCCTCCACAACCCTGTTGATCGTGTAAAAATTGATTTGCAGCGTGCCGATCAAGATCGTGTCGGGAACGCCTATCCATGGCATGAACATTTTGTGGATGAGCGTGGGGATCAAGAACGGCGTCGCCATGATGTAGTTTTCTAGGCCTGGAAGCTTGATGATCTCGGTGACCAGCATTGGAATGACGGAAATGAGCGTGAGGGTCAAAAAGCACATTAAAAAGCCATTCCACTTGAACGTGGTCTCGATGTAAAACCGTGACAGCTCCTTTTTCCCGTTCATGTAACTCTCTGCGAGGGCTGCCATCAAGCTAAATGACCCGGCGTCGATGATACCACTCACACCGCTAGCAAGCCCGCACAAGGTTATCCACGTTGAATACTGGGGGATTTTTTCGAGATACATGAGCAGCATCATTGTAGACGTTGCTGTGTTGATCAAGGGAACGATGGAAACTTGTAATCCGAACCAGACGCATTCCTTGACGACATCTTTGGAAAAATCGACTTGCATGCAGTCCCTTGCAGTGACACCAAAAGGTTTCATGGCCTTGTTGAAGTAATGAATGGAAAGCCACATGGCGAAGAAATCATCGACATATGCACCGATCGCGGCGCCAAACACCATGCCCATCAACTCGCCAACAGCGGGGTATTGCTGGCCGAGGAACCTGCCCGCGAGGATGAACACGATGTTCGTGATGTTCTGGAACAATTGCCCGCTGATCAGGCCCAAGATCTGGGTCTTGTTGTACAATTGCAAGCCTTCCAGCACGTTCTTGAACATTCCTAGCATGGCAGGCCACTGCTTTTGCAAGATGATCAAGAACACCCACGTGAGGTATGCGAATTGGTTGTAAAGGAATACGTTCAAGATGATAACCGAGATTATCAAGATTTGAACGATGCCGGTGAACATTTGATACCAAATATAGAATCGCACGTATTCCAGCATCTTTTTGGGATTTTTAATTCTCCATTCCGCGATAAATCGCACGATCCCGAAGGCAGTGCCAACATCGAAGAGCTGGTAAACGATCGCAAACACCCCGCCCGCGATGCCGTTGTATCCATTGATTTGCGGATAAGGCCAGAGTAAGCCATACACAAATGATATAAGAGCTATTCCGGCGATCGCCGTGATGATGGCGATCACGTACCCGTAGAGCCAATTTCCAAGCGGGCGCTGGAATCCAATATCTTCCCAGTGGTTAAATTTCACCGAGTTGAACCGTTCATCGTCCGAATATCCTTTGAAGTCCAAAGGCTTTTCAGGTTTCGAGGATCCTGCTTCTACTGGTGTATTATCCGCTGGGGTCGTCATTCTAAGCTTTCCCTCATATGGCAAATGTGAGCTTTAATCATCGCCATTGCATAAAACATTGAACTCGCGCCTAGGATCGTCGTGACCGTGGCGATGATCACAAGCGGGATGACGGCATCGCCAGAAGG
>JAUQYW010000356.1 GCA_030587525.1 Candidatus Sigynarchaeota archaeon | reverse complement strand
CAGCTTGTGCGCTTCCTCGATAAACTTTTTTACAGGGACATTAAAACCGAGATCGTGCACTTCAAAGCCTTCTGCTTCCAGGAGATATTTCAATATGTTCTTGCCAAGATCGTGAACGTCTCCTTCGATCACGCCCAGTACCACGATACCTTTTCGATTGGCTTTTGCTTTTGCAGGATTTATCTTGGCCTTCAACACTTCAGCACCACTGTAAAAGGCATCTGATGCAAGGAGCATGTCCGTGAGGAAGACGGTTTCCTCAAAATGGTCACAGATCTCTTTTAAGCCCGGGTAAAGCCCGTTTTTCAAGGCATCGAGAGGATCGATACCCGCCTTTATAGCTTCTTGGGCCGCTGCTTTTGCAGCATCGTTGTCATACTTTAAAACGCTATCCTTGAGCCTTTGCAAGATTTCTTCTTTTGTCATCTATCCTCATGCCTCCTCGCAATTTGCTCCTACACCCGCTTTAAAGTTCGCGCCGTAAACCCTTGCTGCTTTCACGACGGCCATGGCATTGTAGAGCGGGGCATATGGCGGGTATTCACACGATGCGCCGAGGAAGTAACCAGAACGAGCCTTTCCAAAAACACCGATCTGTCGTTTGCATTCGTCCATTATCTCGGTGGGATTCATCCAGGCAAGCTGGGACACGGACAAATAGCCCAGGAAGAGCAACTTTTTACTATATTTTTCAACCATCTCTTCCTCGGTCTTGATCCCATCAGGTAGATGTGCATTCTGAATGAGCAGTGGATGGAGCCATTTAATCAGGAGGTCGAAATATGGATCTCGTCCACAGATGTGAACGGCATAAATACCGCCCTTTTTCGCTACAAGATCTGCGATTCGTTTTTGATACGGGGCATCCAATTCCTCCCACATCGCTTTGCTCATAACCTCCCTTTCAGCCAATACGACGGGGACCATGATAGTTCTTGCACCAGCCTCGAGCTGCTTTTCAACGTACTCGAGCTGGATTTCCGTGACAATCTCGCAAGCTTCATGGAGTTTATCGGGATTATGGACAAAATCTCGTACCAGCTCGTTTATGTTTCGAAGCCGGGAAATCAATCCCATCGGCCCGATCGTGAAACCGCCGACCATCAACCCTGGCAATTCCTTTCTAATGGTCTTAATCACTTGGAGCTGGTTTTTCATCCGCTCTGCTCTGTCCCAACTGAATAATTTGCCTATGTTCTTGTAATCATCGGCCGATTTCAGCACCGGATTAAAAGGATCGGGATACGCTGCATTATCGCTGGGATATATGATTTTTGCTCCAAACCCTTGTGCTTCCACGCAGAGATCAGGCATGGCCGTGATTGCATCATACCCGATCAGCTGTTGCGCCTCGATCTGGCATCTCAGAAAGACCTCGGGTTTTTTGGCATATTCCCCGTAATCGAGCCGCCGCACCTGAGCTGATGCAGCAGAAACGAAGGGGAAAACGGGAATTCTATCCAATTTTTTATGCCCAATTAACCCGATGATTCTTTCCTCGGGGGTCATGTATTCTTGGCATTCCTTCATTCGTCTTGACATTTTCATCACGCGTTATAGCAAATTAACGAAAAATGATCATTATTCTCCATTTGATACCTATAAATAGATATTTCCAAATCCCCATTTTCATCTTGATGCAGATAAGTTGCAGCAGGGCGGGTCCATGGTGCTGAGCTTGAAGTTCCCAGAAATGAAGCGATGCATTCCCGAAAAGAAAAGGATAATAAAAAAGACTTATGCCAATGTTCTTGTTGCGAGCATAGGTTGCAAGATCGGAACGATGTTCTCCGCGAGGACGAGGGACATCATCTGATTGGCCAAGAAACTCACTTTCACGAGCCCTTCGTCGATAAGGGTTTTTACCTTCCTCATCAGCGTGGATCGGGGCAATTGCAGCTTGTCCATGAGCGCCATCAACGTGATTCCAGGCTGAACAAAGATATTTTTCAAGATAGAAAGAATTCCATCCTTGTGCAAGTTATAATGCAAGCGATCATACTGTTTATTGAGCAAGAAATCGAAATATACGATGTTATTCCCGAATTTCTCCTCGCGGATGAAATCATACTTCACCAGCATCTTAAGATGCCATTGCACGGTCCGGGATTCCTTGTTTATCGCTGCCTTGATGCGGGAAAAATGAATCCCAGGTTCCATGCGAACGAGCTCCAAGATTCGCTGCCGGTTTGGATTTTCCAGCAGCTTCTGGCGCGTGAGTGCTTTCCCGTTGATCAAGATCTTGTGGCGAACAAGATCGTTCAAGGCTAGCTGGATCTGCGCCTTGTCGATATCCCGCATGCTCCTGACACACTCGTAGTAAAGAACTTCAAGGTCGAGCAAATAATGGTGTTCCAATAAATGGTCTGTGATGTCCAAGATACGTTGCTGGATGTGCGAGAATTCATCATCCTCTGCAGATTTCTCGTTCGAAAAGAGAGGCAAAGCCTTTGGTAACGGATCCCCGCCATTCGCCATGTTCATTCACCATTCTCAGAGCTCTGTATTCAAGTCCTCGTTGTCCTTGAACGTGTCTTCCAAATACTTGATCCGCGAGGTTGGAGGCAAATCCTTCAATTCTCCAATGACCTCATCAAATATTTCTTCCGGGATGTTAAGTACACGGATCTTTTGCCAGACTTCGGGTGAAAACTTGCCCACGGTAATCTTGGGAAGTGGTTCGACGAGATATTTGCTGCCATCCAGCAGGATTGGTTGCTTGCAAGACCAGCATTGCTCGCCAATTTCGATCATGTGCTCCACGCATTTCATGCAATACACTGTCCCGCAATGCTTGCACGTGTAACTGAAGCCCGAGATTGGCCCCTTGTGCACGATGCATCGGGATACCACGCGTTCCACTTTCACCTCAGATGCCATCTCATGCGCGCTCGTGGCACGCGCTGCAATGTCGACAGCAGGCTCGCTTGCCCTTCCCGCTTTCTTCTTTCCAGGTTCAAGAGGCACTTCGGGTAGTGACGTGCTTGGTAGTACCAACGTATCAGCATTGATACCTTGTTGCATCAACCGGGTCCGTTTAGCAGTTGCATGGTCGATTAAATTGTCCGGTGCCACGTGAGCATCCGTATATGATGTGTTATGCTTTCTTTTTCCCAGTCCTTTGGTCGTCACGCTCACAGTCTTCTTCCGGGAATAACTATAACCAAGAACAGCCACGATGCCACCAGTGATCCCTACGAGCAAGATGCTGATTATCGGGATGTAATTGTGCTTCGGAGTGCTCGCGATGATGTAGAGTCCATTCTCAGCCAAGCTAATATCCACGTAATTATCCACCCGGTTCAGCCCACCCATTCCCGTGCTCCAGCTCAATGTATCAGCGTTCCAACGCAAAACGGTCATATCTTGCTCGTTCACCATCGACGCGATGATCGCTTGATCATAATGTATGCGTATCGAGCACGATTGAAGGGCACTCCCGTTCGTGATATTGATATTGAACGCCACCGGAAGGGCGATGACTAGGCTACCAGGCAACTCGGGATCAGGCAAGATTTGCGAGGCTGTTGTCAAGGTCGGATCTACATCAAGGTACAATACAGCCCAGTAACTCATGTTGAAAGTCAAGGTCACACTACTAGCATGATGGTTGATATGGTTTATGCCAACTGTGAGGAAGATGCCTCCATCGGTTCGGAATGTCGATGTGATCAATTGCTGGAGGCGTTGTTCGTTGCCGGCTATGTCGCGCGCGATCATGGTGTAATTGAGAGAACCGACAATGGATGCATCAATCTGCACCGAGACCTGGTCGCCAGAAGTATACGAACCGGATTTGATAACCTGGCCATTCAATAACAAGGCGTAAGTTGCCGGGTGGGCCTCGATGAGCATCCAATTCAGGTTTTCCACGTCTCCTTGCTGGATAATTGTCCCATTGAATCCAATAATCAAGATCTCCGGGGCTACCGTATCAATTATAAAATTGATGCAGTTGGAACCGATGCGATTAAGACCATCTTTACAATACACGACGAGAGTGTAGATACCATCGACGAGCGTGAGAGGAATGTTGGTACCTGACACGATCGTGGCGTTACCCCCATTCAACGTGTACCACGTCTCGTTCTTGGTCACGTCAGTCGTCGTAAAAGTGACGTTCACGTTCCCGCTGGAAAGTAATGCACCATCAACAGGCGACGTGATCGAAACAAGAGGTGATGTCGCGTCAACAGTGAATGACCGGGTGACTGACGATTCCTCACCGCTAGTATCAGTAGCGTGAAACACGATGATATGGCTTCCGTCCGCAACTGAAATCGTGGTGTTTGTTGTAAGCGTGACGCTCGATCCTCCATCCAGGATGTACCAGATGCTGTTGATGCTTGGGCTCGAGGTCTCGATGGTTAACGGGACGTCATTGGTCGAAAAGATCTGGTTATTTGCAGGACTGGAGACCGTGATATGTGGATGCTCAAAAGATGCAATTGGTTCGACAGCAGCACATTTTCGAACGAGCACCCAATCAATATAGATAATCGTCGGCAGCGAAGTGGGTAGAAGTCGGAAATCATACTGGATCCAAGTAAGCGATCGCATTGCATAACCGGGACCGAATGTCGAATTGGAACGCAACACCGCCCCATAATTGTATCCTGGACCATATTCAACGCTGCGTCCCATAAAGGTCACGGGTAATGAGATATCCGGGACATTTGTTATGTGGGTTGCAATTAGTGTGTCATTCTCTTGGAATCGAGAGAACGAACTGTTGATCCGTTGATAATCCATCAAGATCCACGTCTGGTTCTTCTTGAATTTCGTGATTGTGCTCGTGCCATTTTCTAAAGAGTTAAGATCTTCAGAGATTCTAATTACCCCGTTGTACCATTGAGCTCCATATGTAACACCATGGTTCATCGTTCCATCACAGATACCCGCCAAAGCAAACGAGATGCATGAGGAAGGGGCGAACGAGTACAGATTTGCCATTCCCGACACGACGGTCGTCGTGCTGTAATTATCGCCTTCGGCCGTCCACTTGGACGTGTTGAAGATGGCACCAGAAAAATCGTCGAACAATGGAAAGGTTGCCTCGCCATTCGAAGCCGAGCCGATGGTGTCGTTGCCGTATAGCATCTTGATGCTCGACGTGCCTGCTTGTGGTATCTTGATCCAGATGATCGAATCGCCCCCATTTGTCCATTTCTCTGTCCAAAAGGACAAGGGAGCGTCGGAGAGATCCACAAACCGGATGTCATCACCGTCTGCTTGGCAATCTCCATAATTAAAGGTTGAATTAATGTCAAGCCGGAGTGCATAATCCGTAAATGGCGTTGCGGGTGAAATGTTTACAATCTTGGTGTATAGGTAACCATTCGTGCTCGGAAGTGGTGTACCTTGGATTGCACTCGGGGTTCCAGCGTCTCCGTGGAATATTCCGAGCATCGAAGGCATGATGAAGAAAATAGTTAATATAAAACCGGAAAAAATTGCACTACGAGTTACTTTCTTCATATGTGTTTTGTCTCCTTTCTCTTGGGGAATATAATACTTCTATCGAGTCTGTATCTAAAATTACCATCTACACTGAATCCGGTTTTGGTTTGGAATTTCTCGTTGAATAGATTCGTTTATAGCTTCCATTAATGGTGCATTTATGCTGAAAAGCAGTAAAGCAATAATATAATCCACGATTCACGCGCCTTCCGCTATTCTTGCCGTCATCGCAACGCATACTCCACGGATGAACAATCTTAGGCGGTCGTCCGGGGGATATTAAAGTAAAAGACATCCTCTGCAAAAACCACAAATCAAAGATGTCTTTGCGACATAGCTATCAATCGATATATTTTTGCTTATTTGCGAATCTCGTAACTCTTATTTCCTTTACCTCCGGGCTATATAGTTACCATCGTTTCGAAGATAATGGTTGATTACCCATGGCTGAAAAAAAATCGAACGTTAAGCCGGTGGCGGAAGTATCAAAAAAGGCAATCGTGAAGGCCACCGAAATAGAAAAAATGGCACCGGAGGTCGTGAAATCATCATCGGATGAGCCGCAAATCTTGCATCCAGCAGAACCTCTAAAAGAACAAAAAATTTCCCGGAACTGGATTCACGCGCCAGTGATTTCGATCCCGAAGGATCTGGGAATGCGTGCGCAGCTCCTTGCTAAATTGTTCGTTGGCGCGTTGATATTGGAGCTATTCGTGGTTATTGTTGGAATGGTGTGGTCGATTGGCGATGCATTCTCCACCAACAAGTGGGGCTGGTTTATAGGCCTTCCCATTCAATTTCAAGTAATTATCATCGCTGTAATCGCGCTCGCTGCCTTTGGAATCCTGTTTGGGCTTGTTGTTTTGTACCGGCACGGGAGAAATGCTGTTTTAAAAGCGCTTTATGGCAAGATCGTGCCCTCCGACGAGCTGAAGGAGTTTGGCGATCATAAAGTCCCCCGCATCGTGGTTAGCCTCACAATGATGAGTGCATTGGTATTATTAGCGGGCGTGGTTATCGCGGTGATCGAAATTGCTGCTACCGGTGACTTGAACCTTGGCAACGAGTCGCAATCGTTCAATGATCTAACGGGTGGTGAAAAATTACTTTTCATAATGGTATTTATCATCATCATAACTGGATCGCTCCTCGGTTCCTTATTCTTGTTGCAAACTGGGTATAATTATATCATGGTGCGCCTTGCCAGGGTGAACAAGAAATTCAAAGAAGACAGTAGTCAATTGGAAATCAAGAAAAAAGAGCTCTCGTCGATATTTTATTTAGCAATCACAAGCATCGTTATTGCCATTACCTTCGGCACTATATGGTGGATCTGGGATACAGTTACCCCAAACAAGACCCCGTGGCAAGCTTTTCTCGAAAATTATAACGTGGGATTAAAGATAGGGCTTGTTGGCATATTTTTAACGATAATTTTTGTGGTCTTGCTCGTTTTCATGATGCGATACTATTGGATACGTCACATGATCGACCATGCGTTATTCGAGCGACGGTTCCCGCCATCGGCAACCAATGCTAATCTGAGCACGAAGATCGTGACAGGAGGCATGGTACTCACGGCATACATAATAGGATTGTTCTTGATCCTCTCGCTGTTGCTTTTCTTGGCCTCCCCGATTAACATGATAGATTTTCTCGGGTTTTTCAATATCTTGAATCAAATGGCGCTTGGTGAAAATATCATCGGCTACTCGGGGTTCATTTTGCTCGTGATTATCTTGTTCTTGGGTTCCGTGTACTTCTTGTTCAACGGTTATGGTTATTTGCTCAAAGAATTCAAGCACATGGAAGAACACACGAATGAAACGGCGAAAGAAATAATCGAACGTAAAAAAGATACTGCTAAACCATCATCCACGTAAAACATGATGGAGATGGACCAACGAAAAAAGTTAGACATTTTC
>JAUQYW010000526.1 GCA_030587525.1 Candidatus Sigynarchaeota archaeon | reverse complement strand
CAAAAAACATGGTGGTGAAGAATGCCATGTAAGAGCAGAACACGAGCACCATCAAGACGAAAATAGGAAGTCCCACCACGATGAAAAAAAAACGCGACCTTGATTGCTTGTAAAACCGACCAAATCGAGCCGCGTTGCCGTGCATCATGAGTTACGTGTAGTTTTGGGGCGTATTAATTTCTCGCAACCGGGGGGAAAAACGCCACCAATCTTTAAGACCTAAGATTGAGCATGGATGACGTGAGGCAAATTTATAAAATGTAGATTCGAATTCAGATCAACGACTGCATGAAAGGCAAGGTTTCATGGGTAGAAAGAAAAAAGACCAGGACGAGGATGCGAGCAACGGGCAATCAGTGCTCGGCGCGCTCGGCCTCTCGTTACCGGATGTGGAAGGCAATCAGCCTCAAGCAAAACCGGCACCGGTCGCCCAGCCCGCGGCACCCCCGGTAGTGCAAGACTCGCTCATGCTATCATTTGGCGAAACTGCACCTACCCAAGTGCCCTCGCCACCAAGAAGGCCAGTTCCAGCACCTGCACCAGCGCCGATCCAATCTTCTCAGCAATCACAGCCAAAACCCGCGGTTGCGCAACCCAGGAGACTAGCCGCATTGCCAGAATTGCCGAAATTCGTGAAACCAGAAGACATCCAGGAAATCCAGGGGTTTGATGCCCCGCCTGTCCAGGGAAAAGGCAAGATAACGGAGATCACGTGGAATATCAAGACCGCCGAGCAAGCCTCGAATGTCGTTTCGCGGCAATCAAGACCTCTTTCTCCCTTGATGGCAGAAGCACTCAGCCAAGCCAAGGCGTTACGCGAAACGATCAAGCAGCAGCATGAACCCTCACGAGCTGCAGCTGCGCCGCAACCAAAACCCGCCGCCAGGCCACAGCCTGCTCCTGCCGCGCAACCAGCGCCACAACCAGCGGCGCAAGCGAGACCCGCGGTAAAACCGGCGGCCCGTCTAGCGCCTGCTCCCCCAATGCAACAAGCACCTCAACCTCAAGCGCAACCAAGACCCGCACCTCGACCGCAACCGCAGCCGGAGCCTGAAGAGGCACCCGCGGTGTACGAGCCAGAGCGGGAGATCATCAGCACGCCGGTCAAGTCAAAGCTTTCTGACGACGTCATGACCGCACAGCAGCCGATCGAGAAACGCAAGTGGGAGGAAGCGAAATCAGTTATGGCACCGATGGCCACGTCCAAATTCACCGCCGTCGCTCAGCAAAACTTCCAAACCACGCCTTCCGCCGCATTCGACCAGCCAGCACCGCGGCCACGAGCAATTCCAGCTCCGGTGCATGCAGAGATGCCCCAGTACGAGGAGCAAGCACCGGATGCCGGGGCGGCACAAGTAACCGGACAAGACCAGGTGCTGCCCGGTGGGAAGCGTGTATGCGGAAAATGCGGGAACAGCAATTTCCGAGAAGATGACGACAAATCGAAGCCGCTTTCATTCACCCCGCCATTCTTGTTTGCGAAAAAGTACACGTGCAAGTCGTGTGGTAAATTATTTGGCGCTGAAGCCCAGCAAACCCAGGTGGCAGCAACACAACCAGCGCCTCGCCCCACCCGCCCATCACAGGTCGCGGCTCGGCAAGCACCAGCTCCGGCACCGGCAGCTCGTCCAGCCGCGCGGCGCGTGCAGACCACGTGGGAGGACACCGCACCCGTGGAGACCGTTCGACCATCCGATGTGGCGGCCAGGCAAGGTCCAGGGCAAGAACCCCCGGCAGCATCGGAGTACGAGGCCAGTCCAGAACAAGCTGGAACGAGGCTCGTGTGCCCGAATTGCGGCGGCACGGCTTTCAACGTCATCCAGGACAAGACAAGGCCGGTTTCCTTTGGAATGGGCGGGATGGGCACCGTGTATGCAAAGATCCACCAATGCAAGAAATGCGGCGCGAAAGTTGATTAAGATTTAATCTTTATTTCTACATCGAAATAGAATTGTTATTCCGAATTTGTTTTCGCAGCCTTATCCCCGTTCTCTTTTGAAACAGTTGCGGAATCAAGGCTCGTGCCCTTTTTTTCAGCGGTGATCATGGACGTCTCTATCTTGCTCGCCAAGAAGATCCCGACGATCATCACGAAAATGCCTATCCATGAAACGACTGCGATGCGTTCCTCGAACATGAAATACCCGAATATCACCAACCCGAGAAAATTGATGCTGTTATTGAGAGGGATGGCCACCGCCGCGCGGCCGTGCTGGTACATCATCATGAGCAGGAAGAAATTGAAAGTGAAACTCGTCATGTACAGGTAGAAGTAAATGGAGCCGAGAAAATAGCCGGATCCGGGCAAGAAAAAACCTATCATGATGCGCCCTAGCTCGGGAAAGTTGAACAGGTTGAATATATAATCCGGTTGGCCAAGGTCCCGGCCGAGCGCGCGGGGGATGATTTTGAGCGCGAGGCTTCCAGCGAGGCCTGCCATGGCCGCACCGACCGATAGCATTATCTCCTTCACCTTCGGCCGTTTCTCGCGGTTGTAGATGGATATGATAAACACGCAAACGACGATCGTTATGAGAAAAAATACCAGGGATTCAGCGTCCCTGGTGAAGTTGATCGTGGTCTCCACCTGGACATCGAAGATCGTGAGGATGAATCCCGCATATGAAATGACCAGTCCAAGAAGCTCGTAACTGGTAATCTTTTCCTTCAAGACTTTAAACGCATAGATGAATATCAGGACGATGCCCACCCTATTGAAAATCTGGACGAAGGAGAGCGATGATATGGAGAATAAAAACATGCTGTAGGGGATGGCGATGACGTTGAAGATGATTCCAAGCAACCAGGTCTTATTTTTAATCATTCCCTTGAGAACCGCAAGGCTTTTTTCCTCACCAAATTTAGGAGCCTTCATAGCTCCCGCTTTTTGAAAAATGATGGATCCATACGCTAAGCCGACGTAGACCATGTTAAAAATGACAATTTCTAGCGGGCCAAACATGTTGATGTCCAGATCCTGTTTTTGGAAGATGCGCCGACGCTTTGAATGTCGTGAATTGATGCATACAAATACAGCTTCCAACTTAAAAAATAAGGTTCAAATCAACGATGGCTGAATAGTCAATGGTGAAGAATCATGGACACAAAGAACCTCGTCATTCAAGCGGTTTTTATCGGAAAACCGCAATACGAAGCGGGTTGGCCGTATCTCGGGTATGACCCGCTCACGCTTGAAAAAACCATCATGGATCACTTGCACGAAAAATTTCCCGATGTCACCGTGAAAAAAAACGAAATAATCACCACATACGATAAGCGATTGAATTCGGAAATTATAAACGACGTGCAGCACGCTGACGGCTTGCTCATCTTCACGATCGGGCATTACGGAGACCCGGGACTCATCCAGTCCGCGGTGGATATTCTCTCCGTGAAAAAAATTCCAACGGTTCTCGCGAATCTCATCTATGCAGGGGACCACACGTTTGTCAAGCTCTACACGAGCATCAAAGACAAGGGATTTTTCGTTTACCCGGTTTCATCGAGACGCATCGAAGACTTTGACAAGAGCATCGGGATATTATTTGATGCTCTGGGTATGAAAGGAAAAAAAATCCTCACGGTTGCTAGTGATACGAATGCACCGGACTGGAACCGCATCACGGGACTCGTGACACCAGAGATCAGCAAGATCGCCAAAACAATGCCCGTGTTTTTGGATCAAGTAACAAAATTGAAAGCTTCAAAATTTGAATTCTTCACCGATTTGAAAGGCGTCGATCAAGCGCATCAATGGCGCAAGGACGAGAAATTGTACGTGAAAAACCTCCAAGACGTTTTTGGGGTGGGCATGCAACGTGAAGACCCCATGGAGATCGTGAAGTATTATGACCAAGCCAGCGAGGCTGCTGCTAAGCCAATAGCCGAAAAATGGACGAAGCAAGCCAAGCTCGTGGAACCTGCGAAACAGACGATCGTAAATTCAGCCAGGTTATATATTGGGCTTAAAAAACTCATGGAGGACAAGAAAGTGCACTTCCTCGCCCCCGATTGTGGCACCCTACTCTTGATAGGCAAGATGCCGGCTTACCCATGCATGGGATTTTTCGAGTTGACGAATGATGGTTGTTATGGCATTTGTGAATCCGACATGGACGCCGCTATCAGTTATATGTTCGGCGAGGCATTGTCAAAAGGGAGGCCGGGGTTCGTGTCAAACCACACCATTGACCTTTCGGCCAATCAAATCACATATATGCACTGCGTCGCGGCCAACCGGCTTCTCGGCATCAATGGCCCAGCCGCTGATTTCGACATCGTGCATCATGGTGAAACGGGTATTATCGGTGCATCGCCTCGGGTCAAATTTCCTATCGGCGAATCATTCACGACGATAAAAATCAGCGTGTTCGCGAAAAAAATGGCACTATATGTCGGAAAGATCATTGACAATGTTAATGATAAAGGAGGCTGCGTTACAAAGGTACTGGTGCAAATAAAGGACGCGCGGAAGCTACTCGAAACCTATGACTGGGAGACCTTTGGTTGGCATCGCGTGAGTTTCGTTGGGGATTGGCAGGAACAATTCAAGATTGGTGCCCGCTTGCTTGGGCTGGAGCTCTTCGATTATTCCAGCTTATAAAACCTTGTAGGGTGAAAATATATGAACGAAAATCGAAAGGATATTCATTCCGGGGTCTCGCATTTCTTGTATTCGCTCGGTGCGGTTCCAAGTGCCTTGCCGTATAACATGATCCAGTCGTACTTAATTTTATTCTACACCACCCACGCGGGCTTGCATCTTGATCTCGCGGGCCTCATGCTCATGCTTTACGGTATCTGGAATGCCATCAATGACCCGTTGCTAGGTTATTACATGGACAAAAAGAAAACGAGATGGGGGCGCCGGGTGCCGTACATCATCGGGGGTACCATTCCGCTCACTGTTGGATTTATCTTGCTCTGGTGGGTGCCTTGGACTGACCAAGCGGGAATTTTTTTGCACGGGTTTATCATGCTCTTTGTCTTTGATCTCGGTTTTACCCTTGCTATGACTGCATGGCAATCGCTGTACACGGAAATGTATGAAAGCGAGGATGAACGCGCTTCGGTGGTCGCTGTAAAGGATCTGATAGCTTTCATCTCGTCGATGGTCGGTGTCATCTTGCCTCCGTTGGTTGCAGGTGCCCTTGGTTGGCCGGTTGTTGGTTTGCTCTTAGGAATTACAATTCCCGTGACTATGTATCTATCCTTGCTCGGTACTCAAGAACGGAAGGAGTACCAGATTGACGAGCCACTTCCCATTCTCAAGGGCTTCTGGGAGGCCTTGAAAAACAAGGCTTTCTTGAACGTTACCATAACGTATGCGTTGATTGACTTCATGTTCGGTTTGACCATGACCGTCCTTCCACTTTACGCGAAGTTCATAATCAAAGTGGACGAGGGGATGGTCGGGTTTGCAGCAGCGGGTGTTGCGATTGGTATCATCGGCGCTATTGCGTTTTGGCGTTGGGTTTACGCAAAGAAGGGTCCAAAGGAAGGCTTAATGCTTGCCATCATCCTATTCACTGCTGGTGTTTGGCCTATTGTGTTAATCCGGGATTTCCTTGGCCTTATACTCATGGCGATAATACCCGGTTTCGGCGCGGCAGGGATGCTTATGACAGAGCCAGCCATGAGCGCGGCGATCGATTCGGACGAGATCATTACGGGCAAGCGACGAGAAGCAATGCTCAACGGTTTTTTGACGTTGGTCGCACGTCTTTCCATCGTTTTCACGGGCTTGACGCTCATGGCCGTCCAGAGGCTCACGGGGTTCGACCCTTCACTGCCCGTGCAACCGCCCGGCTCGGAAATCGGCTTGATTTATCTGATTGGCTTAGTTCCCGTCATCGGAGGAATTGTCACGCTGCTCGTGTTCAGCCGTTTCCCGCTAAACCATGAAAAGTTCCTCGCGCAACAAGACAAATTGAAAGCATTGCACGAGGAACGGTTGAAAAAAATCGCCGGCGTGGAAAACCGTTAGGAAATACATCCATAAACGACATCTTAATTGTAATTCACTTTTTTTTCTTGCAATAACGTCATTCCCGCTCCCGGTGAAAAGCAGAATAACAAAAAAAAGCTATTTTCCCTTTTGTAGCGGGCCCTATCTTCTCCGGAGCACCTTGGATCCCGCTGAATATGGTGAAAAACGGGAGATCGACCTCCTTGTTGATGATCTTGCCCGAAATTTCCTGAAACAGCGACGCGAACGCCTCAACAGCCCCGGAGATGTTGCTTGAATAAAGCATCACGTACGTCTCATTCTTTTGGCTCTCGAACGAGAGCACCTCGGCAGTGCCGAGTATCTTGCCAGAAACGTAATATTTAATGATAAATGCGCTGCGGCTGAGCGACTTTGCAAGCTTGAATTGGCCGTTCCCAAACGGTTCCTTGATATATTGTTCGAGCGTTTGCAATTCGATGACTGGGACGAGCTTTCCGTTCTTTTCATTTATTTCTGGTTTTACCAATCCCGGACACACCTTTTTTTGGTGCCTGATTCAATGATCAGCACAGATTAATCTATTCATTATGAAATGTTCCATTTTATCATG
>JAUQYW010000321.1 GCA_030587525.1 Candidatus Sigynarchaeota archaeon | reverse complement strand
ACCACCCGGTCGTTGATCCGTTCCTCCCGGTAGGCGAGGGGCGTGCCGTCGTTGATGATGGGCGCCTCGCCGGCGTGGGGATCGGCGATCAGGCCGTGCAAGATCGTTGCCGTGTCGGGATTCTCGAAGTTCAAGTCGATGGCGGCGACTCGCATGCCGTTGAAGTAGGCGTGTAATATGGCGACCAGCGAGAACAATGTTTTGCCGCTGCCACCCTTGTTCGAGCAGAAGATGTTGACGACCGGTTTTTTGTTATCCATTGTATTGTTCACTTCTTTTTTTTCAATCATCATGTTACATTATGGCGAAACCGAATAACTTCATGAGATCGTTGAGATAGATGTTTATGGCTTGGAAAAAAGCCTCCGGGGAGCCGTAGGCAAACATCGCCACGTTCAGCGCGAATTGCGCGATCAAGCCTATCATGATGTTTCTCGCGATGGGCGTAAGGCATACTTTCGGTGGATCCCCGTCGTCGCCGAAACCACGCTTGAACCACTCTACCGTGTCGATTTGAATCGCCGTGACGAGCTTGTGGAACAGCATGATCGCGCTGACGAAATTGACGCAGGTGATGAACAACAGCATGTACGACTTCCAGATGTACGCAAGCATACTGATGATCGGAAAGACCGTCTTGTCGATCAAATGAACCACGGACACCGAGGCATAGAACCCGCAAAAAAACGACACCACTGACCAGGTCGTGAACGTGCCGATCATACGCAAGCGCCATCGCGATCCAAGAGTGAGGTCCACGTTTAAGCTCAAGATGGCTCGCACGAGCGAGAAGAACGATATCAGCGCGAAAAACAGTACGACTTGCGCTTCATCGAACACGAAGCCCGTGTACACAGCGAGCACTGCCTCTAAGATCATGATGAGGAACAAGGAAACCACGATTGCGCTCGAGTAGCTGGCGAGCTTGCCCAATTTATTCTTCGCGATGACGGTGATTCACCTTTTTTTGATACTCGATTGTTATTCCCGCTTTGATCTATGACAATACATTCTTATAAACTTATTCACCATTGACCTCCATCAAACTCCATTGAAAGATGACAATAAATTAAATCCTAAATTTCTAAGTAGAATAAACCAAAATCATCGAAAAACTTCGTACTTTTCCAAAAAGAATGCATTAAGTTTGATTATGACAGATAAGATTGCATCAAGTGACAAGCTTCACGATGATCGCAAAAATCATTAGAAACAAGAATATAACATTCTAATGTCTTGCCAGGGATTGGTCGCCACATCACTTAGATTTGAAACATGCGTGTATTCAATCATGAGCAGCACGGCAAAACTCCAAATATGCACGGCTCCGCTGGTCGATGCAATGCGATGCAGCAAAGTGTTAAGGCGGGTTACCCTGGCGCGGTTGTGGTGCAACCACGCATGCGTGGAAAACGGGTGCAGCCACAACTGCCCGAGGTACCTGAACGCCGGCGTGCAATACACGCGACGGGTGCCAATCTAAACTTTGGTGAAAGCATGGCAGAAACTCCCATTCCACCGCACATCGCCTTGACCTTGTGCGAAGAAATCCAAGCGGCAAACGCGAAAAAGAAGATCTCCTTCAAGAAAACCATGTGCTGGGGATGTACAAAATATTCCAAATCCCCGCAGCAGCGTTGCTTCTCCAGTACTCCTGAAAACCGCGGCTGTCCTCAGGTCAACGCGCTCCATGACAAGGTCTACCAGTAGACCAGTAGGCCAGCATCGTGACGCGAGCCTTCATTAACCATGAAGGCGAAATGAGTAATTATGGCTGGTAAGAACGAAGTTTTCCGGCAAGAATTCGACGCGGCGAATTGCACGCGCTGCGGCGACTGTTTTTCCCGGTGTCCCGTGGTGCACTTGCCGGTGGATGAAGCGAAACGCGAGATCGGTGATATCATTGACAAGCACGAGTCCCGGCACGTACTTGGGCAATGCACGAGCTGCATGGCGTGCAAGCTGTATTGCAGCACGTCGAGCTGCGATCCCCATGCTCTCGTGACCGCTATCTGGGGCAATCGGTATAAGGAAAAAGGCCTGCCCGTGTCGCTGGAATGGACGCTCCCCTACCAATTGCCGACCGTGTACACGAAAGCAAGGGACAAGTATCCTCGTGACCAGCAGGCCCTCATAGCGAGCTGGGATCACTTGCCAACCGGCGGCGGGACGGCGCTGTACGCCGGTTGTAACATGATCTTGCAACCATATATGCTCAAATCGAAGCTGTTCGATGGCGTCGATATTTTCGGCAGTGGAAACCTTTGCTGCGGCGAGCCGCTGTTCCGCATGGGCTTGCGGGACGTCGAGAAACAAATCGCGGAACGGTTGCGGGATATCTTCGCCAAGATGAAGTGCGACGAGATCATCATGCCCTGCCTCGCCGGCTATTACATGCTCACGGTCGTTTATCCAAAGATATTCGGCATCTCGATCGATGCCAAGTTCAAGCCACTCCTCGACTGGCTGCACGCCCGCGTGAAGGCGGGCGAGGTCCCGATCACGACCCCGTTCAAAAACACGCAGGCGACCGTGCACGACAATTGCTGGCCAAAGATCGGCGGCAACCATTTCTTCGACGTGGCCCGTGACCTCATCAAGGCGACCGGGATCGAGATCGTCGAGATGGAACACACCCGGGAAAACGCCTTGTGCTGTGGTATGGGCGGGGTAGCAGCAAACTACAGCGTGACGTACGGGCTGAAATGTGGCATCAAGCGCTTGAAAGAAGCGAAGGCGACCGGGGCCGATTTTCTCGTCGACTATTGCGGCGGTTGCAACTGGTTCTTGGGCACGAGCCGGCTCATGTCTGTGGAACGTCTGCCCGAAGTGTACCACGTGTTGCAACTCTTGCAGCAAGCGACCGGTGAGATGCCGCTTGATGGCAAGAATAAGACGGTCGCTCGCAAGATCATGGCGGCAACGATGCGATACCTCGTGCCGAGGACATTATCGAAAAAGCGATTCTGGTACAAGGACGTTTCGGGCTGGCCTCCGCTCGCATCCTCGAACAAGAAAAAGTAAAAAAATCGTTTTACAAGCCTTGCATGGTCTGGTCGACGAGGCGCTTCGTGTCTTTTGCGATTTCTGGGGGTAACTCGGAAAG
>JAUQYW010000311.1 GCA_030587525.1 Candidatus Sigynarchaeota archaeon | reverse complement strand
TAGCGATACGAACCCCGAACAGTGCGTTGTTATCTACTCCCGTGTAGAACCAATACCCGTCGTCTTTATGCGTGAGATAGTCATCCGGACCGCCAAACGGAGTGATGGTGTTGTTGCATACGCGGTTATAGCTGCCCGTCACGTTAATCCCGTTCCATAATGCGATGGAGATGACGTTGCTGGAAACATCGTTATCGTCACCTTCCACCAGGATGCCATCGGAACGCGTCCGGAACACCGTATTCCTTGTTATGCTGTTGTCGCGACAGTTGGCGTCTAGCACGATCCCTCGTTCCATCGGGGTGCTGTCCGCTGATACGCTTTGCGGGACGTAGGTAGAGGGGAGACCGAGGATAGTGCAATCCTCGATTTTCCCGTTCGTGACGTTATTCAGGATGATACCCTTCTTCGCGACTCCTCCCACGACCGTGCAGTTCCGGAGGACGAAATACGCGTCGGTGTTTCGGATCGTGATGCCGGCATCCACGGTACCATTGCTCGAGACGTCGATGACCCGGTTCTCGATGTAATATGGCGCACCAAATATTCCGCTACCGCGCGTCGCGAAATCCTGTAAGCCGCCGACACCTTCATTGCCGTCGATGATCAAGGCATTGGTTTTTGCGATGTTGCTCAGCGTGAAGTCGGCGCTCCACAAGGATTCGATCGAGGTCTCCCACGGGTTAGCTGGATCAAACGCGTATAGACGAGCTCTGTAGGTATCATTTGCTCGCCACGGGATATACATGAGCCCATCCGTCACCCGCGGATAGAAATCATCGAACACGTGATTTCCCCCGGATCCATAGTTGAGATCTAGGCTCACTCCGAGGCGCGTTCCGTAAAATTGGTGCTTGAAGGTGAGGGGAATACCGCCAGCACCCTTCAACGTGCAAGAGGCCGTGATGGACGTGATCTTGAGCCAATACTGAGAATCTTTATACCCTGTTGTGTTAGTGACATCGATTACTGGGCGTCCCCCCGTGGAATTCTTGTTTCCAACGATCGTGTTTGCTCTCGAACCGTACAACTGAACAGTATCCACAACATTGTCCTCGACCCCGTTCCCGTCGCTCCACGAACCCATTAAGATTTTGGGCGCGACATTCTCGAAGAAAAAGTTGCCTTTGCTATCTCGATCCGTTATTCCTTCGCAACCTATTCCATATGTACTCCCGCTGATGCGATTCCTTGCGACATAGTTCGAATCGCTGTCATAATACAAGTAAATCCCCAGGTTGTTGATACAGTCACGGATTTCGTTGTCGGTAATGGTACCATAATCAACTTCAAAATTTAGTGTAATGCCAACTCCCGCGCCTAGAACCCACGCCGGAAAAGCTGAATACGACGCGTTCACGACCGTGTTGTTGCTAACGGTTACACGATCCTCATCATTTATCATGATGCCGTTTCCGGAGAACTGCCCATTCCCGCCTCGAGTATTTCGAACGATATTATGACTAATGGTGTTGTCATTTTCGCTGGTGGCCAACATGATCCCATTACCCCCGTAGGTCGAGCTGCCGATACAATTGGTGATGATGTTGTTGGTTATATCCGCGTTATTTGTTGAGTATAGCTGGATGCCGCACCCGGAGTTTTGAACGCCGGAAACGTCGGATATCGTGTTGCCATCGACGACCGTGTTCTGTGTATTATACAATTGGACTCCATTCCCCGAATAATACGCTCCTGAAACTCCCACGGAGCAATCGTGGATGATGTTATTCTGGATGACGGTGTTCAACACGTGAGGTTCGTCCGTTACCACGGCGATCCCGTTTCCCGACCACTTGCAATTCGTGTTGGCACCCGCTGTGACGTCGTATATCGTGTTGTTTATCACCTGGTTCGATTCCACGACGCCACTATATTTAAAGATGAGTATGCCATTTCCCGAACGTAGATTATACCCACCATGGATCCCGTGAATGGTGTTATTCATCACGCTGTTGTATTGGCCATTAAAGAAGTAAATACCATTTCCCGAGTCTGGTTTATTATAATTCCCGCAAATGACATCCAAAACCGTGTTACCTGTCACTTCATTATAATTCGAGTCAAAGAAAAGCATACCCCCCGACGCTCTTGACTTGAACTCGTTAGAAGTCGCCCTCGATGTCTCGATCCGGTTATCTTTGATGAAGTTGTGGTCAGAATTGTGCAACGCTATGCCTATGCCGGATTCGCTTCCTGGACCGGTATAGCAGCCCTGTATGACATTGCGCGTGATGTTAATCCCAGATGCCGAACTGATGTATATGCCGACCCCCGTGTATGTGCTCGCATTTCCATGCATATTCGTGACCGTGTTATTTGTCACGACACCCTGACCAGGGATTAATAAGTTGCATAACTTGATCCCGACCCTGCAGTTCGTGATCGTGCAGTTCCGGATGATGAAATACCTGCCCCCGCCACCATCGATGGAAATGCCGTTCGACGATAACTGACCATCTATTATCCTATTCTCAATGATGTAGGGATCGTACTGTCCCCCGGTTCCAGTGATGTTATATCCCCCCCAGTTCGCTGTTTTTATCGAGATCGTCCCCGCAGACGATTGGAGATGAGCGTTCCTACCAAATGCTTTCCCGACCTCATCAATGATCATGGGATCTGAAAATAAATATGAGACACTGATGATGGCCATGAATATCATAGCGCTAATCGCTTTCTTTATGCTTTGTCTTCTTCTCATTTCATTCTCCTCTTGTTTCTTGACAGAAATCGTATTTTAAAATATTTTTACAGGTATTACCACTCTTTGTAGGAATTTCCGGATATCCAATTATTACGCAATCCTCAATTTTCCCGCATAGCATCTCGATATAGATTACATGTTATTTATAATCTAGGTAATAGTTCGTCAGTTTCTTGACTGAATTCCGACTTCCGTTATCGACGGATCGCCTTTTTCCACCATGAATGTGACCATTTATTCAATTAATGGCAAACGGGGTGTCCGTCTAGATCATTATTGACAATGAGTTCCATTCCAGCGGATATAGCATATACTGCCACGGTCGGGCGCCACAAGCTCGTCGAGGAAATCGCGGGCATCGCGGCGTATGACGAGAAGAAGGCCAGCGTTCCCGGCACTCGTGGCGTAATTTGAGAATTATTGTAAAAAGACCTCTGTCTAGAGGAAATATTATAATATCCTCCTTATGATTCAATACACACAACGCTTCTTTAACCGAAAGCACGAAGTTCTGTATATGGCCGTTGAAGGAGAGAAAAAACTCAATCAAGGGGTAGCGGGCAAGAAATCCTTGAAAGAGAGATGGACTGCCGAATACATCGAGCGCTTCCGCAAAGATAAAGCAGCAGATCCTTTTGATCTTGAAAAAGAATTTCCCGAATTTAAAGGCTGGGAAGCCATCGGGTTCCACCGGTCGCTCGGGCAAGAACTCTGGCAAATTGTCGTCGAACAGATTAACAACGCTTTGTATCTGTTCATAATGGTTTATTTATTCCCTATCATCCGCCCGTTTCCAGAGATAGATGGGTACCTCGGCATCGAGGGGGGCATCCTTGCTATCTTCTACCTGCTTTTCGACGTTGGCACCAACTTTGGTATTAATCGTTTTATCGCGGAATACAGGGTCAGTAATCCCCGAAAGATGTTGATGTATGTAAGTTTTTACGTGAAATATCAAATGTTAACTGGTGTCATCCAGATCACGTTGTTGTCATTTTTTACCTTTCAAGTCATCGAATATTCAAATTATGCATATTTGACATGGATACTCCTCATCAATCTTCAAAAACAATGGCCTGGCATGCTGCATATATTCAAAACCGTGCTTTCCGGGATGCAACACCACGCGAAAGTTGAATTATTAAACCTTCTCCAAGGAGAGATCGTGGAAAGAATTACGCTTATCGGTTTCGTTATTTATGGTCGATGGCTGGGCGAGACGAATCCTGCCATCGGGATTATAATGGGTATTTGCATATTTACCAACATCGGGAACTACATCGATGATATCATCTTTGGAATCATCTCTGCACGTGTAACCGATAATTTATTGAAAAAATACGTTGGAATATCACTCAAGGAGATTTTCCGGATAAAGATTGACAAGGACGTGTACAAGGAGATGCTAAGCTTGGGGGTCCAAGCGTCTGTGCTGCCTGCCATCGGAACGGCGCTCGGAACGACGACTCTCCTTTTAACCACCCAAAATATTCCCGGTTACGTGACTTGGAACTCGTTAATCGGGTACGGTAACATGTTTTCCAGCATCGCCGGCCAATACGGGGACTTTGGGCTCCAGACTATGATCGCCGAATCGTATTCAAATGGAAAGAAAGCGCTCGCAGAATTCTATGTCTCGTATTCCATGCGATGGCAATACTTCTTTAGAATCCTCATCTCGATAACCTTGCTTTCTGTCATCCCATATTTCACGTATTTGATCGAAAATACATCTGCCTTGAACTATTATCGCGGTGCTACCATGTTTTTCATCCCGCTGCTCCTGGTGCGCTTAGCGGGGCCATTTTTTAGCTTGCCAGGCCCGATCATAGTGGGGGCGAGGAAAATCACGCAAAGTAACATTTTATCCGCGATAGGTATGGGAATCGGGTATGCCCAAACTTTTCTATTCATTCTAGTTTTTCGAGTGCAAGACTTGGGCTTTTTTGGCATGTTTTACCTTCTCGGGTTGGGAAGCTTGCACCCGAGTTCATTGATAATGCTTGTAATTAATTATTGGTACGTCAAGAAAAAAGTCTTGAATGTCAAGATATTCTGGCGGGCGACGTTCATCGGCCCGACGATCGCTGCCTTGCCTGTGTTTCTCCTAACGCAAACCTTTTATCATACACTATTTAGACCGATGCTCGCTGCGATAGGCGTCGAGAGCACCATAGCGGTGGCCATGGGTCTCCTGGCATTGATCCTCATCTTTATGTATTTTCCCCTCAGTATGCTGTTCGGATTTGATGATTACATGTTCTCCCAATTACGGCAATCGATCAATTTGGCAGGCCCGTCGAAACCCATCTTCCTGATAGTATACAAGTTGATGAAACCGATGAGAAACCTTGCGATCAAGATAGGAACATGGAAAAGACCAGGCTGGAGCATCCCGTATGAGGAAGCACACCAGCAAGTGAGGGAACTGATGGAACTCAAGCGACAATCCAAGCAAAAAAATCAATAACAAAAACGAGGTATAGCATGATGATAACAATCTTTCCCGACCCTGTGAAAATTACCGAGAATGATGGCGTATTCGCTGTTCCAGCAGAACTTGCAAGATACCTAGAGAAACCACTGGAAGATTTCAATTCCTATTCTGATGATCTTGCCAAGTTCTCTGTCTTCTTGTCAAGAGCAAGCGACGACAACCTAATCGATAGTATCGGAACCGAAGGATACATCTTGACAGTCACGCCAAATCGCATCACGATAAAGTCCAATACCGCAACCGGAAGTTTCTACGGCATCCAAACCATTCGCTGGCTTCTACCTAAAGGCGATTCGCTCGCAAAAAAAGCTAAGACTGCACGATTGACACTGCATTGTTGCGAAATCGTGGATTATCCGCGCTATCCATATCGTGGGTACCTGCTTGACGAGGGCCGGTATTTTCTAGGCACGGCCGTGGTCAAATCCGTGCTCGATTGGATGGCGTTGTTGAAATTAAACCAGTTCCACTGGCATTTAACCGAAGATCAAGGATGGCGTGTCGAGATCAAGAAATATCCCCGGTTAACAGAAATTGGTTCCAAGCGCGACAGCACCCCCGTTTACCGCAATGGTCCCAGTGGTGCAAAAAATAGGGATGGAATTCCCCACGGGGGTTATTATACGCAAGCACAAATCCGTGAAATCGTGGAATATGCTGCCAAGCGGCACATCACGGTGGTCCCAGAGATTGAAATGCCCGGGCACGCGACCGCGGCACTGGCCAGTTATCCAGAAATGCGCTGCGCATTGCCCAATGATCTCCCGCTAGAAGGGGCTAACGTGTTCGGACACCACTTGGACGGGCGCGACATCAAGGTTGCTAGCGACTGGGGTGTATTCGCGAATATATTCTGTGTGAGCAATCCGAAAACCATCGAATTCCTCCACGACATACTCAAGGAAGTGGTCGGCTTGTTTCCTGGGCCCATCATCCATATTGGCGGCGATGAGGTACCGAAGGCGCAGTGGATGTGTTGCGAACATTGTCAGGAAAAAATGGCAAAACTTGGCCTTAAATCTGAAGAAGAATTGCAAAAATCGTTCACGGCGGAGATTATTGATTACCTGGCAAGCCTGGGCAAGAAGACCATGCTCTGGAACGAGCATACCGACGAAACTCTTGCCAAGCGAAAAGAAAACGTGATATGCCAATATTGGACTGGCTCGCTAGAGCGAGTGAATGGCTTTCTAGAAAATGGAGGAAGATTACTAATGAGCATTTCGAGTTTCTTGTACGTGGACTACGCGTACCATTCCTTGCCGCTGAAGATGGTATACCATTACGATCCGCTGGGGTCCGAGACAGTAAAAGCCATCAGCAAGAAGGCCGCAGAAAAAGCCAGCGCTGGCGGCATCATTGGCGTGGAAGCGACCATGTGGGGTGAGGTGTTTCAGAGCAAGGTGCAAGTCGAGTACTGCACCTTTCCACGCATGTTCGCCGTGGCGGACATCTGCTGGACTCCCCAGGACAATAAAAATTATTCGCGATTTATGGAACGCGTGGAAGGTGCTCTGAAAATCTGGGACGTGCTAGGAATAAGCCACGCCACCCTCGAAGAGGCGGATCCAAGCGAAAAGGCCATTGAATTGGCCAAGAAAAACCCGAAATTTGGCTGGCACGCTTATTTCTAAACATAATGACCTGATAGTACCATAGATAGTCAATCTAAACAGTTATGGAAACCGGATTAACATGAGAATCAAAAAAATGCTCCCGAACCCGTTCATCCTCATCGATGGAACGAAAATTACCTCAATCGAGCAATGGGAACGATGGAGAAAGGAAATAAAAGAACTCGTCTTGGAATTGGAATATGGTACCATGCCGGGGGTTCCGGAAGATGCACGGTCGGAGATCGTCGAAACTCAAGAGACGGAAGGATACCTCTCTATGCAAAAACTGAAATATATTTTCATCCCGATTAGAAGCCGCCCGGAAATCTCATTCGGGTTGGAAGTCACCATCCGATTTCCCGATCCAAAGACCGTGGAACGAGTAAAGCAAAAGATTCCCACATTCGGGGTAGGTGGATTACCTTGCGTCATCTATGTTGGAATGAACCCTTGTATCGAGCTTCTCGAAAATGGATACATCATCATCAATTATCAAAATGACCAGCTAGAACCCATAGAGGAGGGAAATCCAATCATCGGTCCTGCCCGAACCGCGTATCAATTGGTAGAGCCAGACAATTATACTTGGGGATCGATCTCCGTGTGGGCCTGGGGAGCCATCAGGATGGTGGATTACGCGCTGTCGATTTCAAGCGTTAATAAAGATCAAATCATCATCACCGGGCACTCCCGCAATGGTAAAACGGCGTTGCTTGCCGGCGCATTGGATGAACGCATCGCCATTGTTAACCCCGCGGGATCGGGTTGTGCTGGTGCGGGTTCTTTCCTTGCTTTGGATGAAGGTTGTGAAGACATAGCCGCGTTGACGGATAAAAGAAGGTGGTGGACTTGGATGCTCCCAGATTTTGCTCACTATGGGTATAATGAAAACAAGCTATTCTTCGACCAGCATTTTCTCATGGGATTGGTAGCACCGAGGCCGTTATTGCGCACGGAAGGCATCTTGGACGAATGGGCAAATCCGAGAGGAACGGTAGTGGCTTACCTGGCAACCGAGGAGATATACAAGTTTCACGGTGTCCCGGAGCGCAATCAACTCGCACTTCGAGCTGGTGGCCATACGCAAAACCGTGAAGACATGCTTGCGTTGTTGTCTATTTCGAACTGGCATTTCTTCGGCGTTCAACAAGAACGAATATTCAAGGATCTTGTTTGTGAGCCAGATAAGCTCCCGCCCTTTATGGATTGGAAATGTCCATACATAAAATCATGTGGGAGCAGGTGATCCATACTTGAGACGTGATCTGGATCTTCCTATAGCTGATGCTGCGAGAAGGAAATCGGTGATTTCATCCCAAAGTCGAGAATTGCCACGGCAACAAGTGTACCTACATGTACACCCGAGAAAATAAAAAGAAAATAGGAGATGTAAATGATAATATCTTGTTTGAAAAAATAGATATTTCAAATCCAATATTATTCTATTACAGTAACGCGAACAGCTTGTGGACCTTTCGGGCTATCTTCAATCTCAAACTCCACATGCTGTCCTTCATTCAACGTTGCGAATTCATCAGCCTTCTTGACGATGTTGGTGTGATGAACGAACGCATCTTTTTCGCCAGCTTCGGGCGTAATAAAGCCAAAACCTTTGCGAGCGTTAAACCATTTAACGGTACCTTTTACCATGTTCAAAACCTTATTTTTTTGGTTTTGTAGAAGTAGTATTCATATTTCGCTAGTAGACTTTTTTCAAAAAAAGGGCTAAACGACCTGACAACTAAATTCTACAAGATAATAAAGAAATTATGATTAAAATCACTTTCGGTTTTCCGGGCTTTGAGAAAATTCTTTCACAAAGTCGCAAGGAGAAAACCATGTAAAAATTTAGCTATTATTGTATACTGGTTATTTCCAAATCTATCATTATTGC
Source organism: Candidatus Sigynarchaeota archaeon (assembly GCA_030587525.1). Classification (GTDB taxonomy): domain Archaea; phylum Asgardarchaeota; class Lokiarchaeia; order Sigyniarchaeales; family Sigyniarchaeaceae; genus Sigyniarchaeum; species Sigyniarchaeum tengchongense. Next base: position 46,094 of record JAUQYW010000311.1, on the reverse strand, counting down.
CCGTTAGAATTTCTCATCCCATAATTCGAGACCGTGCATATCGAATTCAACCTTGTCACCCGGTTCGAGATGCATCGATGGTGGGATGTTGATAAGGAAAAATATCGAATTGGGCACCACGGAAATGCTGGCAACACCATCGCTATCAACTTGCGCAACAACACCGCATACGTGATATGTCTCCGCGTCGGAAAGGGCATAGATTCCATTCACTCGCCCAAGCCGTGCGTGGACTATTCCATCAAGCCGCTTGCACGAGAGTTCAACGGAGAAACTGCTACCGATCAGGTTTTGTGGATGATTCACGGCCGCCGTGAGGAGAATCGCTTCCCCAGCGACAACCCTGGATGTAAAAGATATTTTGTACCCAGCTATGGCTTTCCCGTGAACCTTGATAGTGACGGGATCCTTGATTGAACAGACTTGAATCAACATGGCGAGTCATTGCTTTAATTAAGATCGTCTAACCCCGCTGTTAAAGTGTGTCAATAAGTTTCGATTTGTTCTCCTCTTTCAATTTATCTAATTCTTGGCTTTCACGATATGCTGCCTCATCATCCAAGCGAAATCTGTTATGCAATGGCGAGATTTTACTTACTTTCTTGATCAAGGCGAACATGGGACGAACTATTCCCTTGCTTGGACCGCTTATCTTCACGACATTGCTAAATTCCGCGATCGAACTATCATCCCATCCGCCTAGCAAGGCGGTGATGGGGTAATAACCAAATAAAGCAGCCACCATCATGATGATAATGAGAAAAACCACTGCGATATAGAAATTGAATTGCGCCTTGATGGGCAGGTACACAAAGAAGTAGGATGGCATCGTTACGCCCAACAAGATTAGGCAAGTCATTATCGGAACCGCAACGGTTTGCCACCACGCAATTCGTATCTTGAATATGCGGTAATGGATGTAAATATGCTGCGTTATGGAAAAAATCCAGCCTTTTAGGCTCCCTGCAAAAACAACGAGGAAGAATATGCCCCCGGGCATGTCTTGAACCCGCAAGAATAAAATCAAGACCGTGTGATACAAGACATCGGTGGCCTGGCCGATGTACGCGTACAACAAAATAATGTTTGGTTTGCCAGTCGCATACAATATAGAGCCCGCTTGGCCAAGAGCAATATCTACCGTTGTTCGAATCAACACCGGGACGATATATATCAAGCACGGATAATAATATATTAAATTGAATCCCTTAAAGGCATCGGGTAGAATAGCAATCACCATGATAAAGACGGAATAATAGAAACCGATGACTTGGGCAGCAAACCTGTATGTTTTCATCAAGATGGTCTGCGCAAGGCGTTTTTTTCCATTCATATATGATTCGTTAAACAGGGCACCAACATTCAAGTTCGCATAGTGTATATCCGAGGTGATGCTCCCGGCCATGCCCGCAAACGCCCCGAAGAGTATCCATTGGAAAACATTGTTCAAGTACAGCGTGAAGACATACAAGCTCACCGCATTCCCCGTAAAACCAGGAATTGATGTTTTAATTCCAAAAACAATCACCGGTTTCACGACAGACCAAGGTACGACAGGAATGAAGCACTCACGCAAAGTAAATCCCTCTTTTTTCGCGACATCCCGGAAGTAATACGCCCCTATGGCCATCCCAATGAAATCATCGATATATTTCCCGATGCATTGGCCCAAGGCGATACCCATGAGAGCTCCGACCGTGGGATTTTGCTGGCCAAGAACCATGCCTAGCCACACGAAGAATAGCTCGGTGAGTCGTTCGATCAACTCTCCTTGCGTGAAATCAATGATCTTGGAGCGCCCGAAGTATTGGAACGTGTTCAAGAGATTGTTGAACACACCGAGCATGCCCGGATATTGCTTCGTTGATTCGACAAGCATGATCCAGATTAGATATATCAAACCCGTGCTCGTAGCAAAATAAAAGCAGTACACCGCGATGATGGTCACCTGGAGAAGTCCGCTAATCATTTGATACCACACAAAAAAACGCACGTAATATAGCATCCGCACGGGGTCCTTAATGCGAGCTTCCGGGATGAACCTACCCATGACTCCCGCGGTGGCGATGTCAAACGTGAAGAATAGCAGTGCAAAGAGAGTATTGACGGTCGATACATATGCGCCCGACGATGGGTACGGGTAAAAATAACCGATCATCGAGGCGGTGATGAATATCCCCGTGAACATGTTGACGATCAGAAATACGAGGCCGTACCACCAGCCGCCGAGAGCTTTGTGGAATCCGACTTTCTGCCAGAGCTCGTCCTTGGTCAGCGATTGAGATCCATCTGGATTTCTATCTTCTTGCATCCCTTGTGATTTTTGCATTGATTTCTATGGAATCCTTTTAAAATATATAGTTTTTGGCGATTGTTTAGGGACGACTTGATAATGGTATTTTTTAACTTGATATTTTTTTTAACAGATACCAATAATATTATCCCTTAGACTTCGGTTGTAGAACCACGCACAGAATCAGTTAATCGACTTGGAAACAAATAAAAGTAAAATACTTTAAACTTGTATTTGAATAATCTATTAATTATCGTTATAAAGGTCAGATTATGAAGAAAAACAAAATTCATGCGGTTATTGAAGTATTTGGCATGTATTTTCTCTTGGAATTAATCGCATTCCTTTTTTCTTTCACATTCATTTCTCAAATACAGAGAGATCTGCTTTATTGGAATTATATTATAACAATACTTTCAGCTGCTGTTCCCGTGCTTGTGTTACTTTTATGTAAAAGAAGTTTTAGATCATATGGATTTCAATTTAAAAATGCTAAAGTAGACATGATTTGGGCGTTAATTTTTGTTTTTCTAATAATTCTTCCTTCATTACCTACACTCGTATTTGGTTTGGCGACGTTTGATATCACAAAACCCCAACCCCAATATTTTGTTTCGACACTCATTTTTCAATTGATATTTACCGGGGTATGTGAAGAGATTTATTTCCGCGGTTATATCCAATCTAGATTAAATGAGGGTTTCGGCCGTCCATATATCGCAAAAAACCTTCAATTTGGACCAGGAGTGACTATAGCCGCGTTATTATTTGGTCTCGGCCATGTATTTAATCCATTCTATCTCATTAGTGGACCCGTTGAATATAAAATCTTTAGTGGTATTTTTGCTGCCCAATTTGGAATGCTTTTAGGTTTAATAAGAGAAAAAACAGGCGGTATATTCATTCCAATTTTAGTCCATGGGCTCTATAATGGATTTGTTTCTTTTTTCTCCGGATTAACAGATCCAATTCAAACTCTTGTTATTGGTTTTGGCTTTATGATTGCATGGATATTCCTTTTTATTGTATTTATTAAAAAATACAAAACTAATATAAAAGAACACAATTCAGATAATTCAATTAAAGCAATTGAATCAATCTAATATTTATCTAAATATCGTCTATGAAATAGACAATTGAACGAATGAAAGCTTCAAGATCCAACTTCAACCTTGAAGCACCACGCGTGATCGCATGGTTTATAGTCAGCGAGCGCCGTGGGAATTTGAATAGCCAAGTTCCCGTTGACGAGTTGCCAGTCGAGAGGATCGGGGTAACCGAGCATTGTAATAACCGATCCTTCCTTGGGCTTGAGAACATGGCTCGTGAACATGACGCCGGGCCATTCTAGCACGAACGCGTTCACGATCTTGCCGTCCCTGGTCATGGTAAAGCGTGTGGTGTTGTTCTTTTTGCTCGAATGATGATCCTGAGATTCTTCCTTCCACGCGACGGGCCACTGGCGCATTCCATAGATGCCCTCGCCATTGACCTTAAGCCATACGCCGACGGCTTCGAGTTGCTTGATGGCTTCGGGATGGAACGTGCCATTCTTCCCGGGCCCGATGCCAACCATAAAATTACCGCCCTTGGCGACCGTGTCCACCAGGTTATGGATGACCCATTTCGCGCCCTTGTATTTCCTGGCGTTCTTCTCGTAAGAGAATGAGGAACCAAGAGGATGGATTACCATCCAAGGCATGTTCGTGTTGTTCGGGTCGCCGGGCACGACGCCCTCGGGCGTGTAATAGTCGCCATAATTGGCGATGCCGCGATTCCTGAACATGACATCGGGATGGATCTTGCGGAGCATCTTGATGGTCTCCTTGACGCGTGGCCAGTTATCGGGACCAAGACGGTTGTCGAGACAGCACATGTCCGGCTTGTAAGTCGAGATGATTTCCACGAGCTGGTTGCGATGGCGTGCCATCATACGGGCAGAAGCCTCTGCGTCGGGATCCGGGAGGATGGGGCGCTTGGTGAATATTTTACTAGGCCGCGCATCGAAGCGCCGCATATCCTTCAATGCCGCGGGAGTGAGCGCGGGAAAACACGAGTACGGTCGGAAATCAGCATCATACCAATCCGGATGGGAAAAATACAAGTCAATCTTCATGCCGTGGACGCGGCCGGCGTCGCATAATTCCTTCACTATGTCCCGCTTGAATGGCGTTTCCATGATGCTGTAGGCGACGTTGCATTCCTCGATCGCAGGGCAGTCCTTGGCTACCCAGTTGATCCGGCGCGTGACGCGGGTCTTCGTGTCGTACATGCTGAATCCCTCGTGATGCTTCGTCGTGAATGCAAAGCACTTGAACCCCGAGCGCTCGAAAAACTGCATCCATTCCTCCGCGTCGAAGCCGGCCGGATTCCACCTCTTGTACATTTCTTGATAAGCCTGTCTCTTCCTATAAATCTGGTTTAAAAGGGGCCACGATTCTCCCCTCCATTCCTTGATGGAATACAAGCCAAAATGGATGCGAACACCGAACTTCATGTCACGGAAGGCTTCGTATGCCTCGATCGACGCGTGCTGGTAGTCCGGATCGACCTCTTTCTCGATGTAGAAGGCATAATCGCGATAATACTTTTCGGGTAGCTGGATGTTGCGTTCTGATTCCATGACGTCGTCATCTTTCGTGATGTTCATTTCAAGGCGATCGCGTGATGTCGCTGCTCGAAATCGACGGGCACCAGTGGCGTTCGATGTGCTCGACCACGAGTTCCGTGCCCCGCTCGTGCGGGACGTGGGGCCAGCTCGCGGGATTGTACATGGTGTCGGTGAGATCGCGACACAAAACCACGTTCAACTGCCATGCGACGAGCTTGCGGATGCCGAAGGACCGTCCCATAATGCACATGTTCGTGTGGACACCCAGCACGATCACGTTCTCGATGTCGTGGTTCTTGAAGTAACTATAAATTTCCGCGCCATTATCCGAGATGAGATCGTCGGGAAAGATTTCTATGGCGCCATGCTGGGACGTCCAAGCACGGTGCTGGTGGCATTTTGGCGTGTCGTTGCATCCGCCGTCGCTGCTAACGGCAATGGGCCAAAACAAATCCTTTCGGAGCGAGAACATCTTGCCCTTGCGATCAGCCTTGCGAATAGCCACTACCGGTTCGACCTGCATGCGCTGCCGCTGCGGAAAATCCTTGTAATATTCCATCGTTTCCGATGGTGCATGAAGGATCGTCACACTTTTGGCCCGTGCGGCCTTTATAGTCCTATCCATGGTAGGAAGGAGCATGGCAAGCCGCTCGTTTGCACCCTTGCACCAGTGTTCGTTCCACACGTCCACGACGAGTATAATCGTTTTTACTGGATCCCATTCCAGTTGTTTTTCAAGCGGTTTTAGTATCTTGCGATATCTCGCGTGGAGGTTCAGGTTAACTTGAGGTTTTACCATAATTTCATCCAAAGACATTCCAATCGGGTTGCACGCGCAGCATCTCCAAGCAGAATGCGGTTGACCACGCGACGAACTAATAGGAAAAGTCTTTCCGTAAATTCGATGGATATACTTGTTTTTATGAGATATATAACCAACTTGGAAACAAAGAATCCGACGATGTGTTATGAGTGATGACCGCGTTGTTTTGGAGGAAACAGTTCCGCGAAAGGTGAAATTCAGCCTTGGGCTCGGTGGCTTCAAGAACGGGTTCCTCAGCGGCTTTCCCTTCGCCAATATGACTTTCTTTTACGAGCAGAAGATCGGTCTCCACGCAGATCTCATTGGTTATGCGTGGCTTATTTTTGCCATCTGGAACACCTTGAACGATCCGCTGTTTTCCTACATCATCGACAACACACGCACGCGTATCGGCCGGAGGATCCCTCAGGTTTTCTGCCAACTAATGATGTAGGTGTAATTCTCAGGTCGTTCTTGTGGTTGATCCATAATCTTCCACGCACCTTGGATTCCCGCTTCCATTAGTGAAAGGTTAAAATGACATGTTGCAATGCCAATATCAAACCGTGCAAAGTTGCTAAAGTGTGCATTTGAAGGTTCGATGAAAAAATGACAGATCGTTCCATCCGAATTAACGAGGATACGCCAAGGCTGCCTGTTTGCTGCGGATGGGCCTAAACGAATCATCTCAAAAGCAGATTTCAAATCACCAGCATTTTTCTCATCCAAGGGTGTACTGAAATCACCCCGGAAGAACATTTTAGACCAAGGCTGTCGTTGCGCCTTATCGGCTTTAAACATTGCGCGAATTCCCATCTCCTTGATACGCCGTCTTTTCGCAGGAATGCCAACGGGGGTTATTATCGGGAGGAGGACATCGTCTTTCAATCCAAGTTGCGCCCTAAAATTTTCCTTGTTGAATGATCCTGCTATCCAACAAGTGCCAATGCCAAGATCGGTCAAGTGTAAAATGATCTTCTCTAGTACATACCCGATATGCTCCCGAAAGTAATTCGAATCATTTTCACTTGTAACGGCGATGAATTTCGGTGCACCGCTTATGAATCCATAGGTACCGAGTTTCTTTTGCTCGTCCCGTTCTAGTTTGGGTATGTCTATTGTGTGGAATCCACATTTACCATTGAACGGGCTCTGTTGTGGTTCATTAAGCAATTCTGTTAACTTTTCATCGAGGGATTTTGGTAAAGGTGCCTTTGAAAACGTTCTAATGGAGGTCCTCGATTTAATAATATCCCTGATTGGTTTAGAAAATCCAGAATCTATCATGAAGAGAGAGAAGAAGAACTTATAAAAGAGCTTAAGGTATCAACCGCATTTCTTCACATTTCAATTAGAATCATCCCGATTACCTATATATCTCGATGGTATATCTTTCTTTATGTCCTCCTAGTGGAGCATCAATCGATGGATGGCAACCAGACCCGCCTACACCAGACCCTGAAGGAGCTGTATGCCAGTGCGACGGGTGGCGAGACCGAGGTTAACGTGCGCGTGGGTGATAAGAAGTACCGCATCGATGTACTGGACCAGGTCGCAGGCAATGCGTACGAGATCCAGATCAAGCAGTTCGGGAAAGCTTTCTATCCGAAGATCCAAGCGCTTTCCAGCCTATATAACGTCATTATCATCCATCCCGTCCCGGTCGTGCAACATGTAACCACGTGGGAGCACGGGCTAGCTAGCCAGCACGTGGTTCGCAAGCGACAAGACTTCTACTCGATCTTCGAGCGCCTCGTGAGCTTCCGGGCTCCGGACGTCATCGGCAAGATTCAAGTTCGCGTGCTGCTCGTCGAGGAACGTGTCACTCGGCAGCTAGCGGGCTTTCACGGGAGGCGCCCGTACTATGAGGTGCTCGATCGAGACCTGGTCCGCGTCGTCGGCGAGCGCACGTATTCGGGCTCAAGGAAATTTCTCGCGATGCTTCCTTCAGGGCTTCCGTGTGAGTTCACCAACAACGACGTGGCTGCTATGCTCGACATCAAGGGTGGGAGGGCACGCAAGAAAAAGATCGCCGGGTGTATGACTTACAGCTTCTGCCAGCTCGGGCTAGCTCGGCGAACAGGAAAGCGAGGGAACGCCCACGTCTTCTCGATAGTGGAAAGTCCATCGATCGTTTCGTCATCTTGTTAGTCCGTATTCCGTCCTGTACCACGTGAAAGCCTTTCCCAGGCCTTTTCACTTCAAGAAAAGATGATAATATTTCTTACGGGTGTTCGACATCACCCGTATCGGGTCATCTATCCACATCAAAGTGGATCAAACTAGAGATCTACATTGTCGAAAAGATCAAGTCAATGTGAAGAAGAAGGAAATTTGCATCCCGATCTAGTATATACCTCGATAACATACCCCCTCAGATATCGCCCGCGGAATATCCTTGTCATATCGTCCTACTTGACACGTGAATCTGGTCTCGATTATGGTCTTCGTCAAATACCTCCGGTTGCGCGGCTTCAAGAGCATCGGCGCGACAAAAACGGTTCAGATCGATTTTGACAAGGGTTTCTCGGCAATCGTTGGTGCAAATGGAAGCGGCAAGAGCAATATTCTCGAAGCATTTAGTTTCGTGATGGGAAACTTGTCCGCAAAGAGCCTGCGCGGGGATAACATGCGGAACATGATCTTTTCGGGCAATCCGAAGGCCAGCATCCCCGCGGCCAAAGAGGCGTATGCCGAGCTCGTGCTCGATAACTCGGATCGGGGGCTCCCGATCGACACGGACATCGTCAAGATCTCCCGGAGTGTTGACCTGGAAGGACACGGCAAGTACAAGATCAACGGCACCACATCGACGCGCACGGAGATCCAGGACCTGCTCGCGATGGGTGGCCTCCATTCCCACAGCTACTCCATGGTGCTGCAAGGCAGCGTCTACGAGGTCGTGAATATGAGCAAGTTGGAGCGCCGCAAGCTCATCGAGGACATCGCGGGCATCGCCGCTTACGACGAGAAGAAGGAGAACGCCCAGAAGGAGCTCGAGGTGGTGGAGACGAACCTGGCGCAGGTGCGGCTCCTGCTCAACGAGGTGGCATCACAGCTCACGGTCCTCGAAAAAGAACGCGACGATGCGCTCAAGTACCAGCACTTGACCAAGATGCTGGAGCACTCGACCAATGCCGTGAAGCTCATTGATATCGAAACGCTGAACGGCGACATCGAAAAGGCCAAGCAGGTCGTCTCGGACTTAAAGCAAAAGATGGCTGGCATCGACGCAACGATCAAGGAAAAGGAATCCGCGCTGGAACAAGTCCGGATCCAGATACGTGACGTTTCGGATGAGCTCGCGAACAAGCAGAGCAAGGAACTTTTGGCCATCACTCAAGAGCTTGACCAGCTCAAGCAAGTCTTGTCCGACCTCAAGTCGAGCCTGAAATACGTGGCCGAGCAGGAAAAAGCGACGGCAGTGGAGCAATCGCGGCTTCACGATGACGTTAAAAACCTCGAAGCCGAGAAGGACAAGCTGGAGCAAGAAATCCAGGGATTGAAGTCGAGCGCTGCAAAATCCGAGGAGGAGGCCGCTGCACGGCGTGCCGCGCTGCAAGCCAAGAACGCGGAGCTCGCGAGCCACGACAAGAAATATCAAGAGCTCCTCGCGAGCAAGGAATCGTACCGGCAAACGTTGCTCGAAGCAAAGAATGCATTGAGCGAGTTGCGTGCCGAGCTCAAGATGACCGACACGTCCATCACCAAGGACAGGTCGGGCATGCAGGCGCTGGAGCAGAAAGTTGCCGGCGCGGCATCGTCCCGGGAATCCATCAAGAAGCAACTGCAAGCACTCCGGGCTGAACTGGGCAGTGCAAAGGAGAACCCGTTCGACAATCCAGATAAAATCCAGGTCGAGATCAAGCAGCTGGAAAGCGAGATTCGGGTCACGAAGGACATGATCCGGCAAAAATCCGAAGCGGTCTTCGAGCTCAGGTCAAACATCAAGGTGGCCCAGAACTTTTCCAGTAATGGCATGGCGAAAGCAATCTCCGCGCTGCTCGACGTGAAACGCCAAGGCATCATCAAGGGCATTCACGATACCGTGGGCAATCTCGGTAAAGTCGATTTTCGATTTGCCGTGGCAATGGACTTCGCCGCTGGTGGCAAGACTAACTTTATGGTGGTGGACAATCGCACCGTCGCCACGGACTGCATCAATTTCTTGAAGAAAAGCAATCTCGGGCGGTTGTCGTTCATTCCCCTAGATAAAATATCCTACAAGGAGTACGAGCACGAGTTCCAAGCCACGAAGGGCGTTCATGGCCGGGCCGTCGACTTAATCGATTTCGATCCCAAATACCTGCCCGCGTTCGAGTTCATCTTCGGCCACACGTTCATCGTCGAAGACCTCGAAATTGCGAAGAACTTCGCGCCGAATTATCGCCGCGTCACGCTCGACGGCGACGTGATCGACCCGTCAAACCTCATGACCGGCGGTTCGGTCAACAAGAAAAGCGTCGGCAGCGCGTTCCAGAGCAAGGACGAGGACAAGTTGCCCAGACTCGAGCAAGAGCTCGAAGCGTTGAAAGAAAAGGAAAAAGCCGCTGAACGATCGATACGGGATTGCCAGGCGCGCATTTCCGAATATTACACGGCCAAGATCGACAGCGAGAAGCAACGCGGGGGCCTCAAGGAGCAAATTGCCAAGCTCGAAACACGTCTTGAAGAGCTCGAGGGCGGGAACGGGGATGTTCAACTGAAGATGCAGGAATTCACGCAGTCGATCGCTGACGGCGCGTCGAAGAAGGAAAAGCTCATCGGTGAAATCCAGCAAGGCGAAGCCACGGTGTCGGGTCTCAACGGCCAGATTGCCACCATCGACAGCACGTTAAAAGACTCCCCGCACGCGAGGTTGCAAGGCGAAATCGATGCCCTGGAAAAGGAAATCAGCGGCATCGAGGGTAGCATCAATAAAATAAACGTCACGCTCGCGCAAAAAACGACCCGGCTCACGGAACACGTCACGGGGTCGATCAAGGCGAAGCAAGATCGAATGCAAGAGCTCGATGCTACTGGCCTCGCAGCTATAAAGGCAACCGCCGAAAAAGAGGCCGAAAAGGAAGCAACGCTGGCAAAGATCAAGGTGCTGGAACAGAACCTTGCGGAAAAGAACGGCGAGCTGTCGACCTTGATCGCAAGGAAACGGGATCTCGAGAAGCAGAAGGAAGATACGACAAACGCGATGCAGCGCTTGAGCCTCGAACGACAGGCAGCGGACCTCAAGAGGACCTCGCAAGCTGCCCGGATCGCCGAGCTCGAGCAAGGGCTCAACAGCTTGAAATCCGACCTCCCTGCCACGTTGAACGTTCCAGAGGACTACATCAAGAAGGGCAAGGTACAGCTCGTACAGGACATCGAGTCGTGCAAGAAGGAGATCGAGAAGATGGGCAACGTGAACATGATGGCCATCGAAAAATACAATGATAACAAGGCACGGTTCGATGATTTGAGCGGCAAGCATGAGATCTTGATAAAGGAACGCGAGGCGATCCTGGATTTTATGGGATCGATCGAGAAGCAGAAAAAGACAGCCTTCTTGCAGGCTTACCAGAGCATCGCGCGGAACTTCGCTTACGTCTTCTCGCGGCTCTCGCCCGGCGGCGAAGCCAAGCTGGAGCTCGAAAATCTCGACGACCCGTTTGCTGGCGGTGTCCAGATCCTGGCACGGCCCTCTGGCAAGCCGCTCAACGAGATCTCGCTGCTCTCGGGCGGTGAAAAGAGCTTGACATCGCTGTCGCTCATCTTTGCGATCCAGCAGCACTGCCCGTCGCCTCTTTACATCCTGGATGAAATCGACGCCGCGCTGGACGATTCAAACGCGGCTCTCGTGGCCGATCTCATCAAGGAATTGTCCAACCGCTCTCAATTTATCATCGTTACCCATCGCGATGTCACCATGACCCGTGTCGATCAAATTCTCGGCGTGTCCAACGTCGACGGCGTTACCGACGTGATCCAGCTCAAGCTGGGCGAGTTGTCGAAGATCCTTGCACCCACGGAGGCGTGATGCGGCCATGGCTGAAACGAGCGGCAACCGGGAGCTTGGTGCCAGGCAAGAGTGCGTACAACAAGTGACGGTCGACGATGCTGCGAAGGATTCCGAGGTGCTGTTACAGCTCGTCGAGTCCTGCCTATTCATGCACGGGGAAATGGTCATGGAAACGGACATTGTCGAAAACCTGGGTATTCCACGGGATGCGATCAAGAAGGCCTTGAACCAGCTCACCAAGCGTTATGAAGGCTATGGCGGCGCGATCAGGGTGCGGGAGATCGACGAAGGCTGCTGGCTCATGGACTTGCAAGAGGATGTTTCGGAACACGTTGACATGTTCTACATCGAGCAGAAGCCATACACGCGATCCGAGGTTATGACGCTCGCGTTCGTCGCGTTCATGCAGCCATTGCCACGGCAAATCCTAGCCTTCTACCGCGGGACCAACGCGGCGGCGCACGCATGGAAGTGGATCGACGCGGGGTTCGTGAAGGAGACGAGCATCACGAGGGACGACGCGCGGTTGAAAGATCTTGTCCAGAAATACCAGGATGATCGCGCGATGGCCAAAGCGAGTGCTCAAGGTGCGGAGGATGACAAAGCGCGGGATGGCAAGGCGGTCAACAAGCCTGACACGTGGTTGGGCAAGGAAGCATTCACTTGCTATACGACCACGCCGCGATTTTCGGGCTATTTCAATCTCTCGAACGATCTCGCGCATCTGAAGAAAGAATTAGAGAATTGGAAAGAAATATACCGACTTTTTGATTGATTTTTATTTTTGATTTCTATTTATGATTGATTTTGATTTTTATTTTGATATTTTTAGAAGCCAACGCACCTAACAACACTCATTAGCACACCATCGCTTCGCAATTCGACTCTTGGTCCGCATCATAAGAACGCCGACCATCGCCAATCCTGTTCCGGCAATCGTGAACAAGACGATCTTGCTGACGAGCGTGTTGCACTTGAGCGCGGTGAACTCGAACTCGTGCGGGGGGTGAAACGAACTCGGGATCAAGAGCGCGATCTTGGGGGTGCTGGCCATCCAGCTCCCGAGGGCAGGCATGAAAAACTCGGAAGCATTTCCATACAAGGTCCCGTAAAAGATCTTGATTGTGTATAAACAATCCCTCATCCAATTCACGTCACCTGCACGGGTCCAATTCCTCATGAACCGGAACTCGTAGAACGTGAAGTTCGATGCAATCGTCGCAACCTTGAAATCGAGCCGGTTCCCACCACATGTCCAGTTCCGGGCCCGAGGATCTGACTTGATGATTTCCTCGTCCCAGCTCTTGCCATCGATGCGGAACACCTTGACCGTGTCAAAGCTCCAGATGCTGTCGTTGACGCTCGTGCTGGTGGGAGCCGCGTTCGAGCAAGCGATGGCAAAACTCTCGCTACCGTCGTGCCCGCTGGTCTTGTAAAGCAAGCCGAAATAAATGAACTCGTTAAACACGCACGTGTACACTCGCAAGACCACGTTGTTGATGTGCGGGAAAATCGTGGAATTTTGTACATCCCATCGATCTATATCAGTGAGCAAACCGTCGATGTGCGGCGCCATGCTCGCATTTCTCGGTTCAAGCATCGCCGCACTAGCTGGAGTACCGATGAACGACATTTGCACGATAAAAAGAGCGAGTACCATGCAAAGGATGCAAGCAGTTCTTGTGGTTCGACGAATCGTAATCAACCTCGCCGTTCTATTTTATTAGTTTATCACGCGGGTTGTTAAAAGAAAATTGGTACGATTACCGATTGGTACGATTAATTAAACCTCACGGGCAAATCTTCCTCCAAAATACTGGCATGGCACTTGATTTTCGGGACTTAACGAGGAGAATATTCATAGATAATGCAATCGGGGAATAAAAAATGGAAGAAAATAGGAAAAAATCAATACGTCGAGCGCATGTAGCCTGCTTGCAGAATCATGGCACCGATGAGGGTCCCGAGGAGGAACACGACCCAGTTAAACGGGATGAAATCGAGCTCGCTGCGCAACATGTGCATGAAAATCATGATAAACGTTAAGAGATAGCCTATCGCGATCGTGAGCGAGTTTCTCTTGAGATCCCCGGACGTCTGTTTCGCCAATGAGAAATAGATAGCCGGTAGCGCTATCATCGTGATGATGAGCCCGAGCGCTGTAAATCCGAACAAACCATACGAGAGATACGTCCACCAGTCCTCGGTCTCGAGGGATGGAATCGCGTGCTGGATGTACGCGCACACAATGCATGCGATGCCAGCGAAGATAGACACGATTAGAAGTTTCGTAATAACGAACTTTTTGCTATTCTTGATGTATTTCTCGATCTGGAGCATAATATATGGCGAGCTGAACGTCGCGAGGGCAATTGCAAACATAGCATCGCCGCGACTCCCACCGATTATGCCATACGGTGGAAACAGGCTCTGCATAAGGGGTTCGTTGAAGAGTTTCCCGACAGAATAAAGCGCGATGACCCCGATCGCACATCCAACCATGACGAAGAGCAAGGAAAGTCCATAATGGAACTTTTTCTGCACTTCCACTTCAGTCGCCCGTCCCTCAAAAAACAAGTATATGCCCGACAGGATAAGGATTAAACAGATATCTATCCACAACGTGTAAGCAAGACCATCCCATTGGTCTGTAGGGTTCGGTTCATAAAAACTGAGCCCCATGCCAAGAAATGAATACACGGCAACCAGCGTCACGAGAAGCACGATGGCAGCGGCAAGAATCCCAAAGAGAATTTTTCTTTTCTGCATTGTGATCTCCGATCTTTTTTTCATCTTTGTATTGTGATTATCGATCCCGTTTACCTAAAAAAGACTAACTTTTCAAAAGATGGGCTTTTTAATTGATTCTTTTTTTTGTCGGGCTGTTGTCATGCCATCCAGGAAGGATTGCGACCATCAAAGTTGCAGAGGGCTCCGTTATAAATATATATTCAACGAATCGGCAATGGTTAATTTGTTTAAACTCGCACGCGTGGGATTGCCGCATCAACGGCGCGGGCGCAGCTGGAACCGGAAAGATCGGATAGCTTTCATAAAAAAAGTGGAGAAATTTAATATTTTTCCACCACAAGACTTAAATCGGCGAGTTTGCATACCTAATACTATCTTAAGAACAGAACAATCGTTATTCACGAAAAAGCCTCGCTGCCATGGATGCGAATGCAGTCTGCAGCTTTTTTTTTGTGAACATACGCACAACAATATCCGCGTCATCCGCCCCCTTTCAAACACTACTCATCTATCCATTGATTATCATGACTTTAAAAGAAAACCCGAATTCAATGCGGGTGAATTTCAGTATGGTCGCCAAAAATCACGCATCGCCAAACTCCAAGCTTGTCGGTAAAATGGCCGACAACGATCCTAATCCGGACTTTGACAAGCCACAATGCTGCGAAAACCCTGATATTTTCGTGACCGTGGAAGGCAACGTGGTTTGCCGCCATTGTGGCATGTGTTTCGGTTCGCAGCTCGTCGAGAACGAGCGGCGTGCATACACGGTCGATGAATTGAAAAACAGGAAACGCACCGAGCCGGTCTGGCGCACGTTCGGGCCGCGCACGGTTATGAGCGGCATCAAAACCGACTCGAAAGGCAATCAATTGCCCCCGAACAAGCAAGCGCTGTTTGCGCGGTTATCTAAGATTCAAGGTTCCTTGATCTCGTCGATCGAACGCAATTATTGGGAAGCCAAGCCAAAGCTCCAAGCATTCGCGCACAAGCTCGGCGTTCCCGACCACATCATTGAAACGGCATGGAAGATTTACTCGGAAGTCGCGAAGCAGAAGCTCACAATGGGTCGATCGATCCAGGCCTTCACCGCAGCGAGCCTTTACGCGGCGATCCGCATCCACAATTTTCCCCGGTTGCTCGAGGAGGTCGTCGAATCCGCGTCCATCTCCACGCGGGCAGTGCATCGTTCGCTTGGCATGATCATGCGAAATGTTTTGCCGAAACTCGGGTACATGTACCGCCCGATCACGCCGAGGTCGCTCGTGTTCCGGTTCGGCAACGACCTGGACTTGTCCATTGGCATCCAGAAGCAAGCAGCGGATATACTCAGGGAGGCGTCGCGCGGTGGCATGACCCGCATCGGGAAGGACCCGAAGGGCCTCGCTGCTGCGGCCTTGTACATCGTGGCCAAGAAAACGGCCGAGAAGAAAACCCAGACCGACTTTGCAGAAGTCGCAAGGATCACGGAAGTCACGCTGCGGACGAGAGTGAAGGAAATCCTGAAATACTTGAAGGACGGCAAGAAAAATTATTGAAAATGCCCTTTTTTCTCGATCTATGTGCACGATCCTGTTGTTTTACACGAATGGCTTGAACTCATGAAATCGAATCATGCCGATAACATCGACAAAAAAACAATCCTTTAACTAGATACTTCGTTGACCTAACAATACCCGGAGAAAAACATTCGATACCGCGATATACTGTTTGCGAACTCATCACCACGACTTCATCCCAACAACAACCACGAACGGTCATTCTCGTGAGTCACATGGAAACGAAGATGAGAAAAGCACAAATTAACAACAATAACGTCGCTGGAAAAATAGAGGGCAATGCAGACAACCCGGAAATCGAAGATAGCAAGCGTTGCTGTGAAAAACCAGATATTTTCGTGACCGTGGAGGGCAACGTGGTGTGCCGGCATTGTGGCATGTGTTTTGGATCGCAACTCGTCGAGAACGAGCGGCGTGCATACACGGTCGATGAATTGAAGAACCGCAAGCGCACCGAGCCTGTCTGGCGCACGTTTGGGCCACGCACCGTGATGAATGGCATCAAGACTGACTCGAAAGGGAACCAGCTGCCCCCGAACAAGCAGGCATTGTTTGCCAGGCTCTCGAAAATCCAGGGCTCGCTAATTTCTTCCATCGAACGCAATTACTGGGAAGCAAAGCCGAAATTGAATGCATTTGCGCATAATCTCGGCGTGCCGGACCACATCATCGAAACGGCGTGGAAGATCTACTCCGAGGTGGCCAAGCAAAAGCTCACCATGGGGCGCTCGATCCAGGCATTCACGGCTGCCAGCTTGTACGCGGCCATCCGGATCCACAATTTCCCGCGGTTATTGGAAGAATTGGTCGAAGCGGCATCGGTTTCGACCCGGAAAGTGCACCAGTCCCTCGGGCTAATCATGCGGAGCGTGTTGCCGAAACTCGGTTACGTGTACCGGCCCATCACGCCGCGGTCGCTCGTGTTCCGGTTCGGGAACGATCTCGACTTGTCTATCGGGATCCAAAAGCAGTCGGCCGATTTGCTCAGGGAAGCTGCTCGTGCCGGCATGACCCGCATCGGGAAAGACCCGAAAGGGCTCGCTGCGGCGGCGCTCTACATCGTGGCCAAGCGAACCGCCGAGAAGAAGACGCAGACCGATTTTGCCAAGGTCGCCCGCATCACCGAGGTCACGCTGCGCACGCGGGTGAAGGAAATCTTGAAATACTTGAAAGATAGCAAGAGCTATTTTTAAAAATAATTTTGTTTAGGAGCCATTCTGGCTGATGGGACCGCCCGTGGTTGACGTCGGCGTAAGATCCGCATCTTTTTCCTCGGGAGCATACGTTCGCTTCACCTCGTCGACGACCATGCCGATCAAATCGTGAATGTTGTGGATGCAATAGATGCGCCCACCCACCTTCGTGAAATCAACGAACCGTTTTTCATGTAAATCCGAAGCCCTGCCACCTATCAAGAAAAACACGATCCGATGCCTTCGTTCCATCAAGGCAGTGAGCGGGGTCATCTCGGCTTGCCAATCATACAGGCCCGCGTCGGAGATGATGAAGATCAGAGTGGGCTTCCCGTTCTTCACCGCTAGCTTGATGACTTCCCTCGTGGGCAGCACGGTACCATCACCTTCGTATTCTAGCATGATCTTCTCGACCTGGTCTACATCCTTGGTCCAATCGCACGTCCGGTGGCTACCCGAGAAGTTGATCGCCGCGAGCTGGATGCCTTTCTTGCGGGCGAAGTGGACCGCCGCGAACCCCGCGACGAGGGCGATGTCGTATGGTCCCTTCCCCGCGTCGGTCGGCGCGTCTGGCTTCCAATGCATGGAGCCGGACGAGTCGATGACGATTAAAAAATCCGGGAAGTGTTTCTCGGGCACCTCACCGGTTTGCATAGCAAAATCCCAGCGCATCGTCGTCCTGTTGGGGATGATGATGGGGCTATTGAGGAGCGTGAGCGTGAGGTCTAGGGACTCGACGGCGTCGCCGAGACGCCACGTGGTTGGCGAGATGGGCATCGCTCCCACGTTTTTCAAGGTCTTGATATCGACGCGAATGAGCCCCGCCGCCCGGGCGCGGTACCACGCGGCGAGCACGTGTTCCTTGCGGATCAAGCCCATATTCACGGCCGGTCCGCCGAATTCGCCGATGTTTTTTGCATGCTTGGCGAGTTCGATTAAGATCCGCGGGTCAACGCCTTCACCTTCTTGCTGTTCCTTACCCTTCCTGCCCCTTCCGCGGCCGCGCCCCGAACGCTTCAGCGATTTCTCGTTCATACGGCCATTGTCCTTGTCGGACGTCTTGGAAACGTCCCCGCATTGTTCCAGCACGTCAACGGGGATCTTGACGAAAGTCCCTTCCTCTCCAGGGACATCCCTCCAGCCGGATGAGGGGTCGAGATCCTCGATCGTCACGAGCACCGGAAAATCTTGCGCGAGGTAAGGCTTGAGGATCCGTGATACCTTGTCCACCAGCGCGGGCCACGCATTCGTGTCACGGGCAGACTTGTCAATCAACTTGGCAATTTTCTTGGCGTCGGCCATCACGTCCTTGAAATCAACAGCTTTCTTCACGGCCGGTGGGATATCCATGTTCATGGCTAGCGATTCCGATGCGACGATGAGCTTCCACGTGTCCGACGGGGCCTGACTTTTCATGTCGCCGGTGATCTTGGTGAGGGACTCGTCGAATCGCCACTTCGTTATCTCGTTGAAGCGCTTGGCAAGGCTCTGCTCGATGATCAGGTCCGAGACGATGTTGCACGCGACCGGTGCATGGACCTGCCCGATCACGCGCTGGGCTGCCTGGAGCATGAGCCCGTTCATCGTTCCATCGTACGGGCATATCGTGTAATGGCCAAGCTCGTGGTGACTTATCGACCGGGTGAACTTGTGGAGGATCTTTTCATCGAGCGATGGCGATTGTGCGAGGTTTAAATGCACTGTCCAGTCACGGATGTCGATGTAAAACGGTTCCTTGTAGTCCGATGAAAAAGAGATGACCGGATCCGGAACGGCGGGGTTGAACATGTCGCACTTTGCCTCGTCCCACCCGTCGATCGCCACCTTGCGGAGTTGCGGGTCCTCCTCGCTACCGTCCTTTCCCTTCTTGCCGGGCGCTTCCCGCTTCGCCTGGGCGTTCACGTGCGGCTGCCTCTCCAAGTTCGCTTCGTTTTTAAGTCGTCGGGGACGGTGACCCCGGCACGGTTCAAGATATCCCGTATCGTGTTGGCGTCGTTGCCGCCCGTGATGTCGATTTGCACCGAGCTGTTGTTGTCGGTGCCCGTGACGGTCAGCGTTAACGTGGAATCTTTCGTGCGGAATTGCTTGGTCACGCGGTCGGTGAGGGTTTTCCGCAGCTCGGGCTCGAGGTACCTGAACTCGGTCGCGATTTCCGCCCAGATCTCGTCACGCCACTTGGAAAAGGGGAACGGGGGGTAGGACACTTGCGTGAGGATCTCCAGGTACAGCTGGATCTTCGTGAGCAGCTCGCCCTTGTTGAGCATTTCCGCGTCGTTGTACAGCTGCCGTTGCATGTCGAGGAGGTCGTTGACTTCCTTGTTGTTGTACGCGTCCTCGATCTTCTTCAAGTAATCTGTGTACCGGGGATTGAGATAGATATGTGCTACCGGGACGAAGTCCAGCTTCACGATGAGGTCGTTCCTGCCGTATTCTTGCAGCGTTTCCAGGATCTCTGGCTTTTCTTCTCCCTTCTTGATGGATTTCATGATGTCCGTGGCTTCCTTGCGTAAGAAGAACCGGTCTTTCACCATGGCGAGCAGCGCGCGGGTGAACTTCATCTTGTCGCCGTAGTATGGTCCTTGGCTGGCCTCCGTGGACACGTACTTGACCCGGTGCTGGATGACGTAGGGGGCGATGGTCAAGACCATGTGGATGTCAACGGGAATGCCAATGAGCCACGCGAGTGCCTTTGCATAGCGCTGGAGATCTTTGGCGGCCCGCACGCTCAGGATGGTCATGACCTTGTTGCAGATGCTCTTGGTCGTGTTGAAGTGGCAGTCGTTACACAAGTCCGGGCCGATTTCCTTCTCGCCCGAGACCCCCTTGTTGATGTAATCGCAGACCGAAAACTCCCGGATGATGGCATGGATGAGCTCCTCGGCATCGGACTCGATGCGCTGCGCGTCGACGAGGCGCCAGATGCGCATCAACTCCTCGATGGAGAGCATGGCCGGGACCTGCATGAACTCATCGTAGCCGAACAATTTCGTGTCCTTGCTCTTGAGGATGAGCGACAAGTCGTTCGTGGTCGGCATGGAAAAGGGGATCGAGATACCGAACCGGTCGAGGAACGGGACGGGGAGATCGAACGTGCCCGCGTCTTGCGGGTTCATGGTCGCATAAAGGCAGAATTGCGGGACAGGATAGGTGGAATCGTAAAACTTCACACGTTGCTCGGCAAGGAGCGATAAAAGGATATTTTGGGCATACGGGGTCATGCGGTTGACCTCATCGATGATTTTCCAGAAATCCGTCACGAAGTTCCGCCACTTCACGATCTCTTGCCCTTGCATGAGCTTCGGCAGATCCAGCGTGGCGAGGATCTTTTCTTCCGTGAGTTGCGGGTGGCCGCGCAGGATGGACTCCTCGATCGCGTTCAGCGACTTGCCCGTGAACATGCGGCCGAGTAGCTTGACCAGCGTTGTCTTGGCACCGCCGTGGCCACCGATCAAGAGCATGGAACTGTTCGGGACCAGCGCGTTGAGTACGCACACAACGAGAATCTCTGGCACTGGACGGGTTGTGATTTTCTTACCGTCAGTGCTGTATTGCACGTCAAGTTGACTCGAATGCACGAATAATTGGTTCGCTTGCGTGAGATTGATGATGTTCCAGACTTTTTCCCGCAATTCCTTATTATCGATGGGTTCGACCAATGATATCCCCGGTAGATTTGAAAGATTGTGCTGTGCGGGCCAGGAAATGCCGCGATGAGCTTAGGTTATAATAGGGTAAGGGAATTAAAAGTTTGGGAGGACGTCATGATTTCTGAAACATCCTAAAGATGCTTAATACCACGTTCACGCTGTATCAGCTCCGCTCGGGATTCACTCCCATCAATGAACCGATGCCCCGTTTGCCCGGACCGATGCCTTAAATATCTTGAAATGGGAAATTAGGTACTGATTGTCATGAGTCTTTCTCCGAACGAAGCATCTGCCTTGAACGACATAGAGCATGCTCTAAACAAAAAGATCGTTACGAAACGAACCTCTTATGACCAATGCAGCGCGGAAATACAAGATGGACACGTTATTGGCCTTGATTTTGGCCAAGAAGTCAGTTGGAAAAACAATCCAAATGTCCCGAAACAAATCCGGCTGCCAGATTCGCTGGGAAACCTTGATCATTTATCCACGCTCAAGATCAACCTGGAGCAACTGGAATATCTCCCGGCTTCCCTTGGCAATTGCACCCGTCTAGAGAAACTTCATGTGAATTGCAAAAATCTACCCGCGTTCCCGGAAAGCATGGCAAATCTCGTGAATCTAAAAAAGATCCACCTGGTATCCAGAAACGCGACCACCATTCCCGAAGCCATTGGAAACTTGGCAATGCTTGAATCCTTGCACTTATCTATGGAAAATCTCGTGAAATTACCGCAATCGATTGGAAATTGCAGGCAGCTCAAGGAACTCTGGATCACTGGCGCTAGCCGGCGCTGCCCGGACCTGCCGGAAACCTTGAAAAATTGCACGAGCTTGGAAGAATTGGGATTCGATGGAGTTGCACTTACCAGCCTTCCGGATTTCTTGGTAGAAATAAGGAGCTTGAGAAAACTTGCCTTCATCAATGTTGCGATGAATGATCTGCCGGAAAATCTCTGGCGATTCACCCAACTTACACAAGTTTTGTGGCGTACTAAAATAGACAACAAAGATCACCAAGAACTCTTGAAAGTGGCAGCGAAAAAAGGATGGACTCCCCATAATGAATTTATCGGGCAAGGCTTCGTCGCGCTGATGAGAGCCCTTTATGCAGAATACAAGAAGAAAAACCCGAAAAGCACCCCGCCGCTTCAAGAGCCTGCATGGTGGTCGGGTAAATAGAACCAAGGGTCAGAACAAAGAAAAGAAGGAAAGATATTTTCGATCGGAGATTTATTTTCATTTTTCTTGATTTCCTATGGATTTACTAGTTGGCGCTTTGATATCCTTGCGTTTTTCCTCTTGCTTCTTCTTTCGAGTTGCCATTACGGCGATGAACGTAACGGCGCCGATTATGGCAACGATGATGAGGAGAATGCAAATCCAGCAAATGGAGTCCGGCGGGAGTATGACCGTAACGATCACGGAATCTACCACGACATTACCGAGACCGTCGTCAGCAATCATCGTGTAATTGTAGGTGCCGACGGCCAAGCCATCCACGTTTATACTTGCTGGCATATCAGATGTCCATGCTAGCGTCTCCAGTCTCGTCCAGTTGCGGTAAATGGTGTATGTCGTTCCAGCGGTGTTGTTATCCGTGATGAGCCATGAGGCTTGATGCCCCGTCGTCCCGAACTCGTAGGTGATGTCCGGTGGGTGGGAGATGGACAGGTTCCCGCGTGGCACCGCTTCACTGATGAGGTCGATGAACATTTCTCTGCCATAATCGGTCATGTATTGTGGTGGATCGTAGAAACCCCATAGAAGATACTTGCTTGTTTCTTGGATCACGGGGAAATACATGGGATCATAAGTATACCTGCAAAAAGCCGTTACATTTACGGGAAAAGTGGTATTGTAGATTATGGAGTAGTACGTGTTGTAAGAGTACACTTGCTGGGAACCCGCAGGTATGGTGTACGGATAATTATACGTTGCAGGGAAAGCTGGCAAGACGGTGGTGCCATTCCCGACGGTCATCACCGACCAGCTTCGCCCTATCGTCAAGTGAAGCCGGTCGAAGAACCATGCCCCACTATACCCTAATCCGAGGATTCTAGCGCCGGAATTGTTGATGGCAGCGACGGAGCTGCTATTGTCCCAGGAATCAAAGAATATGGCATTACTCGTTCCGATCATCAGCAGAGAATAGCTGGTCAAATCGGTCCCCGTTATCGACCCATTATGGATCAAGTTCATGGTAAACCCGTTGGCTTTCAAGAACGCCCAATACGAGACGGATTCGGCGATGTTGCCATCCGAATAAATCATGGCAATCTTTGCTTCGGGACGATGCGGGATCAATTTTGCCATGACCATGTTGATGAGCATTTTTTTACCGAGATCGGTCATGTTGCATGGCGGGCTATTGAATCCCCACAAGACAAAGCGCTCGGTATCTTGAGCGACAATTGCGTCTTGCGCACTTTCAGTGTCCACGCAGAACAGCGTCACGCTAGCCGGTGGCATAGCAAGGTTTGCCTCGAAAGTAGACGAGTTCGTTGCATACACTTGCTGGACACCAGTCGGGATTGCAAATGGTTCTTGAAAATGTGCTGGAAAAGTGGACTTGATGTACGTCGCGTTTCCAATCCTGTTAACCCCGTGCGAATAACCGAAGCTCAAGCCAATCTCGTCGAAGAACGCGGCACCTCCATTTCCCAGACCAATGACATTAGCAAGGGAAATCTTGATGGCGTCGACCGTGCTGGCGTTGCCCCAATCGGTATAGTTATCGGCGTCATTTCCTATGAATATAAGGTCGAACCTGGAAAGATCGGTGGACTGTATCATCTCGTACTGGACGAGCATCGTTTCGAAACCATAGGAACGCAAGAATGATTGATACGAATTGGCCCCGGCAATATCACTGGTGTAAACGAAGGCAATCTTCGCTTCGGCCAGGTACGGCGCATGCATGTTCGTGACGAGATTGATAAACATTTCCTTCCCCCGGTCGGTCATGAGAGAAGGAGCACCCTTGAACCCCCAGAGCACGTATTTTCCTTCCTGGACAATGGCGTGGTGATACACTTCCCACACGGAATTGTCGTAAACGGTAACGTTACCAGGAATGACTCCCGGATAATAAATCTCGTAACAAGACACGTTCGTCGTGTAAAGTTGCTGGAAACCGTCGGGTATCACGTATGGCTGGTTAAAAGCTTGGGCAAATGATGGCGTGACTTTCGTGCTATTTGTATTGCTGGTCCAGCCGTGTGGAGCACCGATGCTCAAGTTGCACATCTCGAAGAAATAGGCACCACCGTGCTGCAAACCGATGATCCGAGCAGGCGAATTCATGAGCCTGGACCTTGATGTGACATCGCCCCAGTCATAGTCGTATCCGGTGTCAGGCCCGATGATGAACAAATCGTACTTGACGCTTTCCACCGGGGTGATCGAATCATTGCGAAACAGTGTTACTTCAAGATTGTACGCTTCCAGGAATGTCTGGAAAGAAACTGCCGTGGCCGTGTCATTGTAGTAAATGTAGGCGATTCTTTTCAAGGGTGCACGGAACTCATACATGCTCATGACGATGTTCAGGAGGATTTTTCGTCCCAGATCGGTCATGGTGCTCGTCGAACTGTTGAATCCAAACAACACGAATCGTGCCGTTTCAGACGCGATCGTGCCGTAGTTTGCCGGGTCGCTGGATGATCTCCCGTAAACCGTCACATTGCTCGGCAAGGAGGGAATGTAGATCTCCAGAAGCGACGTGTTCACGGTGTAGAGTTGCTGGATCCCTGTTGGTATGGTGTTTGGGTATCTAAAACCCATAGAATAACTGGTAGTAATGTTGGTTGTATTTCCGCTGTTTAGTCCGCCTGCCATCCAGCCGATTGACAAATCGATCTGGTCGAACAACTTGCCACCTCCTTCTCCAATGCCAAGGATCTTGGCGGGAGCGTTCTTGATCGTGGCGATCGAGCTCGCATTACCCCAGTTCGAAATGTCCGAATCCCCCGTGTCCGGTCCTATCAAGATGACCTTGTATGCCGACAAATCCTTGCCGGTTATCGAGTCGTTGCGGATCAGGTCGGTCTGAATGCTAAAAGACTGCAAGAATGCTTGGAATATGGTTGCAGTCGAGAGGTCGGTCGAATAGAAGTACGCGACATGAGCTTTCGCTTGCAATGGCTGGCCACGGGCAACGTTCATGGTGCTGATAAATCCGATGAAAGTAAATGTTACCAGTGCCAATGTTAACAACGATTTTTCGTGCGTCCTCAAGTAACGATTCACCATTTGCTTTAATTTTTCAACAAGACTTCAATTCATGGTTGATCTCTGGTTTCTTTTTGGAAAGAATTAACAATCTTAACCAGCTTTTTGATTCGCGTGTTTTAGAGGTTGCCATCATTCCACGTCCAAGTACAAGTCGATAAAAAAATACCATCTTTTCGGATAGAATAGTATCCCGCGTTTCATGATCTCGGATCCACAACTCTGCATTTTAATTAGGCGTTGGAACGGATTCGCAGAAGGAAGTTATGTTTGGGACAGTTTTTTCGAGAGAGAATTATTGAAAAAAGCCTCCATAAAGTCACAAAAAGGCAGTTTCGGGTCAAATAAGCGGCATTAAATTGAAAAGCTTAATCAAACGCCGAAAGATTAATCTATTTAAAAACACGATTGCTAAAAGACAACATGGTGATTCTTACGGAAAAAACGACCATATCAACTTTAGTCTCTTTGGCCAAGCCCATCAACTTGCCGGCCTCAGCAAAAACCGTCGTTAAAAAGAAGAACGCGTTGTTGATCATCCCTGATTCCGGTAAAAAGATCTTGCTCTTCCCGACGGATTCTGACACGGTCGTGAAGATCAGCCTTGAATTGCGGTCAAAAGGATTGTCCCCCTTGTTCTTCAACGAGGTCGGCCGGATCACGAAGGGTGACCTCGGCGTCGAGATTCTCTACACGAGTGGTCTTTGTTTTGCTGAGGAAAAATGCGTTTGGGATGGGTTCTTTGAGGAGGCCGCAAAGTTCAAGAACCCGGATGATATCAAGAAAAAGTTTCAAGGCATTGATGGAGTCAACTCTGTCAGCATCGAGTTTGTCAAGCTCTAATGTTGAAGGTGTGCGATCTTGGCGCAAAAACGGAAGGCCTTGCTGCTTCACCCGATCCGCAGGGAAATCTTCAAGATCATAACGGAAAATCCCGGGAGTTACTTTTATGATCTTACAAAATGTTTCGGCGACGAATCCACGAATCCTTCCAGCCCGGCGACGGTGCAGTGGCATCTCCGCAAGTTGATCAACGCGGGGCTCATTGACACGGTCAAGCACGGCGGAAAGCGAGTCTACTACCCGAAAGGCTTGCGTGACAAGGAGGTGGAAAAGGCGTACACCATCCTGCGTAACAAGACAGCCAAGGAGATCTTCCAGTTCATCGTCAACAACGAGAACGCGTATCAAAAGCAGATCGCATCGGCCATCAGGGATGGTGTGCATCACGACACGGTTCGCTGGCACACGCAACGGCTCGCAGAAGTCGGTCTCATCGAGGAACGCAGCGAAGGGCGTATGGTGAAATATTCCATCGGCCCGCTTGGCAAGAAGCTCCTCGATGGCTCGCTCAACGTGCTCAAGGAGAACTTCATCTACCATCTCACGAACATCCTCAAGGAAAACTGCCTCTATCCGACCATCCTGGAACAGACCAAGGACAAGCTCGTCGTGAAGATCGCGTGCCCCGGATCCGATGACATCGAGTTCACGATCAAGTTGTCGCAATGGTCTATCGACTCGATCCCCGATGTAGAAGATGACGGAACGGGGGATAAAGACGAGGGCGACGAAGAGGAAGACGAGGATGAAGACACCGGCGAAGAAAAGCCGGCGGCGAAAAAAGAGTAAGTACCCGAACATGGGAATTTTTTCCATTTCTATAAGCTGGCCTTGATTTTTTAAGAATATCCTGCTTTTTTCTTGAAAAATAACGCTTTCTCAAAACACGGGAGATCCCGTGCTGCCAAGTGCACGAGATTTCCGCATGGTTCCCGGCGGTTCACCCGCTCAATCGTTCACGAGCCGGGGGAGGTCGCAAAACCACGACAAAAACGTGCCGGATTCGTTCCATTTCACGCGTCCGTGCCAATTTTTGACCGCGTGGAGGCCGGCGTCAATTCCTCTTCAGAAGGATGATTGTATTAGAAAGCTTTTTTAACCAATTCACTTCTGCAACAAAACGTTTTAAAAAAAACGTTTTAAAAAGGGTTTTTCCATGGTAGACCTCGCTTCAAACATCAAGACCAAGTTCGATAAAGAATCGCTATCGAAGCTAGCCGCGTTGAAAAACGACGCGCTGATCGAGTTCTTGAACAAGTATATCACCTTGTTCAACCCGGACTCCGTGTTCGTGTGCGATGGCTCGGAAAAGGACGTGAATTTTATCCGCTCGGAGGCTCTCAAGAACAACGAGGAGATCCAGCTCCCCGGCAAGCACACGCTGCACTACGAGAATTTCGCAGACCAAGGCCGTGACAAGGGCAAGACCCGTTTCTTGCTCCCGAAGGGCATCGTCCTCGGCCAATCCATCGATACGATGGATCGCGACGAGGGCCTCAAGGAAGTCATGGACATCATGAAAGAATCCATGAAAGGACGCACGGCATACGTGTTCTTTTTCGTGCTCGGCCCTGCTGATTCCGGATTCGCTCAAATGGCGGCCCAGATCACTGACTCCTCCTATGTCGGCCACTCGGAATCCATCTTGTACCGCCCAGGATACGAGTCGTTCAAGAAAAACCCGAAAAAATCGTTCTTCAAGTTCGTGCACGCGCAAGGCGAGCTCCAGACCTTCTCCTTCAAGCTCGGTGGCAAGGACATCGTGTACAAGGTTTCCAAGAACATGGAGAAGAAGCGCATCTACATCGACCTCCAAGATGAGACCGTCTTTTCTGCAAACACGCAATACGCGGGCAACACGGTCGGGCTCAAGAAGCTTGCCATGCGCCTCGCCATCCAGCGCGGGTCCAAGGAAGGCTGGCTCACGGAGCACATGTTCCTCATGGCCGTGAATGGCCCGAAGAACCGCGTGTCCTTCTTCACCGGGGCATTCCCGTCCATGTGCGGCAAGACGAGCACTGCCATGCTCGTGGGTGAGAGGATGGTCGGCGACGACATCGCGTACATCCGTAACAAAGCGGGCAAGGCATACGCCGTGAACGTGGAAAAGGGCATATTTGGCATCATCGAGGGCGTCAACGCGAAGGACGATCCATTGCTCTTCAAGAAGCTCCAAGATAAGAACGTGGAAGTCATCTTTTCAAATGTGCTCCTCAAGGAGGACATGTCCGTGTACTGGACAGATATGGACAAGAGCCCCGCACCCACGTCTGGCATCAACTATGCCGGCGAGTACAAGGCGGGCATGAAAGCGCCCGACGGCACGGATATCAAGCCATCCCACAAGAACGCGCGATTCACGATCGCCATGACCTCGCTGGATAATGCTGACTTGAAAAAGCTCGATGATAAGGACGGCTGCCTCGTGTCGGGATACATCTATGGCGGCCGGGACGTCGACACGTCCATTCCCGTGGAGGAAGGGTTCGACTTCGCCTACGGCATCATCTTCGACGGCGCGTTCCTCGAGTCCGAGACGACCGCCGCGATCGTCGGCAAGGCAGGCGTGCGGGTCATCAACCCCATGTCGAACATCGACTTTCTATCGGTGCCGCTGGGCAAGTATATCAAGATGAACCTCGATTTCGGGGCCAAGCTCAAGGTCAAGCCCAGGGTGTTCCGCGTCAACTACTTCCTCCAGGACGAGCAAGGCAAGTGGCTCAACGACCGTCAAGACAAGGCCGTGTGGATCAAGTGGATGGAGCTCCGGGCGAGCAACGAGGTGGATGCCATCAAGGGGCCGACCGGCTTCATTCCCAAGTACGATGACTTGAAGCGGCTCTTTAAGGAAACGCTCAAGAAGGAGTATTCCAAGGAGGCATACAACAAGCAATTCAGCGTCCGCGTCGAGAAGATCCAGGAGCGCATCGCTCGCATCAAGAAGTTCTACGAGGACGAGGACAAGTGGATCCGGGCCAACTCCAAGGACGAGAGTGTTTACGTGCCTGCCGAGGTCTTCAAGGTGATCGCGGATCTCGAAAAGGCGCTCGGCGAGCTCAAGGCCAAGCACGGCGCTGTCGTGTCGCCAGACAATCTCGTCTAGATGGGACATCCATGACTAAGAGTTGAGAAGTACACAAGTTGTCACAGAAAGTACAAACACGTAAGCCCGATTGCAATGAGTAATCCTTGAAATCGTCGCAATCTTGCATTGGACATACTGCTTTTTTTTTCATTTCATACAGATAAGCGATATTGACGGCATTCGCAGATCCTTGCGATTTTGACAAAAAAGAATGAGATAATTCGGGGATTGATGCAGAACAGACTTTTTTCTTGTAATCGTTATGCTTATATGAAATCTGAGGGGGAAGGTCATTAGTGATTACTATGGCTCAAAAAACAGGAATATATTATATTTGCAAGTTATGCGGGTACATACACAAAGGAAAACCTTCAGGACCTTGTCCAGCTTGCGGGGCTCCTTCCACGTCGTTCGTTCCCTATGAACTCGGAATCGAGGAAAAACGGTACAATTATTTACGCCGGGATCTCCACCCAATCTCCACGCATTTTTCCGTGGGTATGGCGATTTTGTTCGTGCTAGATTTTCTCGCAACAATGATATCTAATGATATTTTTGGAATACGCATTGGATACGGGGGCGTGCTGGATTTCTTTGCATTGTTACTCCCGATCTTCGTAGGATTAACTGCATTATTGGGCTATTATGATGGGAAAAATCGATATAAAAAGGTCAAGACGCAATTTTTATCAAGAAAAATCTTGTTAGGTTGCATATATTTTGTCGTTGCGGTATTGATCCCAATTGTTCATTTTGGTTCCTCGATGGGAACAAATATAGGGCTCGTGATTATCGAAGGTGCCTTGATCTTTGCAGCTGTGACATTGGCTGGAATGCTCGGAATGATTGGCCGAGAATTGAATTGCCACGCAGTACCGCGAGGGCACGAAATCGATTCAAGATAATTTGGTAGATTTATAGCAAAAAAGGGTTGCTATAATGTCCAGATTTAGAAATGTCCAACCACATCATCGGAATCGTGTCACGAACTACTTTTATATCTCCTTTTTTCCGGCTCAGCATTTACGATATCGATGATCCGCTGGTTGATCAAGCCCTCCTCGCCGGGAACCGGGTTCTTGGCCTCCCCCGTGATGCACTTGCAAAACGCGTCGATCTCCATGGCATACATGTCCATGTTCACGATCTCGTAACGCTTGAACGTGCCCTCAATCTCCGACTCGACGCGCACCTTGGCGAGGTTTTCGTTCCAGTCGAACGCACGTATGTACCCCTTCTCGCCGAACAGCTCGAGCAACAAGTTACGTTTTGTCTTGAAGGAGCTCTCACACGTGGCAATGAAATCACCCTTGAATTCCAGCAAAAACGTGGCAACCTCGTCGACGTGCGTCGCGTCCAGCACGCCCGGTATCGTCGCGCACGATGCTCTCTTCACGGGTATGCCGGAAATGTATCGCATCGTGTCGATCACGTGGACGCCAAGATCGAATGCTGCACCGCCGCCAGCAACCTTCTTGTCATACTTCCACGTCCTCGTTGATTTCTTGCCGTCCGAGTGGAAGTCGCACTTGCCCGTGACCAGCTTTCCGAGCGCATCATCATCCACGAGTTTCTTGAAGTGTTCCACGGTCTTGTTGAACCGCAAGCACTGCGCGACCATCAAATGCTTCTTGCACGTTCTCGCGACCTCGATCATGCGCTCACACTCGGCGGCATTCATCGCCATCGGCTTTTCCACGATTACATGCTTTCCCGCTTCCAGGCACGCGATGGCATCGCCCGCGTGGGCGCAATTTGCCGATGATACGTACACGGCGTCCATGCCGGGCGTGCCGAAAAACTTGTCCTGGTCCTTGATGGAATAAGCATGGGGGATGTTGTAGTGATCCGCTCGTTCCCGGGCTTTGCTGGCGTCCGTCTTGGTCAGCGCCACGATGTCCGCGAGCGCGGCTTTCTGGAACCCGGGTATCAAGCGCCGCTCCGCGAAGGTACCGAAGCCCATGATCCCGAAATGTTTCTTTGTCATCGTCTGCACCATCCAGTACTCGTCGTTATCATTGCATGAATTTGTCGAGGTTGCCGCCGTAATCCCGCCGCTTGGCGTTCTTGCCGGCCTTGAGCTCGAGGAGGGTCGGCGGGAAGTCATCGGACAAGATGCGCTGCCGGGCAATCTTCTCGTAGTGGGAGAAATATTTCTCGAAGCCAATGCCCTTGCGGTTGTATTTCCTGCAGACCTTGAGCGTCGTCCCGCTGCCAACGAACGGGTCGAGCACGGTGTCGCCCTCGTCCGTCGTGGCAAGGACCATAGTCTGCGAGAGCTGCGTCGGGAACGGCGCGGGGTGCTGGGAGCCATTCTCGCCCTCATCGACCTTGGTCTCGTTCCGGTCGGTGATGTGGCTGATGAACCACACGTTCCCGATGATCGCCCACTCGTTGTTCCACTTGAACCCTTTCAAGTCCTTGATAAACCAGAACACGTACTCGAACAGCGGAAAGAACCGGATCTTGTCCACGTTCGCCGTGGATGGATAATTCCAGATGAGCTCCTGCTTCAAGAAGAACGGGTTGTCATCGAGGACCCAGAACGGCGGAATCGAAACGCCATCAATGATGCGGGTCTTCATGTTGAGGAAAAACGAACCATCTTTCTTCAAAACGCGAAAGCACTCCTTGATGACTTGCTTGATGAAGGCGCGGTATTCCTGTTCTGGCATATCATCGGAAAACGCAGCATAGCTGCGTATCTTGCGATCCGCGTGGAACCCGCCGAGATTGTAGGGTGGACTCGTGGATATATGGTCGATGCTCTCGTTCTCGAGCAGCTTGAACCCGTCGAGGCAATCCATCTCGTAAATCTTCTGCCCCGCGATGATGATCGGGTCGTCCTTCCGCTTCGAGCCAAGCATGTTTCCTTCAGTTCAAGATCACGCGGAACCGTTTTAAATGCTTTGGTCGTGTCACGCGGGTATTATTTCACCTAAAAACCGTCGGCGCGCGAGTCCTTCCACGATTACACATGGTCATCACAAGACAACTTATCATCCCCGTTCCAGCCACGGCGGCGATCAAGAAGGCGTGCGAGCTGTACCGGGAGCTCGAAAAGTCCATCCCGGTCGTCGACGCATCGTTTTACAAGGACCTGGTGTGTCCAAAAAATTGGAAAGAGCATCCGTACGACCGGTGGTTCAAGCTCAAGGAAGGGTACTCATCGTTCATGATCAAGCATTTGCTGGAAGAATTCGGCGCAAAAAAACAAGATTGGGTCCTCGATCCCTTCTTAGGCTCGGGCAGCACTCTCATCGGGGCGAGAAACGCCGGCGTGAAAGGCGCGGGATTCGAGGTGAACCCGTTCCTCGCCAAGCTATCGGCCGTGAAGATGCATGGCAGTTACGATGCCGCAAAGCTGAGCGCTCGCGTGCGTTCGCTCTTCACCGCGGTCGCGGAAGAGCGGTCGATCGAGATCGGTATGCCCGCCCTCACGATCACGAAAAAACTGTTCCGGGAACAGCTCGACACGCTTCTCCGCATCAAGCAAGAAATATACACCGAGATCGACGAGCATGTCCGTGATTTCTTGCTACTCGGGCTGGGCTGCATCCTCGAGCGGTGCAGCTACGCGAGGAAAGACGGCAACGGGCTCAAGTACCCACCGAGCAAGAAGCCCCTCCCGCTCGTCGACACCCTGAAAAAGCAGTATCAGCTCATGATCGCTGACATCGAGAAGCAGAAAGGAACCACGGACCATCTCATCATGAACACGGATTCCCGCCGCGTCAACATCAAGAAACTTCCCAGCGACAAAAGCGATCTCGTCCACGACTTCCTTGACCATGCGAAGTTCACCATGTTTTCCCCGCCATACGCGAATTGCTTCGATTATACCGAGGTTTACAAGATCGAGCTCTGGATGCTCGATTACATCAAGGATTATGCCCAGCTCAAGACCTTGCGCGAGAGCAGCGTGTCGTCGCATCTCAACAAGCAATACGAGAATGATTTTCCATCAACGCTACCGGATCTCGATTATGTGGTGGATCTCATTCCCTGGGACTCGACATGGGGAAAGCACAAGATGAAAGCCATGGTGCTCCATTATTTCGATGATATGAAGGCTGTATTCACGCGCCTCCGGGGGATCCTCGGGGACAATGGGACGCTGGTCTGCATCGTGGGGAACTCCGCGTACGGGAACGTGCCCATCGCCACCGACCTGTTCCTCGCGGAATATTTGAAAGAACTAGGGTTCGGGAAGGTCGAGATTCGAGCGGCGCGGCTGCTGGGAACGAGCAGCCAGCAGCAAAAATACTTGAGTGGCAACCCGTACTTGCGAGAAAGTCTCGTGATCGCATCCACTTGAGCAATCGTGGCAAACCGATAAAAATAAGAAAAAACTCTTTTCAAGAATCCTTCTTTTTCAATTTTTCCTTGAACTTGGGGTTATTATCAAGCGCTTCTCCCGCTTCCTTCATGCGCTGGGAACGCTCGTCCTTTTCACCAAGCAAAGCGTCTTGTTGTTTCTGCTTGTCTGCTCGAAGCACCCTGCTCTGCAGCGCGTCCGACTTGGTCAATGCTTCCCCCGCTTCCTTCATGCGCTGGGAGCGTTCTTCCTTGTCCCCGAGCTGTGCTCCTTTTGTCTTTTGACTTTCGGCCCGGATCGCCCTGCTCTGCAACGCGTCCGACTTGGTCAATGCCTCTCCCGCTTCTTTCATGCGTTGCAACCGTTCCTCCTTGTCGCCAAGCGCAGTTTGCGATTTTTGTTTTTCAGCACTGATGGCCCGGGTCTGGAGCACGTCGGATTTTTCCAGCTTGTCGCTGGCTTCCTTCATGCGCTGGACCCGTTCTTGCTTGGAATCTGCGAGTTGCTTGGTCGATGCCCGGGCATGGTCCATCACCATGGCTTTTTTCGCGATGGTGGAATCGATCTGCTCTTGAATTTCCCGGAAATCCTCGGGCTTTATATTGATTTTTTTCAACTGTTCGATGCGATCCTTTGCTGATCCACTCAAGAACACTTTAAGGCCAATTTCCTTGTCCAGTTTTTCGATGATATCTTTCACCGCGCTATCCTCGAGCTTGGCGGGGGGTTTCGTCATGGATTCCCGTTGCTTCGATGCCATGAAGGCTTTTTCCCCGATGTGTTTCGAAATCGTGGATTTTGATCTTTCCATGGCGTCGACGCGGGAGTTCTTTGTCTCTGCAAGTAACTTTTCAGTATCTTTTTTCTGGCTCGCAAACAAGTTCAGAATGATCTCTTTCGCTTTTTCGAAATCTTCCTTGGTCGGAGGCTTTTCTTCTTCGGTCACGATTGCATTCCTCTGTGGATGGATGGTATATTCGATTTGTAATCAACTTACTATATATTGCTTAATATAGGTTTGGCTTGTCGGTTAATATAGACGTTTAAAAGGAGGTAGTTTTTGCACGTATCACGGCCTCGCGCGTGGAAATCTCGCGTTGGCTCATTCAAGTTTACCGCGAGGATTTGTTTCGCGCTTCACGACTTCTCGCACGCGTTTCTCGACTGCCTCGTCGAGCATGTTCAGCTCCGTGCCTTTTGATAAGATCTGGTTGAGCCTGTCGTGTAAATGCGTCGAATTCGAGGGCACCATGGCATCTGCCCGGTCTTCAATGGATAATCGCTTGATCGTGATGGACTCGATCGGGAGCTCCCTGGTTGTCCCGTCATGCTGGAAATTGGGACTTCCATCCTCGGTTGTAGTCATTGGTCTGCGATTCAATTCAATTTCAGTGAACGCGGTCGTATTTGCTCGAATGAGCGGTTTCACATTCGTGGTTTTCGAGCATTCAGGGCATGTTGAAATGTCCAGGTAACCGTGTGGGCATGTAATCATCGTGATCATCGGTCTACTTTAATAATCGATAACTTTTCAATGCAAAAAAAGATATTCATTATTCGAGAAATGCACGGGCTTGATCTGTATGTTTAAAAAGCCTTCGAGAACTCATTGCATTGAGACGCCAGTAGAATCCAGACCTAAAAACGTGGCTGAATCAACGTGCAGTACGCGGACCGCATGAAACAACTCGGAACGGAAACGGCATTCCAGGTACTCGAACGCATCAGTTCTTTCTCTCCCGAGCGTCAGCGCCACATCATATCCTTTGCGCTGGGTGAACCCGATTTTAACACGCCCGAACATATCAAGCGCGCGGCGATCGCGTCGATCAATAACAATCGCACGCATTACACGCCATCCGGCGGCATCATGCCCCTCCGCGAGGCGATCGCCGAATTCGTGACGCAAACCAAGAACATAAAAGTTACCCCGCAGCATATCTGCGTGCTACCCGCGGCGAAATTCGTCATTGCCTTAGCCATCACGACGTGCACGAACCCGGGAGACGAGGTGCTCTATCCAAACCCTGGATACCCGATATACGAGTCCATGATCCGGACATTCGGTTGCAAGGCGGTCCCGGCCCCTCTCCTGGAAAAGAACCAATTCAATTATGACATTGACCGGTTACGGGACCTCATCACCACGAAAACCCGAATGATCGTGCTCAACACGCCGAATAATCCAACGGGAAGCGTGTTATCGGACCAGAACCTCGAATCGATTGCGGAAATGGCGCTGGAACACGACCTCTGGATTCTGTCGGACGAGATTTACTCCAACATCATTTTTGATGGCTTGAGATATCGATCGATTGCCGAGTTACCGAACATGCAGGAAAGGACCATCATCCTCGATGGGTTCTCGAAATTTTTCGCGATGACGGGATGGCGGCTCGGCTATTCGATCACGAATCCCCAAATGGCGACGATGTTCTCCCGCTGGGCGACGAACACCATTTCTTGCACGGCGACCTTCATCCAGGATGCGGGGATCGCCGCGATGAAGGAACCAAAGAACGATTCCGATGCCATGGTCCGGGAATTCCAGGCGCGTCGTGACTTGATCCACAAGTTGCTGAACGAGATCGACGGGATCTCGGCAGTGAAACCCCGTGGTGCGTTCTACATCTTCGCGAACGTGACCAAGGCTTGCGAGAAACTCGGCCTCAAGGACTCGCTCGCGTTCCAGGATTACATTCTCGATAAATGCGACGTGGCGGTTCTATCGCGGACCTATTTTGGGGCCCGCCCGCCCGACGAGAAGGATCATTACATACGCTTTTCATACTGCATCGCACGAGACCAGATCATCGAGGGGCTCGCGCGGATCAAGCAAGCTGTTGAAAACCCTCGATAAACGATAAAAAATAACGATAATGCATAGAAAGTTGACTTAAAATGGCTCTGGAGAAAAACATCAAGTCCCTCGTGCATTTCATGGCATTCCCTGGCCCCAGACTTGGCCGTAGCACGCAATTAGGCGAGGCTCCTGAATCCTATATGCTGGAAACCATCAAGCAGGTCATCGACGACGGCTTTTGGACAGGAATAGAAGTCACGCTCATCAAGGATCCCGATATCCGCAAGAAAGTGGCCGACCTCCTTGCAAAGGGCAAAATATACGTCACGTTCTGCGCGCAAGTCATACAGCTCATCAACGAGGATAATCTCATAGCCCCGACCGACATCTCCAGCATCGATGAACTGGAACGCAAAAACGCGGTGGAACGCATCAAGATATACATAGATATGGCCGTTGAACTTCACGCGAAACATTTTGAACTGTGGAGCGGCGAAGATCCAGGAACATCGAATGGCCTCACGGCAAGGAAACAAGCCATGAACCAGCTCGTTCGATCGTTGATCGAGATTTGTGAATACGCGAAGAAAAACGCGAGCGGGATGAAGATCTCCCTTTGCATGTTTGATCGCCTCGAAGGGAAGTCCCCGCAGCACAAGAACCAGCTGATCGGCCCGACGCCCGATGCCATCGCCGTCGCCGACGAGGTCAAGATCGATGCCAAGTTCGACAACTTCGGGCTGCTCTACGACTTGTCCCACATGTTCTTCTTGAAAAACGGGTTCGACCATGAAAACCCCGAGGTTTTACGCCAGCTCGCTCCTTATTTGAATTATATCCACATCGCAAATTGCGTCACCGATCCCCTGCATGAGGATTACGGCGACTTGCACGTGGGCATGGATCACCCGCAAGGTGCGGTCACGCCCGCGGTACTTATGGATTTCGTCAAGGTTCTCAACGAGATAAACTACAAGGATGTCATCGGGTTCGAGTTATTGCCCCGTGGTCGTCAGCTCAGCGAATCGGTGATCAACGTTGCCAAAGCCATGTTCCAGGAGGCATGCCAGCAGATGGCGGTGAATTATGCCATCGGCGGGTATCGTTTCAAGACGCGGACTTTTTTCCCTGAGCGCCTCTTCTTCGACCTCACGGACATTCGCGTGCAGCATCCCGATTTCATCACCGAGGCGGCGAAGAACCGCGTTCGGCGAAAGACCCTGACCGAAGATGGCAAGCTGGTCATCATCGCCGCCGATCATCCCGCGAGATTTGTCACGCGCGTGGGCGAAGACCCGTATCGCATGGGCGACCGCCAGCAGTACATCGGGCGGATCGCGCGCTCGATACTAGCATCCAACGTCGACGGCATCATGACCACGCCGGATATCATGGATGATCTCTTCATCTTGAACCACCTTATGAAGCAAGCAGGGAACCCGGGCATCATCGATAACAAGGTGCTCATCGGTTGCACGAATCGTGGTGGACTGAGCGGGTCCACGCACGAGATGGATGATCGCGTCACCGCCTACACGGTCAAGGATTGCAAGGAGCTCGGGCTGGACGGAGCAAAAATGATGTTCAGGCTCGACTTGAAAACGCCGCAAGCCCGGTACTCACAAACCACGTTAGAAACCGTAGCCAACATGGTCAGACAATGCAGCCACGAGGGAATTCCCGCGTTCGTCGAACCGCTGAGCGTGGAACTCACGCAACAAGGATACAAGGTTATTATGGACACGAACGAGATGATCAAAACCATCGGGGTTGCGTCAGCGCTGGGCGGGTCGTCCAAGAATCTATGGCTCAAGGTGCCGTACGTGAATAATTACGAGTTGATCGCCCGCGCGACGAGCAATCCTGTTCTCATTCTTGGAGGCGACTCCACGGGTAACCCGACCGATATCATCGAATCCCTGGAAAAAGGTATGGGTGCCGGGACTAATATCCGCGGTGCAATGGTCGGTCGAAACATGCTGTACCCCGGGTACGATGATCCGTATGCGACGAGCTCGGCTGTAGGGGCAATCGTACACGAGAACAGCTCGGCAGAGGCCGCCATCAAGTATCTTACCTCGTTGCGCGGCAAGGACATGAAATACATGATAAACGCGCTGTTAAAGAAATAAAACGTCTCGATCTTTTCCTTTTCCCTTGGATCTACCGCACGTGCGTCGCTCCACGCGGGATTATTAATTTTTCTGCCGTTGGCTAATAGGTGACGCAACCTTTATTTAAAAACATCCACTTTGTTCTATCACTAGCGTTTATTTTGGTGAATTTAATGGTCACGAAAGAAGATCGAAAGCGCGAGCAGCTCGCTGGTGCCGAGGACAACATTTTCCAGAAATACTTGGACCAGATAACAGACTTCGCCTTGAATCTCTTGAACTTGAACAAGCCCAAGGATTCCAAGGATGCAAGTGCTCCTGCCAAGGATGCAAATACTCCTGCTAAGGAAGCACCGAAAGCGGACGATCTCCTTGGCAAAGCGAAGGAGTTGTCCAAGAACGCGGTGAAGGGAATAATCAACACGGGCGACTCTGTGTTGAAGAGCTTAAAACTTGACGAGAATGACCAAGTCAAGAAGATGCAAGAAGATGCCAAGAAGTTCTTGAAACAAATGGGCCTTCTAGACGAGGAATTCGAGAACGAGGAGTATTATTGAGCCACTTGAATATTTTTACTCTCTCTTTTTTTTAATGCAAACGTTGAATCAAACACTGATTTAAATTGGGCTCATTTCTTTAACCATTTTTTAATTTCCGCTGGATCTTTTCCAAAAGATTGCGCGATCTCGCCCCTGACAGCATCATCGGAGAATCCGGCCTTGATCTTCTCGTTGTATATAGCCTGGATGAGGAACGCTTCGATTTCCTTTGCGGCAGTGTTGAAGAGTTCGGACATAACCATCAAGATCGTGCCGATATCCATGCCCGCGGTTGCGTAATCCTTGTACAGCGGCAACCACGTGTTTTCTTGCGAGCTTTCATACTCTTGCGGGTGTTCCGCCGAAATATGAGCCCAGTACGGGCGAATTTCGATGATCTTTCCGCAATAAGGGCAAGCTCGATTTTGTTCGAGGGTAGAATCTTCCTTGTTCCCGTCCTGGCTCATCGTTTCTTGCAACCCGCGTGGATCTGATCTGATACATCAAGCTTATCACGTGGACTTAAAATCGTTTTTCGCCCATCCTAAATTAAATAAATGACAAAAGATACATGGATTACAGAAGTCGAGCGTTTTTGTACTTTGACGGGTCGATGAATCCATGGCCGAAATAAAGACGATTCTTCAGAAATGTTACGATGAGCATCGAAATACTTTAACCGAGTATGAATCTAAACTTGTTCTCAAGGAGATTGGGATTCCCATCACGCGCCAAGAACTCGTTGATGCAAATGAGGCCGCTGTATTAACTGCCGCGAAGAAGATTGGCTATCCCGTCGTCGCAAAGCTCATGGTCGAAGACATCTCGCACAAGAGCGATGTCGGTGCTGTCAAGCTTAACATCAAGAACGAAACGGATTTGAAGGCTGCAGTGAAGGAATTGATGGCAATCAAGACCCAGTCAAAAGCACCGAAGATCTCCGTGCAAGAGATGGCGAAAGCGCCAATCACCGAGATCATCATCGGCATGACGACCGACGCGCAATTTGGCCCCGCATTGATGTTCGGCATCGGAGGAATTCTCGTGGAGCTCATGAAGGACGTGTCGTTCCGCATCGCCCCCATCACGAAATTCGACGCGGAAGAGATGATCCACGATATCAAAGGATTTCCTTTGCTCGATGGATTCAGGGGAAAGAAGAAGGCTAATATCCAAAAGATCGTGGATACACTTATGGCCATCTCCAAGTTCGTCCTGGATTATCCCGAGGTGGACCAAATGGATTTAAATCCCGTGTTCACGTACGAGGATGGTGTCCTCGCCGTCGACGCGCGCATCATTCTCAAGACGCATGCGTGAAAATGCATAAAATTATATTCCATTATTTTTACATCATTTGCAAGGTGATTTTTCATGGTATGTTGGAGCGATAACCTCGATTGGCGTCGAGTCCTCGGCAAACTGGGTATGACAATTACCGAGGAAGAAAAATCCAAGGCAATTTGGGAACTGCAAGACGAAATGGGCCACGATAACTTGCGATCGATGCCAGTAGAAGAGAGAGAACGATTGATGATAGAGAAACTTGAGGAAATGAAGGGCTTGCGACCACCCAAGCACAAGAAACAGAAGAAGGGCAAAAAAGAGAAGCACGTCGAAGAGGAAGAGGAACCGGCGCAATCCTTCTACATGTAATGGAAACATGTTCATTTTTTAACAAGCGATCATCAAGGCATAACAAGATAAATCGTGGGGAAGAAGTGAAACCATCATAGTTTCATTGGTCTAATTAATCATTGATACATGGGTTGCGAACGACATGAGTAAGAACGAAGGATCAAAGGATGCGCAATTGTTTCTCTTGTGCGAGAAGGGTAATCACCACTATGGTCTCAAGGAATACGATCGGGCGCTGTATTACTATGATCTGGCCATCCAAAAAGGCTATGGGGGGTTACAAATCATCCAGCGAGCGCAGCGGTTAAAGGAACAAGGCATTAAAGCAAAGCCTCCAATTGACATCGGCAAGGCTCGAAAGATCGTCAAGTTCCGGCAGGAAGATTGGAAGCAATTCATTTTCGTGAAGGCAAATTACCCTGAAAGGCTAGTAACATCGTTGAAATCGATCATCAACTGCACGATCGATCAAAAAGCATTCACGATCGAGGAAACGCTGCAACAAGTAAATTTCCTGGAGAATGGCAAGCCTGTCATGATTTTCGAGAAAAAAGATGCCATGAATAACCGTCCCGGCATGCAATACTTCACGGAACTCGAGAAGTATTACAAGACCGAGGTCGTGGACGGCAAGAAAATCAAGATCCCCGCCAAGCGCAAGAAGTACCACTTCTTCATCGTGTTCGATTCCTTCACGGACTTGCTCGTCCAGTTGCGTCGAATAGGACTGCTCTGGGAAACATACTACGAGGAGCACCGGAACGACCTGTTCACCCTCATCAACGAGGAATTCAAGACGTATAAGCAACCGGAACTCCGATTACTCGGGCTGGATTTCATCCATTGGCTCGAAACTTACTCCGTGCTGAACGAGTTGTTCAAGCTGTTCTCTGACAAGCTGGAATACGACTATCTCAAGGATTACATCGCCGACACGATAGAGTACTACACGAAACTCATCGAGAAGGATTCCATCTACAAGGTCGATTTCATCTTCATGATGCTCGTGCTCATGGAAAAACTGTACACGCGGTTCCCGAGCGAGAAACGTGACAAGTATTCGTTCATCTACCCGAAATACCTCGTGTGCAAGAAGTTTAACGACATGTATCAAGAATTTTTCACGTCGATCAGCCAAGAAATCATCACGGAACCGAAACTTCACGAGTTTATGAAGTCGATCAAGTCGTTCCGGCAAAATGTGTTCAAGAAATAACAATGCATAACAATCTTGCCCTTCTTTCCCTTCTTTCATGTAAAAGAAATGAAATAAGCTGATATCGACAAACCAAGTTTATAGGAACCTCGTTCTTGTTAACATCGTGATACTCGCAATCCTCTCTATCATCGTCTTTGGATTCATCATTTTCATCATTCTCAAGCAGCCCCGCATAAAAATCCCGCGATCGACCAAGTCCTTCCAGCTCGATTATGGCTTGGCGCCGTTGCTGGGCGTTGCCATTTTGCTCTTGTCATTTCAGCTCGATCCAACAGTGCTCGTGGCGGGCATCATCGGAAATGAGAACATTCGGCCATACATGATCATCCTCTTGTTTTTTTCGCTCGCTTACGTTTGCATCTCCATCGATTTAACAGGATTCTTCGAATACTTGGCATTATCCGCCGCGAAAAAGTCGGGATCATCTGGAAAGAAACTTTTCTTCTATTTTTTCTTGCTCAGCAGCGTGCTCACGATCTTCACGAGCAATGACATCGTGATCCTCACGCTCACGCCGATCATCGTTTATTTCTGCAAATACACGAAAACAAACCCGCTACCTTACTTGATCGGGCAATTTTTTGCTGCCAACATCTGGAGCATCACGCTGTACATCGGCAATCCGACGAATATCATCGTTGCACAAGCAAACCACCTCACGTTCGTAGGTTACTCTGTATGGATGTTTCTCCCGACGATTGCTTCTGGATTGCTCTGTTATGCCCTGTTGCGAATTCTTTTCAAGAAAGTCATCCCGGACAAAATAACTCCCCCAGAGATCGACCCTGCTTCTGCATTGAAAGACCCCGCTGGAGCGAAATTTAGTATTCTCATGCTAGCATCGTGCCTTGGATTCCTCACAGTCGCGCCGATTTTTGGACTCGACATGGGGATTATTTGCTTTGTTTTTATGCTAATTATGATGGGGAAAGATCTGGTGTATGATTACAAGGTGAAGAAGCGCGGCGAAACGAAATTCAAGGTGGAAACATCTGGAAGCGCAAATCCCAAAGATCAGCACGAATCGTCGATTTTGACAGCGGCGAAGCGCATGCCGTGGAAAATTATGCCGTTCGTTTTTGGCATGTTCATCATGGTCGAGATCCTCGGCAGTGCCGGATGGATCAGTGCATTTTCAACCGCCATCGCGGGAGTGGAGTCGCAAATGGGCACCTTTGCATCGATATTTTTCATGTGTTTCGTGTCTTCCCTCACGTGCAATATCATGAACAATCAGCCAATGACCATCCTTTTCACGCGGATGCTTCAAGATCCGGCATTTGTTGTTCCCGGTGTTACAAGATCAGCCAGCATGTTCGCACTCATCATGGGCAGCAATTTCGGTGCAAATTTCACGCTTATCGGGGCGCTGGCGGGCATTATGTGGTCGTCGATTTCCAAAGAAAAGGGAATGCAGATAACCTACAAGGAATTTGCCAAGTATGGATTCATCATCATGCCCGCGGTCGTGGCCGTGGCGAGCTTGGTCTTGGCCTTGGAATTCTTGGTGGGTTTCGCGTGATTTTTATGATCTTCATTCTCAATAAAAAAAAACAAACAAACAAATTTGGGCGTTTTATTTCTTGTTTTATCTACTCGCGGTTTATCGTTTCATGAACTCGGATCTGATCAGACGTGGTTTCCAAGGCAACCAAGCGCGTGTTAATCATCGCATACCTTGCCATGTACGTCCTTGTCTATCTAGCCTTTAAGGCAGCTGGAGTGATGCTCGTCATTTTCGTGTCCTTATTATTCGCGGTAGCTAAGAGTAAATATGATCGAGCGCTCATTGCCATGATTGCTGGCACCGTGACGTTCTTCATCATATTTTTCGAATTCGTCGTCACGCCGGAAGCACACGCGGATCCGGACGTGATGCCTGATGCCTATGCGTATCAAGTTTTTGTAAACGGCTTGATCGGAAACCCGACTGACAATTATACCAATTTACGGTCGCTATTATTGGTCACGGGAATGATGATCATTATTCAAATCTGCGTGCAAGGCGGGCTCTTTCAAATATTTTCGTTTTCCTTGATCAAGCTCACGAAGGGAAACGCGTATGCATTGCTCGTTGCTTTTTGTTTCATCGCTATGTTCATCACTGCCGTGTTCAACGATATCTTGACCGTCATCTTGCTTGTTCCATTGACCATCGAGGTCTGCTGGATCCTGGACATCAACCCGAAAATATACGTTCTCCTCGAAGCCATCATGGTGAAAGTAGGGGCGACTATGTTCAGCATCTCATCTGTTTCCGATATCATGATCTCTGGATCCTTCTCGGTATCGTTCTCGGAGTTTTTCCTGAACATCGGGGTGTATAGTCTCATCACGTTTGGAGTCACGATTTTTTTCTTGCTGGGCACCTATTCTGGAAAATTACAATCCGCGACCAAAGGCATTGACGTCTTGTTGGAATACAAGATAGGGAGTTTTATACCTGACAGGAAGTTGTTGGCGAAATGCATTGTCGTTCTGGGTTGTGTGCTCACGCTATTCGCATTAAACATTTCATTTCTACCGGCTGACGTCGTGACAATCTCAGGCGCGGCGGTCCTGCTCTTTTGGAGCAATGTTGATATGAAGGAATTGATGAACAAGGTTGATTTCAAGCTAATAATGTATCTTTTCGGCATCTTCGTCGTGACCGGTGGTATGCAGGCTACAGGACTCATCAACGACATTGTGGGTCTCGTTACCCTGATCAACATAAAGAATCCATTGGCCATCGTGATTTTCGCTTTGCTCATCTCGGCGGGTCTAAGTGCATTCATCGACAACATCCCGATCACGCGTGTCTTGATTCCTATCATCGCGAGCCTTATACCCGAAGGAACGACGACATCCGCCATCCGGTTTGCCGTGATTGCTATGATGGTCTTCGGGGTGAACGTCGGCGACAATCTCACGCCATTTGGTGACACGTTGATCACGTACAATGTCGCTGAACAGAACAATCTCCACATGAAACCAAAGGATTTCTTCGAAATCGCGTTCAAGACGACTTTATTCCAATATGCCACGCTCATCGTGATTTTCAGTCTCCAGATCGATCCCGCTCTCGGTCTAATTTTCCTTCTCTCGTATGTAATTGGCGCCATCATCATTATCCGAGTATTCAAGGCGAAGATGCCGTTTTCGTTTAAAAAGCTCATCTTGGCATTCTTCAAGGCATTAAAACGAAGGAAGAAACCAATTCAGGTTGATTGAGCTAGAAATGCCGAGGATCACTCGGTTCTACAACGAATGCCTCCTTCCTTTAATTAGGTCGAATGCCTTTTTTGTTTCGATC
Source organism: Candidatus Sigynarchaeota archaeon (assembly GCA_030587525.1). Taxonomy (GTDB): domain Archaea; phylum Asgardarchaeota; class Lokiarchaeia; order Sigyniarchaeales; family Sigyniarchaeaceae; genus Sigyniarchaeum; species Sigyniarchaeum tengchongense. The sequence continues at coordinate 1,156 of JAUQYW010000311.1, read as the reverse complement.
TATTCCCCACACGATGTCAGAAATCATGATCCGGTTCGACAAGCAAGGCATTTTCTACGACAAGGGCATCGCCGCGAAAATCCTTGGAAAGCTGCAAGAATACCTCGATGATGGCAAGAGAGGACTTCGTGTCATGCACGTGTGCGGCACGCACGAGCACGTGATTGCCCAAGCCGGGATCCGCTCAATGCTCCCCAAGAACGTGGAAGTGATCAGCGGTCCTGGTTGTCCCGTGTGTGTTTGCAGCACGGCGGATATTTACAAGGCCCTGCTGCTTGCGAACGATGGTCATATGATTGCCACGTTCGGTGACATGATGCGCGTGCCGTCGGAGAAGGGAAGCTTGCAAGATGCCAAGGCTCGTGGCAAGGATGTTCGCGTGGTGTATTCGATCGATGACGCGGTTCAGAATGCAAAGGATAATCCCAGTCGGGAAGTCATTTTCTTTGCTGCCGGGTTTGAAACCTTCGTTCCGGTCGTTGCAGCAAGTATCTTGGCTGGCCCCCCGCCAAACCTGTCCTTCTTGTGCTCGCTCAAGACCATCACGCCCGTGATGGATCTTTTGCTGTCGCTGGGGAACATCCAGCTCGATGGGTTCATCACGCCCGGGCACGTTTCCACGATCATCGGCACGAAACCGTATGATGTTTTTGCCAATGCTTACAAGATGCCCATCGTGACGGCCGGCTTCCAGCCAAACGACATCTTGCTCGCGATTGCCATGATCGCGCGGCAAGTGCGAGACCGGGAACCCCGCAACGAAAACGAGTATAAAGGAATCGTGAAATCTGAGGGAAACGTGAAGGCATTGGAGCTTATGCACGACGTGTTTGATGAAGCAACTGTCGTCTGGCGTGGAATCGGGCCGGTGCCCAATGGCGGGCTCGAAATCAAGAAAAAGTACGGCCACTTGGATGCAAACGCCAGATTCGGCTTGGATACAAGAACCGATGCGAGCATCGGTAAAAACAAGGGAATCCCGCCTGGATGTTCCTGCCACCTCGTGATCATGGGCCAGATCGGGCCACACGCGTGCCCGCTCTTCAAGTCCCGCAAGTGCAATCCCCAGAACCCAATCGGCCCGTGCATGGTGAGCGACGAGGGAACGTGCCGCATCGCGAGCCTTTACGATGAAGACCAGAGTGAATGATAGTAT
>JAUQYW010000205.1 GCA_030587525.1 Candidatus Sigynarchaeota archaeon | reverse complement strand
CAACTGCTTTCAACAACTTGCGAATGGATCCAGAAGATGTTTTTCCCGATCATGTGAAGGATCTAAAGAAGCTTCGATGGAGGGATTTACCGGGTATCAAATAAAAAAGCACGTAATTCATATCTAACTTGTTTTCATTTGAACCATGAATTGTTGTTCATTGTCGAGACAATATCTTTAACCTGTCAAAACCTCGAAGTGGTTAAGGATAGAAAAAAAAGGGAAGATTGGCCGCGTTCATGCATCTCGTGGCGGGACTGCATCCCCTGGCAGCGAGATCTCGATGTCTGCACCGCAAGACCAGCATTTCTCGCCACGTTGCTTCAAGACCATGGCGCAGTTGATGCAATATAAGGTCTTACAGCGTGGGCAGAGATAGTTCGCGCCGGCGATCGGACCTTTATGAACAATGCAGTTTGGCACGTCGACGTACCTGGTGATTTCTTTCTCGGTCTTTGCAGCCTCGGCCTTCTCTTGCGGGGTCATTTCCTTCGGCTCTTCTTTCGGCACACCCGTTGAGACCTTCTTGGGCGCTACCACCTGGGTTTCGGGCGAACTGATATCAAGAGCCCTGCGTTTCTCGGTGATGGTTTTCGCCACCTTCGCTTTCTTGGCGCGTGCTTTCGAGACGCCGGCGATGCCGATCGCGATGCCGGCGACGCTGATTATAACGATGATGATGATAAAGGTCTCGATCGGGATGGGCTGTCCCGGCCGGGCGATGACGTTGATGAGGATACTGGTCGTGTTCGAATCGGCGTTCGAGTCGGTGACGGTTAGCGTCACGAGGTATTGGCCCGGTTGCGAGAACACGTGCGAAGGGCTAGCCAACGTCGAATTGCTGCCGCCGTCACTAAAACTCCACGTGAAGGTCGCTGGCGCATTTCCTTGACTCCCCGTGAACAAGAACACGACCGATTCGCTCGCGTATGCTTGCGTGACGCTGATCGAGAAGTTGGCGAGCGGTTCCAGGTCGGGAATGATGATGAACGTGGCAGCAGCAAGGGTGCCCGCGAGGTCACTGGCGTAAACATGCAAAGACATAGCTGTCGTGTCCATCGGGAAAATTAAAGTGTACGGCGACTCGAGGGTCTGGTTCGCCCCGGCGTTCCAGTGGTAGAGGACTTGGCCGAGATGGGTATCCGTAACGCTCAGATTGAGAACCGTTCCGGATAGTTGAATAGAATTGTTCGCATTTCCCAACAAAGTGATGATAGGGGTAGTGAGATCCAAGAAAAATGGTCCTATGGATGTCGTGCTCGAAACATACCCGACGTTATCAATGCTGGCGATGTTGAAATACCAGTTATTTCCATCGGTGAGCGGCGTGCTAGTTACTGACAAGGAGGTCGTATCGATCGTCGCGTCAGGAGTTCCAGCACCGAAATTCCACGAGAAAGAATAACCGGCAATGCCAGAACCTGAACCGTCGCCTGGAGTAGCCCATGAGACGCCGATAACTGGATTTGCCGACCAGGTGCTTTGCACGTGGGTGCTTGAAGTTGGAATTGGTGTAGAAGGAGCCTGGGTGTCGATATAAAAAGGTCCCAGCGACGCTTGTGACGACCAAAGGTCGATCCCGTCCACGGACCGTATATTAAAGTACCAGTCGCTCGCATCGGTCAGCGCCGCGCTCAATAATGACCGGGACGATGTCATCAACGTGGTGCCCGGGTCTTGCGCGCCGTGTGTCCACGAATACGAGTACCCGGCCACGCCCGAACCGCTACCATCGGTCGGCAGGCTCCACGTCACGTTGATTATCGTGATAGATGACCACGCCGACGTTGCATGGGTTGGGCTCGCTAGGGATGGCGTTGCAGGCACGTTCGCATCGATATAGAACGGCCCCAATGACATTTGCGACGACCACATGCCAACCCCGTCCACCGACCGCACGTTGAAGTACCAGTCGCTCGCATCGGCCAGCGCATCGCTCAATAATGACCGGGATGATGTCATCAACGTGGTGCCTGGGTCTTGCGCGTCGTGTGTCCACGAGTACGAGTAGCCGGCCACGCCCGAGCCGCCGCCGTCGCTCGGCAGGTCCCATGTTATGTTGATGATGGTGGTCGTCGACCAAATCGACGGCAAATGCGTGGAGGTAAGTGGTAGCGGTGCAGCTGGAGAGTTCGTATCGATATAGAATGGTCCAAGCGATGCTTGGGATGACCACTGGCCAACCCCGTCTACTGATCGTATGTTGAAGTACCAGTCGCTCGCCTCGGTCAACGCCGGGCTTACTATCGACCGGACTGATGACATCAATATCGTGCCGGGATCTTGCGATCCATGTGTCCACGAAAACGAGTAGCCAGCTACCCCCGAGCCACCGCCGTCGCTAGGCAGACCCCACGTCACGTTGATTATAGTAGTAGATGACCACGTCGACGTCGCGTGCGTCGGGCTTGACGGTATTGGTGTAGACGGCAGGTTCGTGTCGATATAAAACGGACCCACCGATGCTTGGGATGACCACAAGCCAGCGTTGTCCACCGAGCGTGCGTTGAAGTACCAGTCGTTTGCTTGTGTCAACCCAGGGCTTGACAACGATCGGGACGATGTCATCAATGTCGTGCCGGGATCTTGCGGGCCATGTGTCCACGAGTATGAATATCCAGCCACGCCCGAACCACTTGCATCGTTTGGGAGATCCCACATCACGATGATGATCACGTTCGCCGACCACGTCGATGTCGTATGCGTGGTGCTGGCCGGAATGGGCGCATCTGGTGGGTTCGTGTCGATCCAGAACGGGCCTATCGAAACGCTCGTCGATGGATTGCCCGCGTTGTCTATCGCGATGATGCTGAAATACCACGTGTATCCATCCGGTTGCGAGCCCGTGTAAGTTGTAAGGTTGTTAATGACGGTCAATCCAGGGGTTACGGGGGAAGTCGCCCACGTGAACGAGTACCCGGCTATCCCGGAACCGCCCGCGTCTGACGCAACGTCCCAGACAAGGTCAATCCAGCTATCATTCGACCACAAGCTTGTCGTGTGCGAAATACTGTGCAAGTTCTGTATGCTGACAGGTGGTATAGCGTCGATCGTGAACTCGTATCGCCGATTCATTATGTTGCTCGCCGTATCGTTAGCGTATACGCGCAGCACGTGCAACCCGTCGGTTCCCGGCGCGTTAACGTCGAAAGGTGCAAGCAAGGTGATGTTCGATCCGGAATCCCACTGGTACCACGTTTCGTCCAGCCGGATGTCACCCGCGAGCAAGTCGATCACCCGATTCGGTAAGATGGCGGACGCGTTGGCGGGGCTATTCAAAATGATCGACGGAGGTGTCCCATCGACCGTGAACCGGAAAAATCTTGATCCGGCATTACCAGCGGCATCAATCGCGTACACTCTAAGTTGCCTGGATCCGTCGATCGCAGGAATAGAAAGGTCGTATGGGGCGACAAGGGTTTGATTGACGCTGCCGTTCCAGTTGAAAACGACGCTCGACAAGTTCGGATCGGTCACTGTGAGGTCGATCATAATGCCAGGCCTCTGTATCGTGTTATTGCCGGGGGAGACGAGCGTGATGACAGGTGGCGAGGTGTCAACTATGAATTCATACCTTTGCACCGCGACGTTGCTATGCGTGTCGTTCGCGTAGACGCGGAGCACGTGCACCCCGTCCGCAGCGGGCGTTGACACGTGATATGGCGAGTGCAAGGTCTGGTTCGTTCCGCTATCCCAATTGAACCAAACTGCATCGAGGCGGGCATCGAACACGTCGAGGGAGACCTGGGTGCTGACACGGCTCAAAGATGCATTTACTGGCGAGAGTAAGGTGATCACGGGGCTGGTTGCATCGTTAGGATAGGGAAACATGAGGGGGTAAAGGTCGATCCCACCATTAATCAGCGTGATTGGCGTATCCCCGATGCCGTCCGCGCCGGAGATGTTCTGGCCGGGTCCATGGAATACATCTACCAGGGTGTAATTATCCCAATAATTCCCGCCCCATGGATACGCGGTGTTCCAAAGGTTGTTAATGGAATTGCTAAGGTGTTTCGTATTGAGCATGAAGTTATTGTAATAGAAAGTATTCGGGCCAATCGTCTCGGTATATTGAATGCCGTAGCCGTTCCTGGTGAAGTTATTGCCGCGGAAAATGTTATCTCGCGATCTCCGGAGGAAGATGCCAATGGCGTTGTGATCAATCACGTTAAACTCGATCGTGATGTTTTTCGATATGCCATTATCGTCCCAATTCGCCATTCTAATGCCATAAACAGAATTGTTCGCGATGATGTTGTCGGAAATGATGCTATCGTTGCACGTGTAATTGCCGCTGCCTATGAGAAAACCATATGAGCAGTTCAATATCTTGTTGCCCGTGACCCTGATCAGGCTGGTATCGATAAGTATAAGCCCGTTATAATTCTTGAAAAAAGTGTTGTTCACGATAGCGACATTCCGTGAAATCCAGCAATCAATGCCATAATACATCGAGTTACCATGGTTGATTATCGTATTATTGATGATGTCAATGTTTGCAAAATAATCATTCCGGATATGGATCCCGTCAAAACTATTCGCATCAAACACATTGTTCTTCACGGTGCAGTTGTAATCAGCGATCCACATGCCATAGCCCGCGTTTTTCTTGAACTGGTTGCCATCGAACGTCGTGTTTCGAACATACTGGGTGAAAAATGCACCCTCATCACGGTTTAAGGAAATGTTGTTGCCCTTGACGATCGTGTGATAAACAGTGTTGTACAAGTACACGCCGTAATTATTGCGCAGGATCGTGTTGTTTTCGATGCGCGTATAATCGATATACACGTTCAAGTAGACTCCTTGCCCGCTTGCAAGCACGGAATCGGTGATCGTGTTTCCAATAATCTGGTTTCCAATGGCATGCTGACTTGAATAAGTATCATACAAGTAGACACCATTTTCACGATTACTCTTGATCGTGTTGAACCGGATGATGTTATAATGATGACGACCCTCCATGCTCACGCCATCGTCGTTATTGGATTGTATGATGTTATGCTCGATGGTGTTATAACTGTTGTAATCGTTTATGAACAGGATGCCGTTATCGTTGTTCTGCGAGATCGTGTTGTTCGCGATCTTGCAATACGTCATGCTGCCCGTGAACGAGATACCGCTTCCGATACCCGCGCCGCCGACGTTGCGGGACATGGTGCTGTTGGCGATCGTGTTGTTCGTCGCGTAGACCATGACCATCCCGTTCATGGAATTGACCGAGATATTGTTGTGGAAAAACCAGTTGTGATCGCTATAGACCGAGTAGAAACCATTATGCGCATTGCCAGTCGAAGTCGAATTGCTCATTTTGTTATAATCGGAGTACTCCCAGTGGATACCATACGCCGCAGCGCCAGTCATACCCGATACCGTCACGTTGTACACGTGCGCGTTGGACACGTTGTTGAAGTAAAGGCCCTTCACGCCGTTCGTCAGCGTGCAATATCGCAGGAAGAAATATTTGTTCGTGTTTGTAATCGAGATGCAAGTGAAGGTTGCGACACCGTCGATGATCCGATTCTCGATGATATACGGATTACCCGGTGAGCCGTCTCCACCGGTCGATGCCGCTGCGAGCTGGAAATTTGTATTTATCGTGAGTGGCGGGTCTGATCGCCTCAAGCCCGTGCCCGGTCTGAATGCAATTTGCAATTGCTCCTCATTGAACATGTTTTGGAAAGCGATCGATGCCGTGATGGCACAGCACGTGATCACGAGTAATGTGAAGTGAAATCGTCTCATAGATGCTCAACTGGACATGTAAAGTATATGATTGGCCAAGATGAGGAACTCCTATCCCCGACATATAAAATCTTATGCTCGGTGCCCGAAGGTGCCAAGGCCATTCATGCTTCTTTTTTGTGGAAGAGATGCTCAGGCACGTTCACCTTGAGCATGACCGCGATCGAGACAATGAAGAGAAGTGCGCAAATGATTCCGACCCATGGATAGCCGTTTAGCACGAGCAGGCCCCCGATGGGCCCGGCGGGAATCGCTGCGAACCCGAGCACCGTGCTATTGGTACCGTTATAAGTCGCTTCCGAGCCAGAATCATAATCGATGAGGCCCATCATGATCGCATAGGGAAAGATGAATATCCCGACGAGGCCGGCAAAGATAAATGATCCTATCGTGTAGACTTGAACCAAGATAGGAATGCTCCCGAAGGCAGGGGTGCCGATGAACCCGATGAAGACCAGCGCGATCGCGGACAATACAAGCGAGAAAAGCAAGGCTTTTTTCTTTTCCACGTGGCGTTTTTGCAGCACGTAATTGATCCCGAAAAGGAGCACTCCTGCGATGCCGAGAAACGAGAGGAAAAACCAGCCATAGATGCTTTCACTCACAATTCCGAGGACGTCTTGGGCAATAAAAGGAAGGACGAAGATCACGATATTGAGGCCGAGCGTCCAGAGAAACTGGGCAATCTCGAACCGCATGAAATTGCGATCCCGCAATGTCGATCGCATGGCTTGCAATGCACTCACGGTGGAGACCGGCTTGCTGCTGGCAGGGATCGCGGTCGACGAGGCGAGATAGGTCATGACCATGAACGCGCCCGCGATCGCGAACGGCATGGAAAAAGCGCTTGAAACTTGAAATAAAAAGGTCGGAACGACGGCACCCAGGGCAAAACCGATGCCCTGGACGAAAGCGCCTAGCTGAGATATGGCAACCCGTTTTTCGGGCGGGACGACTTCCGGGATGACCGTCGTGTACGGCACGTTCGCGCCCGCGTGGAGGATGCTTTTCATGGTCCAGGAGATCAATAATGCCCAGAATATGGCTTGAACCCCAAATAACACGTCAACGCTCGCGGAGATCCACAAGGTTAACGTGACCAGCAGCGGGAACAAGAACATGAACGGCTTCCGCTTTCCCCACCTGGTGTTTGTCCTGTCCGATGCCGCGCCCCACAAGATGTTCGAGATGGAGGTGAAAACTGCCGAGATCCCGAATATCAAACCGATCTCGAGCCCGCCCAGGCCGAAACCACCTTGGATGGCAGGCTTCGTCGCGTGGAACTGGATGAACCCGCTCATGCCCCACACCACGGCGTTACCGATGGACGCAATCATGAGGACAAAGAAATGGACCCGTGGTCTCGGCGTTCCTTCCATGATCACGAGCCCTGGTGCTTCTTGTAATTGGTCTTGGCATACAAGTTCCTGAACAAGTTCTTCGGGTCGATCCTGGCCTTGATCAAGTCATAGAACGGCTTGTTGAAGGATTTCCAGAAGGAAGCCTCGTCGTAATAGTTGTGCGTGATGAGCGTCTTCATGCCCTGGAGCTCGAACACCTTTTCTTCGAGGATCTTGTAGTAGTTCTTATCTCCTTTTTGTTGGAAACCATAGATGGCAAAGTCGATGAAGAGCGGTTCCGTGATGCCCTCGATCAATGCCGGGTTTAACCACGGGTAGAAAGGCTGCATCCTGTACGGCACGATCCACAGCGGGTAGTAATCGAACGTTTCCTTGCACCAATCGAAAAACTCCTGCGCGTGCTTGAAGGGAATGAACACGTCGACGATGACATCTGGCTTGTTACCTTTTCTCACGAGAAACGGCAGCCGTTCCGTGAGGTGCAATATGTTGGAGGAGCCGAGCAAGAAGTTCCCGAAGAGCTGGCGCACGATCCTGTTTTCGAGCCCGGGATAGTTCCGGATCGACCAGTGGCAGTCTGCATCGTACCTGAAGAAATAGTCGGAGGTGTGCATGTAATCGTGATCCAGCTCGAGCGTGCTCTTGTAGTACGGCTCCGCAAAATACTTGCTAGCCTTCGGGGCGTAATCAACGAACGTGCCGATGCAAAGGATGCATTTGTCGGGCCCGTGAACGAGCGCGTCCATCATCTCGATGTCTTGCTTCTCGTAGTGCTCGCGGATCGCTGCGAGCAGCGCCTCGAAGGACGCGTATTTCACGTACTTCACCTCCACGAATGGCCGCGCGGGCAAGAGCTTGAACGTGAGCAGCGTGAGAATGCCAAGCGTGCCGAAGGAACCGTGGATGCCATCGAAAACCTCAGGCGCTTTGGACTTGGAACACGTCACGACCTCCCCCGTGCCAGCAACGATCTCGAGCTCAATGCAAGAATCGAAGAACCCCCCGTGCTTGAACGACATCGATTCGACAGAGCAACCCGCGACCGCGCCGCCAATCGTGATCTCCTTGAGCTCGGACACGCACGCAGGAACCAGACCGTGTTTCAAGGTTTGCTCTACCAGCCGGACAAAGGTGACGCCGGATTCAGCGACGCAGATCCTTTTTTCAAGATCGATGCTGATGATCTCCGTGAGCGCCTTGACATCGATTTTCTTGTCTGAGTAGCGCGGGTTATCCGGTTGAGGCGCCATGTGGGAAACCGATGCCTTCTTGAGAGAAAAATAATCACCGGGTCTCGCATTTTGCGCGAATTCCTTGACTGCGGCCGCGATGGCATCGATTTTTTGGCGGTGCGTGGCAAGGGCAAGGTTTTGTTCCATAAAACGGGGTCACAAGGGTTTATTTATATTAAAAACAACTTGCCAGAGGAATATAAATGTGGATCGCGAAGGAGTCTACTAAGATCCGTTGCCAAGTCGCGACATAAGAAACGGTTAAAAGCTGCATCAGCAGATGATGCGGGATTCATTAAGAATAATGATTCTTAATTTTATTCTATAACATTTTAACATGCTCGAAATACAGTTTTAAACCTAAACGTGAATAGGAAATCATCTCGAAGGTCGAGTCAAAAGCATTCCGTGTACGAAGAGTCAGTATCTGTAAATCTTTATCTCAAGATCTATCGGTAGCTTCCTCCCGCGAATGAAAATTAACGAATGAGATGCTTCATATTATGAAAAAAATCGTCCTTTTGGGACCGCCTGGTTCTGGTAAAACGTCACTTCGCAAATTCTTCTTCGAGGGTGTTCCAGCTGACAAGATCCTTCAAGAACCCGACGTGCCGACGATCGGGGTGAAATTTACTCGGTTTAATTACGTTTACTCCTATCCTATTGAAAAGGAAGGCAAAGTACCTGAAAAAATACCGATGGAACTCGCGCTCATGGATACATCGGGGCAAGAACTGGAAAAGTTCTTGACGACGAACGCCAAGGAGCAGGTTTTTTCCCAATCCGATATCGTGCTGTTCATTTTCGACGTGTCTGAATGGGAAACCGAGTCACGGAAAGAATATCTGATGGATTTCATCTCATTCACGAACTCGGCGCGGCTCGAGCTTTCCCCGAAGTCGGTTTTCCATGTCATCGGGCACAAGTATGACAAGTATCTTGGAGGAAAAGCCGATATGGAACGGGTTAAGTTCAAGATCAAGAATGAGCTCCAGGATTACGTTTTCAAGAAAACGAGAAAATTCCTGGACTTCAGTATCATTCTGACGTCAATCAAGCAAGAGTTTCGAAGAGACTCGTTCCAGGCACTGCTCGAGCTCACCACCGACTTGCTCACGATTCCTTTTTGAATCCTCAATCATGATACCATCCCGAGGGTATCGTGTTCTTTCTTGCTTTCGCGTGCGAGCGCTCATAGCATGGCGTTTCTTATCAAAGGATGGTTGATCCATGAAGCCAGACATCATCTCCGGCATCGTATTTGCGAAATACGATGATAAAATCGGACCTGACGCGGTTAGCTGGATGCCGAGCGACTTGGACGAGAATATCCGGAGCCAAGTGAGCATCAAATCTCTCAATTTGTTCGCGGGTGACGAGGACACTTTGCCGAAAAGCCTGGAATTGATCCCCTTCCCGTCCATTGAACTAAAAGGCTTGATCAAGTGCTTCCACCTGAAGCCCAAGGAACCACGGACGGGCTTAATCCATGCTACGATCACGTTGATCTTCAGCGAGCAAAACGATGCGGTATTTTACAAATATCTCAATAATTTCAACCCCGTTTTCGATGAAGGCGCGACCACAATCCAATCGATGGAAGATAACACTGCGCCGCCCGAAGAGTACAGCAAGTACATGGAAACCTTGCATGGTAAGGTGATGGGTTTGCTGGAAGAGCTGTACCTGACCGAGATGCCATCGCACAGCTCGGTTGCTTTTCCGGCACCCGTGGCCGAGGAAAAAATGGCACATCATTTCAGCTTCAAGGTCATCGTCGTCGGCGACTCCCAAGTCGGCAAAACATCGACGATTTTACGCTACACGGACAACTCCTTTCGGAAAACCTATATTATGTCCATGGGCGTCAATATAACCAACAAGATCATTTACGTCGATGATGCAAAGATAGAATTCGTGCTATGGGATATCGCCGGCCAATCCAAGTTTGACAAAACACGGCGGTCATTCTATTCCGGAGCTAGTGGGCAGCTGATCGTGTTTGACCTGACGCGGCCACAAACCTTTCACAGCGTTGCGAAATGGTACAGCGATATCCAGCAAGCCTTGAAAAGAAACGTCCCGGGCTTCATCTTGGGGAATAAATCAGACTTGACGGAGAGCATAGCGGTTAATCATTTTGACATCACGCAACTCGCACTGAAGTTAAGCATGGGTTATTTCGAGACTTCCGCGCTGACTGGGAAAAACGTCGATGAGGTCTTCACGGGGTTGGTAAAGCTTCTCCGGGAATCAAAAAATGAACAAACCTTGACGTGAATCGCGGTAAAATCGCCGTCCATACGCAAGGCTCATTTTAGCGTGTACTTGCAGCTGGGGCAGAATACCATGCCCTTTTCCAATGGTTCAAGGCATTTCGGGCATTCCAGGATCACGAACGGCTTCAACCCGAGCTGCGAGAAGAGCTTCGACAGTACCTTGTTGTAGAGCCCGGTCAAGATTGGTGGCTTGTTTGCCGCGATCATGAGAGCAAACGTCCGGTCTTCACCCGATATCCGGGAGACGAGGACCACCTCGTCCTGGCCGATCTTCGTTTGGCCGTGGAAATAAATCTCGCTATAATATTCCGAATCATCCTTGAATTGCTCGGTCTTGTACTCGTACACGCTCAAGATGGATTCGGATTGCATGAGATTTTTGACCGCGTTGGTCAGCAATTCCGGCTTGAGATTATCCGGAATGACGAGCTTTCGGCTTTCCTTGACCTTCGCGCGGAACTCGAAAAATTCCTTCGAATGGGCCTGGCCGAAATTGACCGTCGTCAAGAATTGCGGGACGAGCTGGAACAAGTCCACGGCGTCGTTTTCCAGTTCCTTCACGATGGTCTTTCCATCGTTGTTCTTGTAAGAGACCTTGATTTGCAGCTGTATCGAAGGCTGGAACTTGGGTTCGAGATAAACGATGATCTTTTTTGCTGACCGGTGCTGGATCACGTTCAACTCGATGGATTGTGCATTTTCGGTCAGATCGGCCTTAGCGGGGCATTCAGGCTCGACTTTGACGATCGAAAAGCCCGGGTCGTTCTTGACCTTCAGGACAACGTTCCAGATCCAGTTCCTCGTAAAATTTTCGATGTTGATCTCCAGCTTGATGAGGTGCCTGAAGTAGACGACGTCCACCCACGTGTTGACCAGGTTCTCCTCGAACCGCTCGGTGAGGATCTTCCGGATTTTTTCGGGGCTGTGCGTGTCGAACGTATGGAAATCAATGTTGTACAAGATTTCGGCGATGTATTGCGTGACGTCGAGGCTATCATCGAACATTAGTTTGAAAAATCGTGGTTGGAATTTATCAAGCAAGAGCGGGTGCTGGTATTTTCCCGCTATCTCGGCCAGAATCTCCGCGGACTTGACCCGGATGTAGAGATCCTTGTTTGTTTCGACGAGATATATCAATTTCGGAACCATATCAGCGACTTGATCGTAATTCTTCACTTTCATATCGTTCGCAATGTTTTTCTTTATCTGGTCCATGTCCCCTTTCCACGAGGAAGCGAAGATCAGTACGTCCTCGGGATGGCTGTAATCGATCTGCTGGATGGTTTCCAGCACGATGCTCGCATCTCGCTTGACCATCTCATCGCTGGTCGTCCTGATCAACGTGATTATTTCGAGGATGCAACGACGTGCGCCTGGTGCGTCGAGGAGATTGACCTTGTCGGTGAAGTTTTTCACCAGGTCCTTTACTTGTTTATCCTTGACTTGCTCGATTTTCAATTCCATTTAAATCCAAGAACTATTCTACGCGAGAATTGATAAATGCTTCGCGCTCGGGGTGGTATTCTCTACGTGTTATGAGCGCTCATAGGATCTTGGGCGTTTGAAGGCTGTGATATAGTTTAAGCAGACTTCAGCGATAAATGGTGGCAATTTATGGTATTACCGGACATAAAAAACAACATGGACTATTATAGCTTGAAAAAAGTTGTCTCCGACTTGAAACAAGACTTGAAACACATGAAGCGAATCGGTATCGATCCACGGGCGTTTTTAGGCGGAAAATGTGCTGATTACGTATCACAATTCGAATCCTTGCTCGCTGTCGAGAGACAACGGTGCAAGATTTGAAGGGCCATTGAGAACGCTCTTCTTGAAGGGCATTCCCGACATTTTTCAATCCTTTTTTTCCAACCTCTTTTCTTTTCTCGCTAGCAAAAATTTTTCAAGAGCCTTGACCGTGAAAACCCAGCATGCCCAATCCTTTTGAAAAATATAACCAAGATCGCATCGTGATCCTGGGCTCGGGTGGTGCCCGGTACATGGCCACGACCCAGTATCGATCCACGGGGGGATTTATCTTGCAAATAATGCAAGGAAAGGTGCAAGCACACGTGGATCCAGGCCCTGGTGCGATCCGCGACCTGAAAGATCACAAGGACAAGGTCAATGCTAAGAAGACAAACTACATCTTCCTCACGCACGAGCACAATGACCACGAAATGAGCATTCCCGTGATCGTCGAAGCTTTGCAGGATGATATGGAGTTCAAAGCGAAAAAAGGGACGTTCGTCGCGCCCGCGGGATACTTTGACGTGAAAAAGTATTTCTTCAAGATGCTCGGAAGGACCGTGCAGATGCAGGCTGGTGATAGCGTGCAGCTCGAGCAAGGCCTCTCGGTGACCGCCACGACGGCCAGCCATACCGATTCGGTTCCCAACATCGGGTATATCCTTGATATCGGCAATCCCGGCCAGAAATATCACTACAAGCTTGCATTCACGTCGGACACGGAACCATTCCCTGACTACGTGAAAACCTATGCCGGCGTCGACGTTCTCGTCGCAAACTTGCTCCGGCCTGATGATGTGGTGTGCAGGGGGCACATGTGCACGGACCAGTTGATCCCGATGCTGCGCGAGATCAAGCCAGCAATCTGCATTCTCGTGCATTTCGGCCGGCGCATGGACAATGAAATCGACGGCAACAACGTGCCCGCGCAAGTCACGAAAATCCAGAAGGCCGTAGGAAAGCAATCGGTCATAATAGGGCCCGACGACGGCAAGGTCATCGCCTTTGCTGATATCTTGGATAAACTTTCCAAGCAAACGTAAATCCCGGGATTTGATATGGCAGACAAGTTTCATTTCTTCGATCTCCACGTCCACACGCCATTCAGCGATGCGCAATATGACCTGGATATGATCGTCCAAGGGCTCATCGACAATGGCATCAAGATCGTGGGATTCACCGATCACATTTTTCCGTTTTCGATCTACCACAATCCAAAGCGATTTGGCGACCAGCGCCGGTGGAACAACTGCTATTCCGTTTCTTTCTTGCGGTACCGAAAGGAATTCTTTCGCATCTATAACAAAAAATATCCCAAGATCCGATTTTTAAATTCTGGAGAGATCGATATCAATCCCCGGGGGCAGCTTACGCTTCCCCGCGGGATAACGACCGATTTCTTCGACTATACAGTCGTCGTGAAGCATCAGACCGTGCCCAAGCATCCCAGAGACATTTATGAGAACATGTGGGAAGGCGGGGTGTACAAGGCTTGGGCCGATTACCGCCCGGATGTCTTCGCCCACCCGCACGAGAACATGCCGAAGCATTTCTCGAAGGAGAAGATGAAGCGGTTTATCCTCTATGCGAAGAAGTACGACGTCGCGATCGAGCTCAACAAGCAAAAACCGATAAACGAGGAATGGTTCAAGCCAGTTCTGGAATATGGGCACGAATATGGCGTGAAGTTCTCGATTTGCAGCGACTATCACGGGTTCAAGAAGCCGGATCTTCACGAGCTGGATTTTTCCCAGCAGGTATATCACGAAATCGTGGAAAAGTATGACCTGGAGCTGATCGATCCCCGCAAGTTCCTCCCGGAAAATCGAGCTGCCCTTAAACGACCAGCACATCGTTCGTGACCTGTCCTTCTGACCATAATTAATCTTGTTTTTCGAGATAAGATGAGACTCTTACTATGTGGGTGGACAAGTTGGACACTCTGCCCGGGCGGGTCCATAGAGGAAACCCGCAGGTCCCGTCTCGAAAGCAAGACCGAAACCATGTTGCCAGATTTCCATCAGTGTATTTAAAGCCCGATATTTCCCTCGTCAAAAAACACAGGCGATATCTACTATAAGGCATCCCGGAACCTTCATAGCACGTTTGTTGGTGATGTCCAAGTTCGTCCATAATTCATACGATTAGTTACGACTGTCCGGAATTGGTGAAGGTCGATTCTTGAATGCTGGTGGCCAATATTATCTTGATAAACATGATGGCAATCACCAACACGTTCATGGTCGAATACGCGCGTATGAAGGCCCGGCAGATCGAGGAAATCGAGCTTTCCCTTATTCACGAGGAGAAAGATCGCGAGTCCGAAGAAAAATCCGACGAGAAAGATCAATGAACGAGCGAGGACTATCCGAACGGGGCGAGGTTAGTGCTTCTCGAGCAGGCAAGGGAAAATTCAATTTTTGGCAATCATTTATACGTGTTTAATGGAAAGAGTTTTTAATCCTTGGATGAAATCCTGGTATCATCGTGGCTGAAAATAACGAGTTAAAGATGATCGAAGATACACTCGATGCCGTGCTGCAGCAGCAGTTGATCTCTCCTTCCTTTCGCATCTATGACCGGCTTACCAGAAAAACGCTTCTGGTACCAGGGACCAAGGCGGTTTACAAGATGATACGGGCTGGTGTTCTGGAAGGGTTCCGGGCAACGATGGGTAAGTCGATGGGGGCATTCGTCGAGTTTCTCGTGCAAAAGTTTCGGGTTCCGAAAAAAGCGTTCGACGAGCGACTCTCGGGATTGCCCGCGAATGATAACACGGTCGATGCCCGGTTGAAATTCATAATGGTCGTGAGCGCGTTGCGGGAGCACTGGCAAAATCTCGCCTATGAGGAGGTGCTCTCGGAATTGAGGGCGCTCCTGATGAGAAGGGGAATTGCTGAAGCCGACGTGACTCGCGACAAGCTGAACTCGGTTTTGTCATTGCATTTCGGGCAAGATTTTTCTCACCTGGTGAACTTGTACGTTGTACGCTTGTGGGGAAAGGTCGCGGGCATTCCGGTGAAAATACGGCCGGCAAGGCTTTCGATCGTGAATCGCCTCGTCGCTAACCTTGTAAAAATATTGAAAAAGTAAAAATATTTTGTTTGGTGCTCTTTACAAGAACCATGTCCACATCTTGACGTGAAGATTGGGATTTAACCGCTTGAAAATCTCCCCGATAGCCGGATTTTTCAAGTAGAACGTAAATGTACTGCCAAAAGGTGACATCCACACCTTCACGAAATGTCGTGCAGCGTTGAAACGGAAAACGAGCCACCAGATGGTTAATGGTATGAATAATGCCATGCCAATGCCCCCAGCGATAATTATCTCAAAAGGGATGATGTCTTGTTCTGCCAAGCCAAATATCACGAGGGAAGCCGTTAAAAATGCGATGAAAAGCACGGCAAATCCAAAATACTTGGCCCTCGCTCTTGCCTCGCAATCGATGCACACGTAATTGCGCAACCCGATTGTTGTAACCCGATAATTAATAGTGACCGTGCTGGATCCGTACGAGCGCCCCGTTTCCCGTTCAAATCTTGCACTGTAATCGTGTTCGTGCAACTTTTGGAGATCTTTTTCCCCGCATCCCACGCACATGGAAGGGAAACACGCGCCGCACGGGCTCGTGACAAAACCAACGAGTGGATCCTTGCTAGCATTCATTTCTTTGGGCTCCGGAACCCCGGCTAGCGATTTTGATGCTGATTGCGCGTTCATCGATGTTTGTGATGGTCGCGAGACGGTTTGTGAGCCAGACCTTACCTGGCCATCAGCAGGCACGGGAACACCACGATCTACCGTGGCGATGCCACTTGCAGGGATCTGCCCAGGATACTTTAATTGGTTGATTTTATTACCGATTAAAATGACCTGGATCAAGCAAATGACAAACAACAATAAAAAAATGCTGAACGGCACGAATCTGATGACATCGTAATATTGTAGAATTTGCATCACAATTTCCCAATCGCCTGCGGATAATACATCATCAAGTATCACTCGTGCGACGAAAAAATAGGTTGGGGCTGCGATTGCCCATATAAGCATTCCAACGATACTTGTTTTTTTCTTACGCTCCAATTTGTTCAAAGTATCGGCACTTTGAACCGGCTTTTTCCTGTCTTCCACCACTTGCTATCCCTCCCTCTAAAAACCTTGTCGAGATCGTATTTAGATTATCTGCAATCATCCTATAAGATTATCGGGATTCAATCTGTCCTCCCTAAATCGATCGATTTAGGCCTTCAATGGCATCAAAACATGAAGAGTATCTTTTTTTGGCAAAATTCCCCATTCTAGGATTGTCTAATTGAGAATGAACGTGCATAATTCCGGCTCGCAATTCATAGTAAACCCGGTGGAACAACTTGAATGCCATTCAATTTAAATAGATACCTCCCCTTTTTCTGATTATCTGAATCAATGTGGAGGCACAAAATAATGTCGAGCACGTATTTTAACACGAGTGCCGAGGACATCGAAAGGGAGCTAAAGACTTCGATACCACACGGGCTTTCCTCCGAAGAGGCGAAGCAGCGGCTCAAGCAACATGGACCGAACGAGCTTGCCGAGGAGAAGAAAGTTTCGCCATTCGTGAAGTTTTTATTGCAATTCAAGGATTTCCTGGTCATCCTTCTATTCGTTGCCGCGGCAGTCTCGTTCATTTTTGGGGATGTCGTCGAAGGCGTGGTCATCATCGTCATCATCGTCTTGAATGGCATACTTGGGTTCGTGCAAGAACACCGCGCCGAGGAAAGCTTGAAGAAATTGAAAGAATTGGCCGGCGACGACACTCTCGTTATCCGGGATGGCGTTGAAACCCGGGTCAACGTGAAGGATCTCGTTGTCGGGGACATCCTGGTTATGTGGGAAGGCGAGACGATAGGCGCAGACGCGAGGATCATCGATGCGAACCGGTTGAAGGTCGAGGAAGGCATCCTCACGGGCGAATCCGTGCCCGTGGATAAGCAATCCGCGATCATCGACGAGAAAAAGATCGTGCTTGCCGAGCAAAAGGACATGGCGTTCATGGGCACGACGACGGTCAAGGGTCGCGGTAAGGCGATCATCGTCCGGACGGGTATGGAAACCGAAATGGGCAAGATCGCAAAGGCGACCATCGAATCGGGCGAGCAAAAGACCCCGCTTCAAGAGAGATTGGAGAAACTCGGCAAGATGCTCGGGTTGATCGTGATCATCATCGTGGTGCTGGTCGTTATCGCGGAATTCGCTATTCATACGAATGCCAACATCGTTGATGTCATCGAAACATCGATAGCGTTGGCAGTGTCCGCGGTTCCGGAAGGACTCGCCGCGGCCGTCACCCTCACGCTTGCCCTTGGCGTGCAACGCATGGCGCGAAAGAAAGCTATCTTGCGGAAACTGCCGGCCGTCGAAACCCTGGGCAGTGTCGAGGTCATCTGCACGGACAAGACAGGCACGCTCACGCAGAACAAGATGACCGTGCAACGGTTATGGACGCCGGCGAAAGGGGTTATCGAGATCTCCGGTCTCGGGTACTTGCCGAAGGGGAATTTCATTCATCCTGAAACTAACAAGCAACTGAACGTCCAAGAAGAGGCGGACGTGCTTGAATTGCTCAAAGCGGGGTTCCTGGCAAGCACGGCCACCATCCAGTACTCATCCAAGAAGGGCGAATGGCAGTGCGAGGGCGATCCGACCGAGGGCGCGTTGGTCGTGGCGGCGATGAAGACGCCTTACAAGGCGCTCTGGGACGAGCAAACCGATCCAAAACCGAATGGCGAGATCTTCTTCGATAGCGACCGCAAGCGCATGACTATGGTGTATCTCTCTCGCGCGTCTGGCAGCGAGGAAACGTGGGCATACATGAAAGGTTCGCCCGAAAGTGTTATCGATTGCTGCGATAGCGTGCAAATCGGGGATAAAGTCATCGTTCTAGACGGGCAAATGCGGGAGAATATTCTCGGCATGAACAAGGACCTCGCCAGCAAGGCATTTCGGGTGCTTGCAATGGCCAAACGAAAGTTATCGAACTCCGACGAGGAATTCACGATCGAGAAAGTCGAGAAAAATATGACCTTCATCGGCCTTACGGGTATGATCGATCCTCCTCGCGAGGAAGTCAAAGAGGCCATAGCCAAGGCCAAGCATGCCGGCATCCGCATCATTATGATCACCGGCGATCAGAAGAACACGGCGTTGGCCATCGCAAAAGCGCTGGATCTCAAGCCCTACGAGGATACCGTGTATACCTGTTACACGGCCGCGGAACTAGAGGCCATGGACGACCAGCAATTCAAGGATGTCATGAAAGATCTCGACGTGTGCGCCCGGGCTTCGCCGTCGATCAAGGCCCGGATCGTGAAATGCCTCCAGGATGATTTCAACAAGGTTGTGGCTATGACCGGTGACGGCGTGAACGACGCGCCTGCACTCAAGAAGGCAGACATCGGTATTGCCATGGGCATCACCGGTACCGACGTAGCGAGGGAAGCGTCCGACATGATATTAACCGACGATAACTTCGCGACCATCGTCGCCGCGGTCGAGGAAGGCCGCGAGATCTTCGACAATATGAAAGCATTTATTCGCTTCATGATATCGAGCAACTTCGACGAGATCCTCACGGTATTCGTCGTGACCGTCGTTCTTGGTTTGGAATCCCCGTTCCTCGCGCTCGGCATCTTGTGGCTCAACTTGCTCACGGACGGCCTGCCCGCGATGGCGCTTGCTGTCGATCCCGGCGACCCGATCATCATGAAGCGGAAGCCGCGAGGAAAGGGCGGTTCCTTCATGAAGGAGATCCTGTGGTTTTCCATCGTCGGTGGTGCACTTGCGTTCCTAGCGACGACGTTGCTTTTCTTGAACTACTACAGCGACTTGAATCATGCGAGAACCGTTGCATTGACGACGTCCGTAGTGTTCGAGCTCGTCGTCGTGTTCGTAGCCCGTACGCCCGATGGCAAGAGCACGTTTCGCCATAATCCCTTGAGCAACAAGTTTCTCTTGCTCGCCGTGGGATTTGCCTTCATACTGCAAATTATGATCATCTACATCGGGCCTTTCGCGGATGTGTTCCATCTTACGCCGCTTGTCTGGGAAGATTGGCTCTGGATTCTCGTGGCCGTGTTTGGCAGTATGGTCGTTCTCGACATCACCCGGTTGATCCAATCAAAATTCAGATCGACTAAACCGAAGATCATCGAAACCGTGGTCGCGCGAAAATAATCTCTTTTTTACAATACTTTTTTTCTTCAGTCCCGAATTTTCGTTGAAAATACTGGAAATTGTCGTTGAAATTAGCGATAGAGACCTTGCCGGATCTTTTTTTGCCTGGCGAAGGTTTGATACATCATGAATCCAGAATACAAATCTCCCTATGTGCGGTTCAGGAGATACTCGGTGTCGCTCTTCAAGATATCTTACGCCTTCCTTTTTCTCTTCACGATTGCATACGGCATCGTGGTACCCGCCGCCGCCCTCGCCGAGGGAATACTCAACCCGTGGGAAAGCTTTTTTGACATGTTGCTTGGAATTAGCATTTGCGCGATTTTTTTATTTTTTTACGGCATAGCGCACACGCGCATCGGTGCGCTCACGACGCTCGTGGCTTTTGCGTATTGGTGGTTCGTCGTTGGCAAGGAAGTCATCCGAAACGACGAGATTCTCGAACGCGGGTTCACCACGGCATATGCAACGATAGGTCTCCCGTGGATTTGGCTTCTCGCGATTTCGTTCCTGGGGCTGGTCAATTTCCTCGGTGAAACCGTCAACTTGTGCCAGCAAAAGCGTTCGTGGTCGCTCGGGCCGTGGTTCCACGGGTTCAGGCATGGATTCGGCCTCATCGCCCGCGGCCTGGATGCAAAGCAAAAGAGGTCTATCAAGAAGGCTTTGATTGGTTTCACTATCACGGTTGGCGTTATCATCCCCGGCGCACTCATGTTATCGGACGCTTTTTCGCCCCGGATCGAAATACGGCCCCAGCATTACGACATCACGTACAATTTTTGGGCAACCCCGCCGATCTACGCCAATTATACCGATAGTATTTATATTGCCTTGGGCCTAGGCCCGCGTTTATATTCCGAAGCGGCCCTCGACCAGTTTGAGAAGCATCACGTGAACCTGGACCTCACGTTTGATACCATCACGAACGATTCGCTGCAGACTTTGCTCCTGTGGGAATCCCGGTGCCCGAGCGTCACGTACAGGGTTACTATGTATCCATCGAGTCTCCTGACCTTTGTCCAGCACGTGCAAACGGCCACGGAATTCTTGACGACGTGGGAAGCTAACCACGTGATACACAACTGGCGTGGTTTTTGCTTCGACATCGAGGGAGATCCGTACAACTCCTTCTATGCGAATCTCACGTTCAGCGAGGCGACGGCCATCTGGAATAGCTTATTCGATTACATGGATCAAAAATCCGCCGAGCGTGGAAAGACGATCGAGATGGAGTGCGTGTCCGGGGTGACTGAGTGTGCAGACGTGCCATTCGATGGCGATAACGACATGCAGGCCGAGGGCGGCTTCAACATGTACATTCCCCAGCGATTCACGATGTACGCGCCAATGATCTACCGGTGCGGGACTGGAGGCGAGACTCCGTGGGGATCTCCCATGGATCCCGAGCATCCTTGGGACACGTCTTATTCCGTGTATTCGCAGCTGGATTTTTTGAACCGTTCTGTCCCGGCTGGCAAGACCGGCTTCTACATCGGGATCACGAACTTGTCATGTTATGGTCGCGACATGCCACAACCCGAGCCTTACACTTGGCCGGCAGGAAACAACTCGGGCTTTAGCAACTTGATGCGCGACGTGCTGATCGCCAAGCATTTCGGCATCAAGGAAATCACGTTTTTCCTGGCCTGGACAGTCATCGATCCCGGCAATTATTCTATGGGTGGCGTGTTCGAGAGTTATGGGACAGACTTCCTGGATCAGGTAAACCTCACGGTCTACACCAACCCTCCCGAGCGATTCGACATCTTCTATCGGCAGAGCGACGCGAGAGGGGCCGATCGTTTTCGCTTAGACTGGCTATTCGACACGAATCGCTTGAAGGGCATTGCCGAGATCATCGCGTTCTGGATCGTGGCAGTTTCCATCGTCGTTATCTATCCGAAATACAAGAAATCCAGACGAAAAGGACAACCACCAAGCGTGATCCAAAAAATTTGAAAAATTTCAGAATTTCTTTCCTTTCTCTTATCTCTATTTTTCCGCCATTATGCGATCTTATAAAATCACGCTTCCAGAATAGGTATCATGAAGCGAAAAATCAGCCAAGGCTGGCTCTCGCTGTTCAAACGATTTGGTTGGGTTGCCATCATCAGCACGTCGGTCATGATCTTGAGCATCACGGCGTTCGCATTGATCCCGGGAAAATATATCTATACGGATGGCGATTGGAATTACAAATTTGTACCAGACTACGATACTGTTCGATATAACGTCTTGTTTGATCCGCACAGCCACACGCTGCAAAGTGGCGGGGTTCTCACGCCGAAGCAGAACATCGAATATCACATCGCTATGGGGTACAATGCTTGCGTGGTAACCGACAAGCTTACTGGTGGTATGGGGTGCT
Source organism: Candidatus Sigynarchaeota archaeon (assembly GCA_030587525.1). Classification (GTDB taxonomy): domain Archaea; phylum Asgardarchaeota; class Lokiarchaeia; order Sigyniarchaeales; family Sigyniarchaeaceae; genus Sigyniarchaeum; species Sigyniarchaeum tengchongense. The sequence goes on along the minus strand of JAUQYW010000205.1, from coordinate 2,044 downwards.
GGCAGAGTACCAGCGATGCACAACGCATCGCTCGGGAACAATATGACCGCCAGATCAAGGTCCTTGTCGGCATTGAATGGGGTAGCAACCGCGGACACTTCAACATCATCCTCCCACCAAACATCACGAATTCAACAGTATTTCGTGCTTCCATCCCGAATTATGGCAGCAATCCCTCCGATGACCAAATCTTGAGTTTCATCAATGCTACCCACGCGCTAGGCGGTATCGTGATCATCGATCATTTGTTATATTCCCTGCCGATCATGCCGACGCACCCAAGCCGGCAGCAATTGTTTGACTGGGGCGTTGATTACATCGAGGTCATCAACGCAGCGGATTTCGACCAAGATTCCAACGTATTTTGTCGGCGGACTGGCATGGGCATGATCGCGGCCACGGGGATGCATGTGCCGGAAAAGGACAAGATTCACGGCTGGACGCTGGTGAATGTTTCCACCTTTACCGAGCAAGCCGTCTTCGACGAGCTCAAGGGGCGGCGTGCTTCCATGCTGTATCAAAACTACTCCGCCCCGTACAACGCGACCCACGAGCTTAACCCGTGGTACATTGGATTGCGCCCCTTTATCCAGCTTGGCGAGGTGATATACACATACTTCCCCGGCGGCATTCAATTCGACGGGCTTGGTTTCACAATCGTGTTGGCCAACGTGATCCTTTGGTTTGTTGTCATAGAAGGCATCCGTTTCTCCGTCGTCTTTTTGAAATGCAAGATAGGAAAGAACAAACAGAACTTGGAGCGAGAACCGTGCAAAGCGGGACCAAAACCGGTGGCTTGAATAGACCCCTGATCGACGTGTTTCTCGTTTGTGGCTTTTATGGCGCGGGCAAGACGACGTTCTTGAAAAACGTGCGCGATGAACTGACCGGAAAGCGGCGCATCGCTTTCCTGGTCAATGAATACGGCAGCACCCGCATCGATGGCGCGCGGCTCGACAAGGGGAATGTAATCATCTCCGAGATCGAGGGCGGGTCCATTTTTTGCAGCTGCCGCCACTGGGATTTCATCGAGGCGCTGAAACAGCTGTCGAAAGAACTCGTTGATATGGTCATTATGGAAAGTCCCGGGCTTGCAGACCCGTCCCCGCTAACCCAGGATATCACCATCGCGAACGCGATTTCCGGGAATGTACTCGATTATCGAGGGAGCGTTTGCATAGTCGATGCGGTTACCTTCATCGATCAGCTGGACATGTTCGAGGCGATTAGAAAGCAGCTTGTATATTCCGCCGTGGTCTTGATCAATAAAGTAGACATTGCGCCCGCGCGCGATGTCCAAATGGCCCGGGCGAAGATCTCCGAAATCGCTCCCGCCGCGGCGATCTTCACGACCGTGAACGGTAACCTTCCATTCGATCGGGTCGAATCCGCTGTTAAGCTCGCCCGACAAGCCACGTATGGCAAAGGAACGAACACGCCGGAGAACCGGCCCGAAACTATGCTGCTCGTGACAAGAAAATCCTTGCCGGGATCCACGTTTCAACAGTTCCTCGCAGCGGCGGTGGGGCTCGTTTTACGCGTGAAGGGGCATTGCTTGCTCGATGGCGGCTGGTGCGACGTGGATTTCGCGGGTGGTCGAATCAACATTAAACGCTCGGAGAACGAAGGGAGCCAGGCCGAGATCGTGGTTATCTTGCCGCCCGGGAGCAACGCATCCCGGGAAATAGAAGCTCGATGGAACGCAATGCAAGGATGAAAGCTTCTCCTTAATATGTTTAGTTTTATCTTGATAGGCATCGAGTGTACTGTATGGCAGGAGTGTTGCATCCCGTCTTCGGCTTGATCACGGGGCTGGCGATTTGGGCCATCTCAGGGGAGATTCGAGGCCAGAAGCGGTGGACGCTGAGTCTCGTGTTCGTGTATGCATTTAACAACTATATCGGACCCGATCTCGGAAATATCATTGGTGAATTAGGTGAAGCCGTCAATTCGGAAGTTCTATTTGAACTTGGCATATCCCTCCATTCATATTTCGGCTGGATCGTGTGGGCCAGCATCTATAGCTTCTTGTGGTTCCCGCTCG
>JAUQYW010000507.1 GCA_030587525.1 Candidatus Sigynarchaeota archaeon | reverse complement strand
TCACGTGCGGGATAATTTCGCTGCAAACGAGCGGGAGAAAGCGGAGAATATTTCACGAGTTTTTCTTCAAGCGAGAATTCTCGGTCTCACGCCTAAAACGCAGTTTTATCAAGTCACCCGAGATCATTACATCGCTGCAAAGCCGGATCTTCAATGGGCTGGACGGTATTTCGAATTCAAAACATGTCCCATCGACGAGTATGCACGATTGCAAGCCCGGATCTTCGCGCTGGTATGCCGCGTGAAGTCGATCGTCCTTGCCGGGTTTCATGATGATAGAGCACAAGTTATTCACGTGCGAGCCGCAAAAAAGGAATATATCGAACGAATGGCAAGCCAGTTCACTGCTTATTTCACGGCTTCCGAAAAAGCTACCGGGCGGGTTCACGGGATACTTGAATATCTTGATTTCCAAGATGATGATGAGTTCGAGGACGAGGATTTCGACTTTTATTGATTTCGATTTTTTTTTTGTTGTTTATTAACTTCTATACGATGTGAAGTCAGGATTTATACTTTCCTCGGTGCCCTCATCAATAGCATAATAGGCTGGATTGCCAGGGAATGGTATGAATTGAAATCAACATCCAAAATCGAGCTACTATCGTGAAAGGAAAGTCATTCTGTTCACCGGATCGAGATGGGGAATACTATCGCACGTACAAGACGAGCTTGCGGCAGCCTGAATCGCTCCTGGAGCCGATCAGGAACGCTGCTATCGAGCACGAAACATGCCAGCGATTACTTAAGTTCATAGGTGGAAATTTCGACGATTTTTGTCGGGTGAGCAAGAAATTCTCCCACACGGATGATACCAAGCTCGAAGTATACCAGCAAGTGTTTGTTCGTTTAAATGGAAAAAAGCGAGCCGAGCTCGAGCACGTGCTCGCGGAAAATGGCAAGAAGTTCGAATGGCTTAAGCGAAAGGATGCAACGCTGCGATCCGGCACCCTCACGAAGGATAATTTGCCGAGGATCGCGGATCCCGAACGCCCCTTGCCGTCCGAGATTAGCCCGGCCGATTACAACTACCTGGCAGCGACGAGCATCGAATACCTTTGCAAGACTGCCAATTTGATCGTGAAGGATGCCATTACCAAGCTACCACCTGACAAGGACGCGGTGATTAAAGGGGCCGCCAAGGCAGTCCTGGAAAAAGGATGCACGATCACGGAAGGAAGCTTGCGAGCATACCCCGCAAAAGCCATCGAGCATTTTCTCGGCAAGTCCAGCGCCAGCAATCTCGAGCAGCTCGTCTACAAGCAAGGATGGGCGAGGCTCGGCAACTGGGTTGATATCCGTAAAAAGATACAAGATGTCCATGACAAGTTCGCTGCGCCGTGCGGCCTGGTCGGGGATGAACCCGATGTATCGTCGACATTACCCGTGTTGGTGTATTCATACTGGGTGCCACGATACTTGCAGGTCCAACTGGCGTGGAAATGGAACGTGGATGCCTCGTGGGTTCGCAACACGCTGGTGGGATGGCGCCGCAAGGTCGACGAATTTTTGCCAGTCCCGTGCCAGGTGGAACCCTTAGCAGGATTATTCGAGGCACTTGCCGTCCACGCTCGATCATTCACGAAGACGAAGGAGGAACGGGAGGTCATCGGCATCTTGCAAAAAAAGCACGTGTTGCACTTGCTCGGCGAAAGATTGAATTTTCGGCCCCTGCTCAAGTCATGTTTACACGGTGCCCTGCATTCGATTAACTTGGCATTCACGAGGTGGCCCGTGGACCTGCAAGCTCGCATTGATGCCCACGTGACCCGCATCGATGCAAGCACGTTCGTCACGGCTGCCAAGGAACTGGCATTGGACGTGCAGCGAACCATTGCAAGCCAGGAGCCGGGTTCCAATGGCGCAATCGCGAGCACGACGTTTCTCCACAAGGTCGAGTTCCTGGAACAGCAAATGACGGAGATGGCGCCGTTCTTGTCAAGATATATCCCCGGTAATCGATATACTTCATCTATATCCACATTACTTTCCTCCTTGGAGGCCATGAGGGAAAGCGGGATGGCGGAGTTCCGAAATGCTCTAAGGGGTATAGTGGCATCCGCATTCGCAACAGTCCACCCGGACGCGACTGCACGACTCTTGGATGCGCTGATACCCGATAACTGCGCTACCCGCCCCTACATGTCAAGCATGAGAAAAAGAGACACGATACCAATAGAATTGCACATGAACAAGTATGTCGTTCCCCGGAAATCGAGCCCGACTGCGTGCAATATCGTGGACGGAAAGGAAAAAGAAGCGTTCCTCACGAACGAGGGCATGACCACCCTCATGCGAGATGGCAAGCCAGTCTGGCTTGGCATTCCCATCTATACGCCCGACCAGTACGACCCTCAGCGGGGGATCCTGGACCAACGCAGAAGAATGTCATTCTGGTATCAGGTGGTACCGACGAAAGCTGTCATAGAGCGATTGCAGCGAGGTGCTGCCGTGCAGTTGCTGCGTATCCATCCTCCGAGCCCAGGGAGCCGAAAAATCGAAGTTGATATTGTACTGTCGGCACCCGATCGAAGGCCGTTCAAGCGCAGCACGAAATTCATCGCCACGATGGATGCCGTCCACGGGACTAAGGACATTCCAAAGGGTTTCTACCTCTGCAATGACCTTAATGAACTTGGCAAGAATGTCATCGCTGTTGGCACGGAGACAAACCGCATCGACCTCGTGCTTCTGGGTATGATGAAAGAATTTAGCGATATCAAGGATCGAATTGACAATTGTTTCAAAGAGATGGCGCTCGTGCAAGGGGCGATCGATCGCGGCAAGGGAAGCCCGGGCAAGCAGCGCCGCCGGAAGGTGCAGCACGAGTTGCTCGGCAAGTGCATTAAAAACTTGAAAGCCCAGGCCGACAAGGCCGTGGTGTTGCTGTACGCGTACATGGCCTACCGCACGGGTGCCAAGCACGTCGGCTGGGACGGGGTCGAGGTAATGACCCGGGGTACCCGGGGAAGACTTGCCAAGGCAGTAGCGCTGATGCCGAAGCGGAAGGACTTGAAGGACGAGTGCTCCGGCTTATTCATGGACTTGCAAGATGCAGGATTCTTGTCGTCGTTCCAAATGCTCCACATCACATCACCATACACCAGCCAGGTATGCGATGCGTGCTTTGCCAAGACTGGCATTCCGAGACAAAGCCGCGATCCCGCGGCACCCTACCAGGAATTCTGGTGCAACAAATGTGGAGTCAAGGTAACTCGCCACCTTGTCTCGGCGCGGTCGGCAGCATTGTTCTTACAGCGAGATGTCGAAAAAAGGGGGAAATCAATAGCTTGATACGCATCATCAAGATAAAACCAAATTTCGCGGGCGGATTTTCTCTAACGATCCGACCGGCTGGATGCGGACTAATGTCTTGGATTGTCCAGTAGTATAGTTAGAGTACTACTACGAGAATGCCGATAATACCTAAAACGAGCCGAAGTACCGCGCCAAGCATTCGCATGTTGTAAGACTCCTTGTTATCAAGTATTAGTATTTAAAATGGTTAATAAAACCTTTCCAAATCGGATTTCTCTGGAATTCGTTCACACTGGACGGATAGGAGGCTCTCTCCTCGTTCGCGGTTTTTCTCATGTTTTGAAGTCAAGGACATTGTAATCGGCATCGAGCACGATGATCCCGTTATATTTATGCGTGTAATACACGTCTTCGGAGGGATCGTGCAAGAACTCGGTTTCGGTGTATGTCTCAATGGTAAAGGAAATCTTCCACGCCTTGGCTTTCCCGATCAAGACTTGCATGGCCGGCTCCAAGTCGAATCGCATTATGCTGATGTATGCCAGGTGGTCGCTTCCGCCAGCTTGCTCCCCGATATCGACCTTGCGCCCCACCTTCAATTCGTGCAAGATCGCTTCCTTAGCCTTGGCCTCGTCGACCACGTTACCAGCCTTTTGCTCGATTATACACCACGTTGAAAGCCCAATAGTGCAATTTCATAGGGCCCGTGGATAGATCGTGTTCCGTCTTGACGTGCAGCGTGGAACGGTTCTCGCGAGGATTGACCGTGACGACGATGTGCACGTTATACTCCTTGAACATGGTATCCAACTCTTTTCCGGAAAAGGTTTGCTCGGAGTCGATCGATAGGAAACCGCTGCCGACCCTGGCATTCAAAACGCCGGACACCGAGATTTGAAAGGTCTTGACATCGCCAAAGATCTTTTTAAAGATGGTCCACGTCGCCGCATCGAGGTCCTCGCCATATGGCAAGAGAAAAACGACGCTCGGCGATGCATACATGACCGCGGCGGGAAGCTGATCTTGTTCAAGGCTGTAAAGTGTACCAGCCATCGCCGGACCAGTCGGAAATGCCACAATGTAATTTCTCATCGGGCCGATGCGGATGTCGCATTGCGGGGCGATGCCCGTGTTCCAGCACGTGTCGCGGTACATACCCGGTGTGGATCCAGACGTGATTGATTCGATACGGAACAAGAGCCCTTGCTGCTTGAACTTCCGCGAAAATTCCGAAATTTCCTTGTAAAAGCGATCTTCCCTATCGATCTCGGCCAGAACGCCGTTCTCGACATCCTTTTCTTGAATGTCCACCGCACCTTTCATAGAATTGAAGAACTCGTCGAATGCTTCCTTCGCGGCAGCGACGTACACGTCGGGCTCGATTTTTTCGTTGCGCTGATAGGCGATCGCTATTGCTTTCATTACCTCGCCGGCAGCACGGACAAAGTTTACACGGTCATCACTCGGTGAATCGCTCATATCACTATTAATGGCTCAAAACAATTAATAAATTAATCGAAGCCAAATCCGGTGATCGACTGAATGGAACTTCCCCCCGTCCGTGAAGTGGCGCCTGGCATCATCCTGGCCATGGCAGAAGATCAGATCTGTGGTTCATGGATGCTGGTGAACGGAAAATCTTGTTTCGTAGTTGAGACACCACCAAAGGCTGATGACGGCGATACGGTTCCCGCGGATCTCGTGGGCAATTATTTAAAGGATCACGACTTGACGCCAGTCGGGTTGACCGAGACGCATCACCATTGGGACCACACGCAAGGCGTTGACCGGTACTGGGACATGCTCGCGGACTATCCAACGTTCCCGTGGATATGCCACAAATCCTTCCTGGATGCGGCCAAGAACTACACGCTGTATTTCGATACCATCTTTCGGGAAGAGATTTACGAGACCAGCATCGGGGGGGAACCGCTCTACCTCATTCACGCGCCGAAGCATTGCGTCTCCGACGTCATGATCGTTTATCGTGGCACCATGATCACCGGCGACTGGTGGCTCGGGACCGGCGACCCGAATTGGAACCACGTGCCTCCCGAGGTATCGATCGCGTCGGTCGACCGCATCTTGAATTTCTTGCAAGGCAAGCATTACGACGTGCACCGGCTCTTCTCCGTGCATGCGAACGATTTCCGGTATGGCGTGAACACGACCAACGTGCTACTCGAAACCCGCCACTATCACGAGTCGAAGCTCGGCCGGTAAAATCTTGCCTGGTGAAAAAAGAATAAAAAAGGTTGGTAAGAAACCGGTTCAGCGTTTTAGATCCTTGCCGATGGAAGCGAGGAATTCCCGTTCCTTTTGATCGTGGATGATCTGCAACTTTTGTTTCTGTTCCTTCCAATTCGGACCATCGAGGGGGTAAAAGCAAAGGACCGCTGCTGCGATGAGCACGAAGATCGCCGAGACGATGCAGATCGCGAAGAGAATGCCGGTCTTGACCTCGATAGGCGCGGGAACGGTCGTTGTCGAGGAATATCCAAAAGCATTGATGACGAGGAGGAAAAGCCAATTCGCCACGGATATCGCGGGCTTCGTGATAAGCGCTTCCATGCCAGAATACGTGGTTTCCCTGCGTTTCCCCGTCCGGATCTCGTCGTGGTCAATCGTGTCCGAAAAGAGGACCGGGGCCGCGATCAAGGTTGCCGAGAACCCGACCCCGAGGATGCAGAAACTCACGATGGCGGTCACCAGGTTCATGCCGGTGAAGAACAGGAGGATGAATGCCCCGCCGGCCCAGATGAGGCCGAAAATGAGAATCTTTTTGGCACCACGGCGGGGGATCAAGACATTGTAGATGATGACGAACACCACGGCGACGAGGAACACGCTTCCTATCGGGAGCGCACTCATGATGCCACCGCCCAACTCGAGCACGTATTTCACGTAATACGTAAGGCTCGTCGTGATGGTCGTCGACATAATGGTCATGCACACTTTCGATACCTCGAAGATGAGAAACGGCTTGTTCTTGGCCGTTTCGACGACGCTCTGCAAGAATCCAAGGGGCTCTTCCCGCCGCGTGTAATCGTTCTCCTTAATGAAAAAACTACCGACGAAGATCATAACCCCGCAAGCGATTGAGATAATGAACATCATTGGCTGGAATAACGCACTCACGGCGCCTGGAGAGCTTTCCGTGAGCAAGAACACGGGCAACACGTAGGAGATGATGGTACCGACGACCCCGAACAGGGTTCCCCACATGATAATGTTCGCCCTTGCCTTTTGCGTCAGCGTCATCTCCGCGGGCAATGAGTAGGTGATCAGTCCCGTGATCGTGAACATGGTGTCGAGCGCGAAAAGCACTAGCAAGAAATTAAAAAACAATCCGATCTGGTTCGTGTTGTCGGTGAGGGGGAACCAGCACAGCAGAAAAACGAGCACGTACAAGGGAGACCCATACCGGAGATATGGGATCCTACGTCCGATCGACGTCCGCGTCTTGTCCTCGATGATGCCAAAAAGTGGATCATTAAGTGCATTCCAGATAGCGAAAATCATCCAAGCCCAGCCTGCAAGATCCGCTCTTAGGTCCAACACGTCGTTGTAAAAAAATGTCAATGCTGCAAAGCCAATGCCAGACATGATATCATTGCCAAGCCTTGCGCTAGAATAGCCTAGCTTGTATTTCACGGGCAAGTGTTCCTCGAAGTCTTGTTCCTTCATGATCAGCTTCACTCGTAGTCAGATCGTTTTTCCCCCTTTTGTAAATTCCATCGCGAGGGGGGTCGCGATTTTTTTAAACATCCACGTCGTGTTTGAAACTGATGGCAATGCAGATCAGCCCGACGATCGCTTTCTTGAAGTCTGCCCGAAACCCCGTCATCGATGGTATGTTTAACCCCCTCATCAAAGCATTGACCAAGGACCGTTATATTGCCGTGCTGTCAAAATTCAAGAGCACGGCTGCGTGCAAGGCGCTTCATGAGGTGCTCGACATCGCTGGGTATCGCCTGGATCAGAAGGCAGGCGTCACGACGGAATTGCGGAAGTGCTTGTTTGGCAGGCAAGGCATAGCCACGAAACGGTCAGCGCTGGCACATCTCCTGTGTCCGGTGTTCCGCACGAACCTCGACGGCTGGAAGCGCAGTCGCGAGGCAGGCGTGCCCGAAATTACGTGGTCCCGCGTGAAGCAGGACATTCCGCCGGTCTGGAAAGGTTGGAAGCAATTGCGGGATGAAATTTGCCCGAATTTCAAGGTGAAATTCGATCCTGCGACAGATCACACGGTCAAGATACTCCCCGATGATACAATGACACCGAAGGACCGCATCAACAATCTCGTTAATTTCAAGGACGTGGACCGGGTCGGCGTCGGCTTTATGCTCGATCAAGCCATGAGCTTCATGGGCACCCAGGTATCGCACGATATCGGGGGTCTGTGGCAGAACAAATTCGGCCCGGGCAGCATGGTGGCAAAGACAGCCATCAACACGTGGATACGGCTTGGGGGGCTCGATTTCTTGCCATCAATTTCGTTGCCAACGTTTGCTTCGCCATTCATGGAGTCGCACAGCGCGTTTTACTTCGACTTTGCCCCGCCAACAGATACCTTGTACGAGCAATTCCTCGAAAAAGAGTTGCTTCCTTCATACGAGCAGATATACGATTGGGGCTTGTCGGGATCGGCAAAAGCCATTTCCACGAGCGTGCTGAACTGGATCCTTATTAGTGTCCGTGAAGTGCTTAAAGCAAGCCTGGCCTTGTCGAAATATTTCACGAAGCCCTTCACGAATCTCTTCGAATCATACGCCGGCTCGATATGCTCGTTGTGGGACATCATCCCCATGGCTCGTGGTTTCGTGCCGTTCATAAAGGACATGAAGAAATGCCCTCAAAGTATAATCGAGGTCTTCGAGTTCCTGGAACCTGGCCTCACCGATCTCGGCCTCGCGATTGCTAAATTGACCAAAGCCAAGTATGTTCTTATCGGCAACTCGCGTGGCTCGTCATCGTGGATTTCACCAAAGATGTTCGAGCAAATCTTTTGGCCGAGCATGAAGCGGACGTGGGAAAAGATCCTGAAGGCCGGTTACAAGGTCTGCGCTCACCTGGACAACGATTGGACGGGTAATATGGCGTATTTCCTCGAACTACCGAAGCATTCCGGTTTCTTCCACCTTGACCAGGGAAACCTCGCGAAGGTCAGGGAGATCGTCGGCGACCATTTCTGCTTGATGGGCAACCTCCAACCGGCGATCACGACGGGCGCCGGGCCCGAGGTCGTGTACAAGCACACCAAAAGCTTGATCGAGACATGCGGGAAGGACGGCGGGTTCATCGTTGCCACGGGGTGCGAGACACCCGTGAACGTCCCCGTGGCAAATTATTACGCTGCAAAGCGCGCGATCAAGGACGCTGGCTATTTTAGAAGATAAAGGGACATCATCGTTCCCTGAACTCGGACCCGCAGTTTTGGCATACACGGGCGCCGGGCTGCAATTGCGTACCACAATGCTCGCAATAACGGGGTGCCGGTGCGGGTTGTGCTGCCACTACAGGCTTGAATTGTGACGGGGGATAAGCACCGGGTAAAGGATATGATGGCTGCGGTTGGGGAGGATAGAATGGTTGCATCTGGGGAGGATAGACCGGTTGCATCTGGGGAGGATATGGTGGCTGCTGGCCTTGCATGAATTGCGATCCCGGCTGTATGTGAGGCATCGCTGCCTCTTGTTGCTGTTTTTTCCGCATGCAGACGACCATCACGATCGCCATTCCCGCAGCGAGGGCCGAGAAACCACCCATGAACGCCGGGATGAATGGCTCATCCGGCATTAAAATGAGGAAGAATATTGTGATAAACACAAACGGTATGGGAAGGCAACAAAAAAAGTAAGGTGGTACTTTTTTCGCGCCGGGGAAGAATGCCATGATGATCCGTGACAATCGAAAATATATAAGAATTCTCGATTATGTCACAGAATTGTCTGAATCTCTCTTATTACATCGATTTTATATTTTTTTCTTATTTCTTGGGAGCCCGAGAAAAAAATACAATCCAACGAGGAGCGGAACGATCATCATGGCCCGGAGCAACAAGATCACAAGTATAACAGGTTCCCCGCTAAAACTTTTTACATCTATATCGGAAGCGTATCCCAACAATATTACCCACGCGAATATATGCATATCCATATTCCCGTGAACGATGTCGAGAGAGAGGAGGCCTTTTCGGTATTGATCAGCGTGCGAAACGAAATTCAAGCCGATAAATGGAACAAGCCAGATCATGTAATTTAAATTGATCGAAGGGTAAAAGATCAAAGTGATAACCGTGCTGTTAATGAAGAAGGTAAGGTCGATTGTTTGCACTTTTTTAAACACGTAGAAAAAAAGGACGACGAGGATCAGGATTGGGGGTAAAAAATTGATGAACGGCACATTGAGATATTTCAAGTAATAACTCCAATTCAAATTGAAGGCTGCCTCCCAGATTGTGAAGTGCCAGCCAAATCGCAACAAGTTTTCGAAAAAGAAAAAACCCTCGATTAAGTAAAAAATAGCAACGTAACAAAATCCAGAAACTAGCGTGGACAGAATAAATGATCTAAACGATTTCCAATCTTTCTTTTTAATAAAAAACAAAATCATGCCGGCAATCCAGAGAAACGTGTATATCTTGTAAAATCCGCAAAACATTAACACGAACGCGGAAATCATCCATCGTTTCTTGATTGTATAATACACCCCAATCAACGTGAGAAATACCTCGAAATAGTCTGGTTTTTGATAAAACAGGAGCACGTATAGCTGGATGGCTGAAAATGTGTATAAAATCAACGCAGATGTAATCGCGTTGCTGGGTAGGTTCAATTCTTTTAGTTGCGATATTTTCAATATCATCCAGGCTATAGCTAAGTCGAAAATCATCATCTCCATCCTGAACACAAGCGTGCTCCGCCACGGATTCACCAGGTATAAAAATGCCCAGAACAGAGAACATGCGGGTGGATAATAAAAAGTGCTTCCCACGCCAGGCATGTTTAAAATTACCACGGTGAAGTATGTTTTGCCATATTCATAATCCTCGATGAAATTATTGTATCCCGGGAAAAATCCGCATAAGTCCATAATAACGGTTATCTCGAATTTGATGCAAAATGCTAGCACGAGAAATCGCTTCGGGTTTTTTATTCCGGGGGTATTTCCTATGAGCGGATATAAAAAGATAAATGTTGAATATGTCAGCGCGTGTCCGATCACTGAAAACGCGATTTCTGCTGAATCCGAACCTAACATCGACAAAAATGATGGTGCAAAACAAGCATACGTGATAAGAATACCAATAAAAATGTTTGTATAAACAATATAGAACTTCTTATGCATTTTCAAGATAGTTTTTAAATCTTGAAGGAAAGCCATCAAAGATACCTGCCAACTATGATTTCCGTGCAATTTAATACGATTTTCGATTTTTTAGTCTCTTACTTGATTCCAATAAAGTGACATGATTTGGTAAAGACACCCTTAACAATGTATCCCATCTTTGTATACACATTAGGTATATTAAGAACAATCTGAGAATGCGCGTTCTCATACGGAGTGCATCCCACGTTACCGAATGCCCAAAAAAACGGTGTAGCAACATGACTAGCAAAAAGAAATCACATGGTTCAACTTCGTTATTGAAACTAAATGAATATAAAGCCCCATTGTTGCTGTTGGTGCTCGGTGTTGGTAGCATCATAACGATGTTCGCTATTACCAATAGTCAAATCAAGGGTCCCTCGACGGATATCTTGCCGGATTATCCGACGACGTTTCCAGAATATTTACCTTCCGGATCGAACCCCAACATGACGCGGGATGGCTATACCGTGACATTGTCGACAAAAACGCAAGACGTCTTAGCAATGTTCGACCCGGCGGGACGGGGAAACACGTCCTTGTGGGGCCTGCACGTGGATCAGATGCGGGTTGTGTATTATGGTGTTGATAACCAGTGGCACGAGACCTCGTTCCAGATCAACGAAAAAGGGTACCGCTGGATCCTCGATGGAAGTGAGGAATACATGAACCCGAATCGTCAAGGTGCGTTCACGGCGGGCGAGCGGCGGAACCACATCCTGGAGAACATGCGATGGGGTCTCGGCTATGTGCCGTCGAGGTTTTACCCGGACCTGAAGAATTACTTCTGGCCCGATGCGCCGAATGCGAACAAGGGCGGCGTGCAGGGAGGCTTGTTGCCGTACGAGGGCAACGCGAACATGATGAACAACTGGCCGGAGTTCCACCAGACGATAGCGTTACAAGCGTGGGCGACGCCGGCGACGACGAGCCAGGTTCGCGGAGCGGTCGATTACGACGACGAGATAGTCTTCATCGCGAAGAATGGCCGCAAGGTTGAAACGAGCTTGTGGTATCGGCAAGATCTCTGGAACCACAGATGGGAAGTAGCGATCGTCGATCCCGTGGATGGGGGGCAAACTTGGATGTACATATATTTCAACCCGAGCACGTATGCCACGGCACCGACCCCGGCAAACCAGATATCGAATGATTATTACCGGGAATTGTCGTTCATCGCACCAGGCGAGACAGACCAAGTATCATGGGATCCAAACAATTATCAAATAACGAGCACGACATACGACATGAAGATGAACCCGACAAACGCATTCCAGTTTACCGATTTGAAGATCACGTTGCCGGGCATGATGCAAACAGATATGCTGCAAGAATTTCCCAAAGAGTTCATCTGGGCTGACGGATCGATTGAACTTGGAGGCAACACGCCATACAGTGCCGTTCAGCAAGGGATAGTTCTAAAAACTAGGATTGAAGGAACCTGGTACCAGCTTGGTCCACCCGGTCTGGCCGCGGGCCAGTTGACGACGTATCCAGGTGGTGGGTATCAACAGCGCTCGTATGATGATTACAACACCCATGTCGGGGTGATATATCACCACGGGAACCCGGAGCAGACGACGCACCCGGCATATGGGGAGGCGCCGGCGACAACCCAGAACCTCGGGTGGAAAGATCCGGCCGATAATAACAAGGACCCGCGGTGGTGGGATTTTTCGGGGACGAGTTACCCAACGTCAACGACGGCAGGAGCGATCGCGATCCGAAACCGATGGACGCGGATCGATGGCACCCCTGCGACATTCGGCGATTACACGGGTTACTCATGGAAGGACAGCGCGATGTACGTTTACTGGGGCGGATCGTGGCAATTGATCTTGAATCCATATCAGCCGAACTTGGTACTCGATGGTGGTGCGTTCAACGACAAGGCGGCGACGATCGATGGCCCGGTGATGGTGTACGTGGAGCGGATCGGTTGTTTGAAGGCAACATGGCCTTTGGAATGGTTCCGGCAGATCGACGTGGACTACATAAGCTTGTTCTCAGGCGATGCGAACCCGAATGATGGGCTGGTCATGAACTTCGACTTTTTCAAGCAAAACGACATCGTAGCCTTGCCTAACCGGTTCGAGATCCGGAACAACACGTACCCGATCGTGAACCTGCCGCCGGAAATCCCACAGATTGGCGGATCGTTGTGGCACATACAAGGATTCTTCAATGGATTCATGGTGCCAAGCACGATCAATGTGAACACCAAGCTTTATCTCGGTGGCGGTGCCACGACATCGGATTACATGTGCATGAACTTGCTGTTGAACCAAACGTGGGTGCAAGCCCGCAATTTCCCGTACTACCACCACATCCAGCAGTTGGGCACAGATGGGCTGACGCCGGTGATGTATGACTATGGCATGTGGAACTGGTCGACGTCGGTGACGTTGGCGCCGGTAGGCCACTGGCCGAAGACGCTGACGTACAACAGCAACGAGGCGGATGACTTGGCGACGGGATACACGCCGCAGAGCACGCAAGATGCGTTCACGGGGGACTATCACCCGTGGTGGGACTCTTCGGGAACGACGATCCAGTATCGCGAGCAATGGCAAGGGACGCCGTCGTGGCGAACGGAGGTTCGGGCCCACGGCGAGAGCGTGAACGTCGCGTACCAAATGATCCCGACCGTGCCGAGACAGATCGCGGGACGAAACGTAATGCCGGACTGGGCGATCTTGAGCGTGCCAAATGCAGGCGACGTGTGGGTCTATATGCCCGTTCGGGAGATTCATGAGCTCAAATCCGATGTGAGCGGGACGTTCCAGCCTGATGTGGGCATCGCAGATGATTCTGCATTGTTCTTTAAAGATTCGGGCGCCGAAGAACCCGTCAAGGAATTCGGCCTTTTTGCCCGGCGACTGACCAATGGTGGTTCCGTGATCCCATTCGATATGGTGCTCGTGT
Source organism: Candidatus Sigynarchaeota archaeon (assembly GCA_030587525.1). Classification (GTDB taxonomy): domain Archaea; phylum Asgardarchaeota; class Lokiarchaeia; order Sigyniarchaeales; family Sigyniarchaeaceae; genus Sigyniarchaeum; species Sigyniarchaeum tengchongense. The sequence continues at coordinate 9,149 of JAUQYW010000507.1, read as the reverse complement.
TCGGGAACATGGGCATCACGAGCCCGGCTGACGCGAACATGAAGGGCAAACGCGAGTGGGTGCGAAACCGGATTAAGCTGGACAGCCTTTTCTTCGTCACATACCAAAGCTTGGAGCATCCGATCGTGGAACGGTTTGGCCCGGTTCCAAGCAGCAAACTGTTCTACAGAGCGGGAGACGACGTGTTCCTCGAACTCATCACCAACTGGGCAACATCGCTGAACACCTCCCAGATCTCGTTTGACGGGATTAATTATACTTCCCTTTCTAGCATCACGAGGACGGATGCAGGTTCCGGGATGTATCGGTACGCGTTCTCCTTCAGGTGGATCTCGGGATCGGATGGCGATAACGTGGGACCATCGCTTGGCACGCGCCATGATTATTATTGGGTTCACGTGCAGATCGGTAGCCAGATGGTTACTTGCGGCTTATTTTTGGACAACACCCCGCCTAGTGCAGCACAGTTCTCACTTCCAGCCACCACTAGCAGCCCCGTGGTGTTATTGGACTGGAGCGCGAGTCGGGGTGTAGACAATAGCGATGGCACCTTTCCTTATCCAGACAATTCAGGGATCGCTGAATATATCGTAAATCGAAACGGCATGGACATCGCGTGGATACCGAGAGGCACCAGCTTCACGTATATAGATGACAATGGGGGGAACGGGTTTTCTGATGGAACCATGCTCTATTACCGGTTAAAAACTGTCGATCGGGCCGGGAACGCGGCGATATATCCTGCAGCAGGAAACATCGTTACCATGATCGATAAACCTTTCGACCCGATCGGGCGGTGGAACAGCACAGGGATCGTTAGAGCAGCAAACCGGAACTACCAGCTTGGATGGAACCAGTACCCGCATGCCGCATCGATCACGAGCTTCACGATCTTGCGGAGCACGTCGATCACGGGGGGTTACGCACAAATACCCGGCATGCCGTTGGGCGACGTGACGAGTTTCACGACGACCGATTTCGCCTCGACGACTGACGACACGTATTATTACATTCTGCGAAGTTCTGATGGTACTAATACCGCCGACAGCGCGCCGGTCACCGTGATCCACGACCGCGCCTCGCCGATGAGCCCTGCCATCAACTGGCCATACGGATCCACGTACGCACCAACCAGCATGTCAATCCCCATAGACTGCACGGGCAGTTCCCAGGCCGTCGACCCGGGATTCATCGGCAATGGCGACCCGGCAAACATCGGCAGCGGAATATCGCATTACCTGATCTACCGGCGCGTGAATACGGGCATGGGTTGGACGCCGGTCTTTGAACTCCGCGGCAACGTTTCTGCAAGCCTCATGGCGTCGAACGTGTTCTACGATAACGACCCATACATGGCGGACGGGTATCAATACTCGTACAAGGTTAGGGCTGTTGACTATGCTTCCAACTGGGCTGACAGCCCGGTCATCAATTTCACTTATATCTGCACGGGACCACCACCGCCTTCTCTTCAGATTCAATATGTACAGGCAAGCACCAGCAGGGTAGCAATTGGAGAAAGTTTCACGGTCTCGGTTCAAGTTGCTAATGTTGGTGGTACGGCCGCAACCATTAATGCTGTAAACCTGACCATGATTCTTGGCGGGATGAACGTGCTGTCGCAATACGCGATCGGAAGCCCGTCACCCGCGCTGCCGACCAGCCTATCCCCTGGCAATGCGACCATGGTTTCCTTCTCGGTTCAGCCCCTTGTCAGCGCGTGTCTTGGGAATGTACTCATCTTCGCGAATTGCACATGGAACGGGGGCAACTTTACCGAGTTTGATGGCCCGCCAGCAGAAGTCCTTGTTGTATCCAGTGGAATGCACGCCGACTTCCAGCACGTGCCTGAGATCGCGATGATCAACCAAACCATCAATTTCACCGACACGAGCTTCACGCTCGGTCAAAATATCACGTCGTGGGAATGGATTTTCGGCGACGGGAGTCCACCGGTGCTCACGCCATCCGCATCACATGCATATGGAGCTGCTGGTCAATTTAACATGTGGCTCAGCATCGTCGTTAATTATAATATGCAACTGACACATAACGAAACGATCATCGTGTTGAACCAGAGTGCCGATGACGACGCGGATGGCTTGACCAATGAATGGGAATTGCAGAACGGTCTTGATCCGCTTAGTAACGACACGGATGCCGATGGCCTCATTGATGGTCTTGAAGTGCTCACTTATAACACGAACGCGACGTGCAACGACACGGATGCCGATGGATTACTCGATGGTCTTGAAGTGCTCACTTATCACACGAACGCGACGTGCAACGACACGGATGCCGATGGCTTGCTTGATTATGCAGAGGTATTTACATACAACACCAACCCGTGCTCGAACGACACGGATGCTGATGATCTCCTCGATATCGACGAGCTCTTCGTGTACATGACCAACGCCACGTGCAACGACACGGACGACGACTTGTTGCTCGACGGCCTCGAAATCCTCACCTATCACACGAACGCGACGTGCAGCGATACTGATGCTGATAGCCTTCCTGATGGCCTCGAAATCCTCACCTATCACACGAACGCGACGTGCAATGATACCGATGCTGACAGCCTCCTCGATGGCATGGAAGTGTTTGCATATAATACGAACCCGTGCGCGAACGACTCGGACGCAGACAATCTCCTCGATGCTGATGAGCTCTTCGTGTACATGACCAACGCCACGTGCAATGACACGGACGGAGACAATCTTCTCGATGCCGACGAGCTCTTCGTGTACATGACCAACGCCACGTGCAACGACACGGATGCTGATGGCCTTCTTGATGGAAATGAATTATTCGTTTACTTGACCAATGCCACGTGCAACGACACGGATGCCGATGGATTACTCGACGGTCTTGAAGTTCTTACCTATTACTCGAATGCAACATGCAATGACACGGATGGCGATGGCTTGCTCGACGGCCCCGAAGTCTTCACGCACTTCACCAATCCGTGCTCGAACGACACGGATGCCGATGGCCTTCTCGATGGAAATGAAATATTCGTTTACTTGACCAATGCGACGTGTAACGATACGGATGCCGACGGGTTGGCCGACGGCCTAGAAATCCTTACCTATCACACGAACGCGACGTGCAGCGACACCGATGCGGATAGCCTTCCCGATGGCCTTGAAATCCTCACCTATCACACGAACGCGACGTGCAATGACACCGATGCTGATAGCCTCCCAGACGGTCTTGAAATCTTCACCTATCACACGAACGCGACATGTAACGACACGGATGCTGATAGCCTCCTCGATGGCATGGAAGTGCTCGTTTTCAACACGAACCCGTGCGCGAATGACTCTGACACAGACGGTCTCCTCGACGCCGACGAGCTCTTCGTCTACATGACCAATGCCACGTGCAACGACACGGATGCTGATAGCCTCCTCGATGCCGACGAGCTCTTCATCTACATGACCAATGCCACGTGCAACGACACGGATGCCGACGGGTTGACCGACGGCCTTGAAATCCTCATCTATTACACGAACGCGACGTGCAACGACACTGATGACGATGGACTCCTAGACGGTGCCGAGGTTTTCACGCACCACACGGACCCTTGCTTGAACGACACGGATGGGGATGGTTTGCGCGATGGGGACGAGATCATGTTTTATACCACCAATCCAACGCTCAATGACACGGACAACGATGGCCTACTCGACGGATTCGAGGTTCACGTCGTTGGCTCGAATCCATTGAATGCAGATACAGACGGTGATGGTCTTACCGACGGCCTCGAGGTGTTGACTTACCACACGGATGCGATGCGCGTCGACACGGATTCCGATAGTTTAACCGACGGGTTCGAGGTTTATATATGCCATACCAATCCATGCTCGAACGACACGGATGCCGACACCCTTCTTGACGGTGACGAAGTCAACACGTATCATACCGATCCATGCTTGAATGACACCGATGCCGATGACCTCCTCGATGCCGACGAGCTTTTCGTGTACATGACCAACGCCACGTGCAACGACACGGATGCCGATGGTCTCTCCGACGGTCTCGAGATCCGCACCTACCACACGAATGCGACGTGCAACGACACGGATGCCGACGGTCTGCTTGATGGAAATGAAATATTCATATATCAGACCAACGTGACGTGCAACGACACGGATGGCGACGGCTTGCTTGACGGCTCCGAGGTTTTCACGCACCACACCAACCCGTGCTCGAACGACACGGATACCGATGGCCTCGCCGACGGGCTCGAGATCACCTTGATTGGCTCGAACCCGCTGCTTGCCGATACCGATGGCGACGGCCTCGCCGATGGCGACGAGTATCTCGTGCATCATACGAACCCGCTCGCAGCCGACACGGACGCCGATGGCATGCCCGACAAGTGGGAGCTGGATTCGGGGCTCGACCCGCTTATCAATGATGCTGACTCCGACGCTGATATGGATGAACTTATCAACGTCCAAGAATACCTCGCCGGTGCCGATCCCTGGAATCCGGACACCGACGGGGACGGGATGCCCGACGGGTGGGAACACGCGCACGGACTAGCCGTGTGCATCGACGATAGCCAGAACGACCCGGACCAGGATGGCTTGACCAACATCGATGAATTCCACCGCGGGTGCGATCCGAAAAACCCGGACACGGACGGCGATGCGTTTTTCGACGGGACCGAGGTGCTGTGGAACACGAATCCCCTCGATCCGAACAGCACCCCGTTGAGTTATATCCTCATCGTGATCGGGGCGATCACGATCCTGGCCGCTGCCGGGGTCGTGACGACATCGCGGAAGGGCATCAAGAAGGGTGACAGGTTGCACGGCACCATGCTAGCCCTCGTGTCCAGGCTCGAAGCTATGCTGAAGACCGGAAACGTGCTCGGCGCGTTCCCGGTCGCGAAGGAGATCGATGATTGCTTTGGCCAACTATCGGCATTGCCGGCCATCGTGTCGTTGCAGTCCCGGTTCCGCTCGTTAAAACCGGTCATCAGCCGGCACTTCGATACACTCTTGATGAAAGCCCGGACGGACGCGATCGAGATTGCCCAAGCGATCTCGTTAAAGGTAAATGAGGGCGACATCGTGGGAGCCATGAAACTCGTGGCAATGATCAAGGACCTGCTCGTGGCGGTGCATTGGCTAGGTGGCAGCGTGGATGACATCGAGGGGCGGTTGAAGCCCGACCTCGACTGGGTGCGATGGGCGAGGGAAAATAAGATGGACCAGCTGGCCAAGGAGCTGGAGGAGATCAAGGCGGACCAGGGGCTTGATCGCACGGCACGGCTCATCCGCATCTCGAAATTGCAGAGGGATGCCGCAAAAGCCGGGATTGTCGACAATACGAAGGCGGGGACGACTGAAGATGCGCAAAAAGGCTTGAAAAATCAAAAACCGCACACGTGAAATCTTAGCTTCGATTCCAATTCAGCGATGGATACTATGACAATAACGCTATCCTCCCTTATTTTTTTCATATATGCCTTGTTTGCACACACTTTTTTCACGTAGTTTCATTAAGACTCGGGATGAAACCCGGAGAAACGATTTTCCTTTCCTTCGTCGAAGGATCGCTTGGTCCAGATCAACTGGCAACATTTGGTAAAGGTGTGTTTAACAATGCAATTCAACATTATGTATCTATAACATAGGATTGATCTAAGCAATCGCGTGCTTGAACATATTACGCAGCATTCAATGCCCGACCAGGTATTCTTACATGACAAAAAAAAAGATATCACCCGCTGCAGCTTCGTTATTCAAGCTCGGGGGAAATGGAGCCCCGTTGCTGCTAATACTACTTGGCATCGGAAGCATCATCACGATGTTCGTGGTTAGCAACTACCATATCGAGACATCTTCGACGGACGTCTTGCAAGATTATCCGACGACGTTTCCAGAATATTTACCATCTGGATCGAACCCGAACATAACGCGGGAAGGTTATACCGTCACGTTGTCGACTAGTACGCAAGATATCCTGGCAATGTTCGACCCGGCGGGACGGGGAAACACGTCCTTGTGGGGCCTGCACGTGGACCAGATGCGGGTGGCGTATTATGGCGTCGACAGCCTGTGGCACGAGACCTCGTTCCAGATCAACGAGAAGGGTTATCGCTGGATCGTCGATGGCGATGACGATTACGTGAACCCGAACCGGCAAGGCTCATACACGACCGGCGAGCGGACGAACCACCTCCTGGAGAACATGCGATGGGGCCTCGGCTACGTGCCATCGAGGTTTTACCCGGACTTGAAGAATTACTTCTGGCCCGATGCACCCAACGCGAACAAGGGCGGGGTGCAGGGAGGCTTGTTGCCGTACGAGGGCAACGCGAACATGATGAACAACTGGCCGGAGTTCCACCAGACGATAGCGTTACAAGCGTGGGCGACGCCGGCGACGACGAGCCAGGTTCGCGGCGCGGTCGATTACGACGACGAGATAGTCTTCATCGCAAAGAACGGGCGCAAGGTAGACCAGGTCATATGGTACCAGGCTGCAATATGGACCCATCGGTGGGAGATAGCGATCATCGATCCCGTGGATGGCGGGCAGGCTTGGATGTACATCTTTTTCAACCCGAGTTCGCATGCAACGGCGCCGACTCCGGCAAACCAGATCTCGAGTGATTATTACAGGGAATTGTCGTATATCGCGCCGGGCGAGACGGATCAAGTTTCGTGGGATTCAAACAGTTGCCAGATAACGAGCACGAATTACCAGATGAAAATGAACCCGATAAACGCGGCGCAATTCACTGACTTGAAGATCACGTTGCCAGGCTTGATGCAAACAGACATATTGCAAGAGTTTCCGAAAAATTTCATATGGGCAGACGGAACAATCGAATTTGGGGGTACTGAACCGTATTCGGCTTGTCAGCAAGGTTTTGCGCTACACATCGGAGCCTTGGGAACATGGTATCAGCTCGGTCCACCCGGCCTTGGAGCAGGTGAATTGACAACGTATCCAGGCGGTGGGTATACTGCTCGAAATTACAACGATGCTAACATGCACGTCGGGGTGATTTACCACCACGGGAACCCGGACCAAACGAAGCATCCGACGTATGGCGAGGCACCGGCGGTGGCGCAAGCGTTGGGGTGGAAGGATCCGGCAGACAATCTCAAGAAGCCGCGATGGTGGGATTTTTCAGGGAGTAGTTTTCCGACATCGACGACGGTAGGAGCGATCGCGATCCGGAACCGTTGGACGCGGATCGATGGCACTGCTGCGACTTTCGGCGATTATACTGGATACTCGTGGAAGGACAGCGCGATGTACGTGTATTGGAGCGGTTTATGGCAGCTGGTCTTAAACCCGTACCAGCCAAGCCTGACACTCGATGGTGGCGCATTCAACGACAAGGCGGCGACGATCGATGGCCCGGTAATGGCGTATGTCGAGCGGATCGGGTGCTTTAAAGCGACGTTACCGTGGGAATGGATGCGGACGATCGATCAGGACTTCATATCGGTGATCTGTGGCGATGCGGCCACGAACGATGGAGTTGTTTCGAACTTGGATACCTTTAAACAAAACGATTTCGTAATCTTTCCGAATAAGTTCGCAATCCTGAACAATTCATACTATCCTATCAATCTTCCGCCGGAATTACCGCAGATTGGCGGCACCTTGTGGCACATGCAAGGATTCTTCAACGGGTTTATGGTGTCGAACACGATCGATACCAACGCGAAGCTCTATCTCGGCGGCGGTGCGACGTCGTCGAATTACCCGTGTATGAACCTGTTGTTGAACCAGGCGTGGGTGCAAGCCCGCAACTTCCCGTACTACCACCACATCCCGCAGCTGGGTTCGGATGGGCTGAGGATAGTGTTGTGGGATTATGGTATGTGGAACTGGTCGACATCAGTGACGGCAGCTCCGGCTGGGTACTGGCCGAAGACGTTGACGTTCAACAGCAACGAGGCGGATGACTTGACGGCGGGCTACACGCCGCAGAGCACGCAGGATGCGTTCACGGGCGACTATCACCCGTGGTGGGACTACTCGGGAACGACGATCCAGTATCGCGAGCGATGGCTGGGAACGGCGACATGGCGTGCGGAGATCCGCGGCCACGGCGAGGCCGTCAACATAGCTTACCAGATGATCCCGATTGTGCCAAGACAGACGGCGGGACGGAACATTGCGCCTGATTGGGCGATCTTGAGCGTGCCGAATGCAGGCGACGTGTGGGTGTACCTGCCTGTGCGGGAAATCCACGAGATGAAGTCCGATTACTCCAGCACGTTCCAGCCCGATGCTGGAAATGCGAATGATTCGGCTCTGTTCTTCAAGGATTCGGGCGCCGAGGAACCCGTCAAGGAATTCGGCCTTTTTGCCCGCCGATTAACCTTGGGTGGTTCCGTTATACCGTTCGACTTGACACTCGTGTTTGGCAACATGGGTATTTGCGATGCGTCTGATGCATACTCGAAGGGGAGGCGGGAATGGGTGCGGAACCGGTTCAAGCTCGATAACATCTTTACTGTTGCCCATCAAGCCTTAATTTATCCATCCGCGGATCGATTCAGCCCGATTCCTGGAAACAAGATTTTTTACAAGCCGGGAGACACCGTTTCCCTTGAGATCATCACGAATTGGGCATCACCACTAAATCAAACGCATCTCTCGTTCGATGGAATCGTGTATTCCAATCTATCGATCATTTCGAAGGAAAATATAGGTGACGGGCGATACAAGCACACGTTTTCGTTCCGATGGGTCTCCGGATCGAATGGAGATAATGTGGGACCGAACCTCGGCACACGTCGCGACTATTACTGGGTGCACGTGCAACTTGGCAGCCGTATAGTTTCGTGTGGATTGTTCCTGGACAGCACCCCGCCTACCGCTGCGCAATTCTCGCTTCCGGCCGTTATTCAGAGTCCCGTGGTGCTGCTGGATTGGAGAGTGAGCAAGGGTGCAGATAACATCGATGGCACGCTTCATGATCCATGTCCCTTTTCTGGAATTGCGGGATACATAGTGAACCGAAACGGCGTGGACATCGCGTGGATACAGAGAGGCTCCATCTTCACGTATTTAGACGATAATGGTGGCAATGGATTTTCACATGGAATCACGCTGTATTACCGGTTGAAGACAGTGGATCGGGCAGGAAACACGGCGACGTA
>JAUQYW010000143.1 GCA_030587525.1 Candidatus Sigynarchaeota archaeon | reverse complement strand
AATCGTCGGATTTTTTTTTTCCTTCGAGTGTCTAGTGTATCTTAGAAGTCAACGCTTCAAACCAACCAAAAAAAAACTCGATGTGAAGAATCATGAACACCTTAAACATAACACCTCCAGAAAATAAGACGGTCTTTGTCATCTTGACCAAGAAAGAAAACAATGCGCTGTTGAATGAACAGCGGTACAATATATGCGAAGAAGTCCTGAATGAACACAGCTTCGACTTTGTCACGGTCGACATGGAAGGCGAGTCGAAGTTCAACCCGAAGAGCCTCGTCAAGGTTATCGGCAAATGCCCCATAGAGAGCCACGGCGTCGACGTTCCTGAATTCGCGATGGGGTACTTGCGCCAGGAAATCGATAACTTGAAGGAAGAGGCAGCTGGCCTCCAGAAGGAATATGATATGTTGGGGGACAAGACCACGACGATGGCCCAGAACATGGAATCGTGGATATCGGTCATGAAGAGCGAAATCGCCGAAAAAGAAACAGCGCTCGAGATGGAGACCAAGCCCGCGTGGCTGGTCAAGCGCATCTTCGACATCGCTTCGAAGTTCACCGAGGATGAGGTCTATGTCCTGCATTTCGGGGTCGAGAAGCTGTTACCGAAGATGAAGGCGCTCTTCGAGGCCGCTGGCCACGTGAAGGTCGCCATCCTCGATAGCCGGACGCAAAAGGCCGTGAGCCAGATAGTTTTCGCGTGATTTTTTTACCATTATATCAAACACAACCCAGAGGGACAAAAATCATGGCACAAAAAGTATTGGAACTCGAACCCTTGAAAAAGAAGAAATTGGAGCTCGTCCTGGTCGAAACCGAGTTTCCCGTGCAATGGGGCATCGAAAAAGCTGAAAATCCTGAGGATGATTGGAATCTTCGGCTTATTTCCGATGCGTATGTTAAGGCGGTCGATGTCCTCCTTGAAAAGCACAAGCCAAAATTCGCTGTTGAGGAGCTCGGCATGCGAAGCAGGGACGAGTTTGAATTCGACAACCCGCTCGCCGCTGTGTTCAAGAAAAAAGGCGTTGCATATGACACGGTCGACATCGACGAAAACGCGCTCGGCTACCTCGTGTCGGTCTTGGACCCGTACCAGAAATTGTACAGCGATTTAATGGACGAGGCCAAGACCATCAAGGCATCGGGCGACAAGAGCAAAAAGGCCACGCTGCAGGAGATCATGGTTCATGCAGAATACCTGAAGGCCGAGATGGACGCGGAGATCGAGACGATCCGCTTGAAGATCCGGGAAGCCTGGATGATGATGGGCATCCTCGATCACGCGGGTAAGATCGACGCGATGAGCATGACGGCCATGTTTATTTGTGACTCCAGCCATTTCGACGGCCTAGCAAGCCTCGCCGAGCAGCTCGGCATCGACACGGTCAAGATCAACATGAAGAAATCGGTAAAATCGATCCCTGACTCAAAGGAAGTGATGGATTTCTTGAAAGCCTCAGTATTGGAAGTTTCACCCATAAAAGTAAAGACAAAGTCTGTGCAAGAAAAGATCCTCTACATGTTCGACACGGACGCCTTCGCGTCCCCCTTCGACATCAACATGGCGTACGACGCGGGATTCAACGTCGTCATTCCCTTCTCGGCCGTCACCGCTGAAAAGGTGACGCGCCTCGTGCAAGATGCAATGTTCTCGCGAAAACCCGATGCACCGACCTGCTTTTTCGTTGGTGGATCCAACGTGAAGGAAGCCGACAAGATCGCCGACGTGATCAAAAAGGCACTCTTCGCGCCCTTCGAGCATCCCGTGGTCGTGGATCCACGCGGCTCGCACACGACCGCTTCGGCCGTCGTCGCGAAGACCGTGGAAATGGCTGGCAAGCACGGCTGGGATGGCATCGCGGGCAAGAACGTGGTCATCCTCGGCACTGGTCCCGTCGGCCAGATCGCGGCGATCATCGCGGCAAAAGAGCACGCCAAGGTCACCTTCGTCGAAACGTGGGACAAGGCAAGCGAGGACAGTGTCAAGACCCTCGTCAACGCACTCAACACCGAG
>JAUQYW010000134.1 GCA_030587525.1 Candidatus Sigynarchaeota archaeon | reverse complement strand
CGCCTTGGGCCGCGTATCGTGGCCCGCGGGCGATGGATTCGTCACCGTTGGCCGTCCCGCATTCGGCTAATTTTTTCGGGACACGGCCTTGAGCTCGCCGTGCATTAAAGACTGGAGAATGGGTGGCTATTTTCTGGGCGGGCTTCGCACTTAGATGCATTCAGTGCTTATCCCTTACGGCGTGGCTGCCCGGCGTAGTACCCTGTCGGATAACCGGTACACTAGAGGCCGCTACAGGATGTTCCTCTCGTACTGGGGAAAAAATGAATTCGCTTGAATGGCAACAATAGAACCTTGAGACGGGCGGCAGCGCCGGGTCGAGAGGAAATTTGTTACTGGGATCGTGATCAATGGGGGCATGGTCAAACTTGTACCACATCGATCAAAGGCCGGCACATCTAATTATTGCCTTCCCCGCTGCTTTCTCAAGTCCGCGATGGTTTTTTCCTTCTCGGCGAGCGCTTTATCTTTCTCGGCGAGCGCTTTTTTGTTCTCGGCGAGCGCTTTTTTGCTCTCGGCGAGCGTTTTTTTGTTCTCGGCGAGTGCCTTATCCTTTTCAGCAATGGTTTTTTTATCTTCGGCCATTGTCTTCTTCAAATCCCGAACCTCCCGCTCCAGCTCTTCCGTCAAGAGAATGTTGTCCACGGGAATGATGATGTCTTCCGCTACGCCGAGCTTCTTCGCGGCATCTTGCTTGCTCTTCTGCACCATGGTCGTCAACTGCTTGTTCAAGCGGGCAAGGTCGGTAACGCCCGCGAAATTAATGTCGACCCAGACTAATAAATATTGGCACGCGGGATCCGGGCTCGCATTCCCCTTGAACTTGTAAAAGAACGAGATCCAGAGCTCGTCGCAAATGTCGTGCTCGAACACGGCGACCGGCTTCTCGCGCAGTTTGTCCATGGCCACCTTCACGATGGTCTTCACCTGCACGATGAGATGCGACTCGCCGATGTAGATGTCGAGCCGCCACGGGCCCTCGCGCACCTCGTACCTGCCCTTGTCGCCGTACTTGCGATGCTTGAGCAGCATCTTGAGCACGTCGTGCTGGGCCTGCGCATCGCTCGCTCTCGTGAACTCGCGCAAGTGGCTCGCGATCGCCATGACCTCATGGCAATAATACACGTGGATGGCCACCAACCCCTTCTTCGTCGTGATGATCTCGTCGGCGGGCAACCGGCTCGCGATGTCCTTCAAGATGGGTTCCCATTGGTCCCGCTGCGACATGATCGTGCTCCACTCGCACCCGCGTGACGTGATTTGGCACGCGTGATGGATGATGGACGATAATGCACCCGCCTTGATAATCCCGCCATGCGCGCCGAATTTCTAAAATGAAGGTACTCCTTGAAGCGTGTGTATTTCGGGGTCGCGTGGCTTGGCCGTGCTAGCGTCACGAACGATGACAAGACTTGCGCCGACACGTTCAAGAGCATGGTGATGCATTACGGTAGCAATAACGAAGCGCGGGGCATAGCGTGGCCCCGCGAGGCGGCGTGCGTGGCGCGGCGACTGCGGAAACAAGACATCGAGAAACGACTGGCGATCTGCGAGCGAAAGGAGCGGGAGCCGTTGATGACATGGCGGGTGCTGCAGGCTGCTTTCAAGACGAGTCCCGCGGTTGTGGGGAGCGCGCTGAAGGGTGGCGCGGTGCAATGGCGGGCCATGCTGGGAGCCGCGAGGGCCGAGGTTGCTCCGGCACCGGCGGTGCACGAGAAGCCCGTGTTCCTGGCACTCGTGATCGAGGCGGTCGTGGTGGACAACGTGGTCGTGAAAATTCGACACCGCGATGTGGACGGCGGGCAATGGGTCGAGGCGGAGACGGGCAGCATCGCCGACGTGGTGGCTGGGTTCGCCGCGGATGGCTGGGACATGGTTGGGTTCGCTCGGGTGCCGGGGAGCCGCGGCGGGGCGTTCGCGGGCACATACGAGTGCTTGCTGCGGGCTCGGGACTGATTTCCCTTTATAAAGGGGGGTTGCGATGTGACGATCATGATGCGACGACCCTTGGCAGCGGGTGCGACGGTTTCCCGGCGAGGCGATTTCTTCCGACGGATCGGAAGGCTCGTACGTGGTGGCTTGGACTACAAACCAGCGGCGGGAGAGGCTGGCGAAACATTCCATGGGGCGCACGAAAGGTTTAAGAGGGCGTGTTACCGATATTTGAATAGCGACGGGCGTACATCATGACCGATGAGGATGAAACCAAGCAGCAGGACAAGAAGATTTATTTATAGCCATCTGTTCCAACAATTTTTGGAAAATTCCATACGATCACTTCACCAAAGCTATCCGCTGATGCGAGCAAGGACGTGCCCGGGATAAATATCAGAGATACAATGCCGCCTCTGCAGTGAAACGAACCATGTTCCTTATCATCAATTGCTGAATGAATCCAAAAATCGCCAGTTTTTGTCCCAGCTATGATGAATCGATTATCGGGAGATAGACACAAAATATTGATATCAGCTTTTATATTTTTAAAAAAGGTCTTCGTCCAGCCTTTTTCCTTGAAATCATATGACTTTACTTCACATTCAAAAGAATCGATATTGCCAAGTGAAAAAAACGCTTTTTCTGCATTCAAAGAAAATTCCCCCGGAAATGCTATGGCTTCACCCATGTAGATTTCATCCACTTTCTCTCCAGAATTCACGTCCCAAACAGCTATGCTTTGATCGCTCGAACCGGAAAGCAATTTTTGTCCATCAGGAAAGAATTTGACGAATCTGATATCGTCAAAATGTCCCTTCAAAATTTGTTTAGCGCTTCTTTTTTCAATATCCCATATCCATATTGAATTATCAAGCAATCCAGATGCAATGAGGCGTTCGTCAGGGGATACAGCAAGCGAAGTAACTAATTGCGAATGACCAGCTAACTGAAATAATATTTCGTCTGAATCGATATTTCTGCCCAAGATTCTTTGATTTGTTGTGGAGTACACGATAAACGATTCTGAAAAGGTAATTGTGGCGAATCGCGTCTCTCGATTTTGAAGGGTTAACCTCCGGATAAGTTCTCCAGTTTTAATATTAAAAACCGAGATTTCATTATTATTTGATGTGGCAATGGCACGTATGCCATTTTTCGAGATTGTCATAGCATGTAAAGCAGTTTGCTTTGGAAAATCTAACCATAACTTCCCGTTTGATAAATCCCAGCCTCGAATCCCAGAAAACGATGCAGATATCAGTCGATGGCCATCATTCATTGCTATAACTTTATGGATATAATCATTGTGCCCAATAAACACATCAACCTTGTTCCCTCCAGTGATTTCCCAGACGCGGATAATCTTATCAATTGATGCAGTAATGATGAGTCGATCATCCGGCGTGACGCTCACGGAATTGATACCTATCGGATCTTTATCCTTTGTTCCAATGATATTTTCGATCTCGCCTTCTGGAAGTTTCCAGACAATGATTCTCGTGTCAGCGGATACCATTCTTTTTCCATCTGTCAATATTGAAAGATCATTGGCACCTCTAGCTTCTATCGATGAAAGTGATTTGACGTGCTTTCCATTATCAAGATTCCAAATCTTTATTGGAGGATCGATACAACTTGATGCAAACAAGTTCTCGTGGGGAATAATAGTGAGAGATGTACACGACTTGGAATGAGCACTAATAGAGAATTTTAATTTGCCCGTGTAAATGTCCCATTTCGATATAGAACCATCCGCATGTCCAGTAATTAATGACCTATCATCTCTCGTAATTGCCATGACCTGGACCGCTGCTTTTTTTATATCGATTTTACACAACTTTTTGCCGGTATCCATATCCCATACGACGATTAGGGGATTGGAACCGCTCGTGATTATTTTCCGGTTATCATTTGTCACGAGAGCTCGTCTTGGCTTGATTTGACCATCTAAAAAGAACAAGGGTGCCGATTTATCGATGTTCCAGGCTTGAATAAACGAATTAGTTACTATCACGATTCGATGATTATCTGGAGATATAGCTATGCTGTAAATGCCATCCGAATCTGGAATGCCAAAGAAATCAGGCAGAAAAAAAGCTTGGATGATAGATTCATCTTTAGGAGCAAGATGGGGTGGATATACTAGGTTTCTCAAGATACTTCACCATTACCTCCAATTGCCGATGTAATTATAAAGTGCAGGGAGATAAGCTTCACCATAAGGAACATTCGGATAGCTAAGTGGTGGAAAGAAGTAGGTTTGCCATTGATTGAACCAATTTTCATCACCATAACTTATAGTCCATAAGATATTCGAGATATCATTTAATACAGCCGTATCACTTCCATGCCGCGCGTCCAGCGATTCGTCGTTGTTGTTGTCGTCGATACTCTTTTGAGGCCACCAAGCCCGTTCCCCCTTTGTCCTATGCCGAAACGTTCATTGCAAGAAGCATGTTTCAAACCAGCCGAGCACGCGTGGACTTCCCGCTCGCACGAACCCTTCACGCGCCGAGGCGCCTCTAGGTCTGGCCAGCGTTGGTTCCCTTTGCGCTCGAGTCGCTTGGGCTTTTGAGGACGGCGGGCTGAACGCCTCGGCCGTAGCCTTGGCGCGTACACCCCCGTCTCAGCAACCCGGTATTTTACCGGCGCCCTCGTCGCCATGTCACACGTTAGCGTCACCGCTCCCGTGTTGCACGACATCGTGAGCTGGCGGCGGGGCGCGATCGTGAAGGGGGGCGTCCCGTGGCTACCGAGCATCATCATTTCCGGTGCCTGGAGGCTGGCGGTATGAAATTTGGGCATTTTTGAGGGCATCGATGATATTGATATTGGAGCCATGGTTTGCATCGTGGACAGACCCTTGCATCTTGAATTTGCGGGTCAATTTGCCCGGTATCGGCCCGCACCACGACTGGCACGACGACCCGCGACGTAACTTTTAAAAGCAAAGTGATGCATTACGGTAGCAATGATGAAGCGCGGGGCATATCGTGGCTCCGCGAGGCGGCGTGCGTGGCGCGGCGACTGCGGAAACAAGACATCGAAAAACAATTGGCTATCTGCGAGCGAAAGGAGCGGGAGCCTTTGATGACATACCGGGCTCTGCAAGCCGCGTTCAAGACGAGTCCCGCGATCGTGGGGAGCGCGCTGAAGGGAGGCGCGGCGCAATGGCGGGCCATGCTGGGAGTCGGGAAGCCCAAGGTTGCCGCGGCGCCGGTGATACCTGAGAAGCCCGTGTTTTTGGCGCTCGTGATCGAGGCGGTCGTGGTGGACAACGTGATCGTGAAAATTCGACACCGCGATGCGGACGGCGGGCAATGGGTCGAGGCGGAGACGGGCAGCATCGCCGACGTGGTGGCTGGGTTCGCCGCGGATGGCTGGGACATGGTCGGGTTCGCTCGGGTGCCGGGGAGCCGCGGCGGGGCGTTCGCGGGCACATACGAGTGCTTGCTGCGGGCTCGGGACTGATTTCCCTTT
>JAUQYW010000100.1 GCA_030587525.1 Candidatus Sigynarchaeota archaeon | reverse complement strand
CATCCTTGTAACTATCGTAAACTTCCCCCGGTATGCCGCGTTGCGACTCGAGCTCATCCTTGTTGCCCAGAAGTATCAGCGACGCGATGTCGCCTTGGGGATCGATGGCAATCACCGGGATCCGGTGCCGGACAGCTTCCTCGCAGATGATCTTGCCAAGCACGGTTTTGCCGCTCCCGGTACTTCCAAATATGCCTGCGTGACGGAAGAACACCGATGGATCGATGAAAAAATCTTTTGCTGTTTCCTTGAGTTTCTGGATCTCGTCGAAATTCAACTTCGTAAACTGGTCATTAAAAGAACCGATCCAAAAATTTTTCCCTTGTATTTTTTCATCGCTCATTATCGAGAAATCAACTCGCTACCATGTTAGCACGGTCGTTGCCGTTAATTCCCACGATCTTGAATTACTAGGCCATGCATAAATGGTTTACGAGTACGAACCGGGTGCTTTTATTCCTGTTACATCGTTACAGCTTGGCGCGATTTACGATTACACGCCCAGATCCATATGCCAAGGAGGCCACGGCGACGATGGAGTTATACACGATGAGTTTTTGGCCTACCACATTGATCATAATCCCTTCGGGAGATGAAATCGGCGGACCGTTGAAAAGCAAGATGATATACAATACCGCTGCGGCCGTGAATTCGATCAAGATGGCAGCGTATTTTTTCGGGAGCACGGATTTCTTGCTTGCAAGGATGCTGATGATATAACAAGCGCCCAGGGGGATCAAGCCGATAAAGGCGACTTGTACGGAGATAATGTGCCCGATTATGTTCACGTCCCACGGCATAAAAGCGATGCAAACGAATGCTATCGCCGCGGTGAAGCCCACGATCGATCCGATCCATGCAAAGATGAAGCTTGGCTTGTTCTCCTTGAAGATGGATGGCAGCACGATCAAGAACGGCATGTTCATGATACCGACCCCCGCAAGCGCGATGAAAAATAGCACGGACGAAATTGGATTCGGCAATCCGGTCGGGCTCACGGTTCCGCCAAGATCGCTGAAAAAGTTCCGCAAAAAGTCATATCCCGTGGTATCAATGCCACCGTGTATCCCGCCAGGAAATGTCAACATCGCGATTATTGTCAGAATGCAAAATTGGACACATCCGATCAAGCTCAACATGCAAAAGGTGGATTTCAAGTCCCGGTTTTTCATGAGTAGTCAATCCCGGACTAGTTTTATTAGCAATTAAAAGATAATGCTACTCGCGTTCAATGTTGTTACTCATGTTCAACTTCAAGGGGTAAAGATAATGTTACTCACGTTCAACTTCAAGGGGATCGACGAGTTGACTGGCAGCCCACCGCTTCTCATGGATAGTCCTGAGGAAAAAATATTTCGGGATGTTCTTACCGAGGTGTTGGATAAAGTCAACGCTTTGCTTCCCGCGGGTTCAAAATTGACCATAACTAACGTCGAAGTATCCAGTTTCGACGCGGAGCCGCTTGATTTTGCCTCGTATTCGAAGCCAGTTGGAGACGTAACTATGTTATTCGGATCCAGTTTTGTCGTTGCTCGCAAAAGCAGACTTAAAGTAACTGCATTTGGGCAACCCGGCATCGGAATAAGAGAGCAAACCGAGGCACCGGAGCAGCCAAGTGCAGATCTCGATGCAGGAGCCATTTCCAAAAACGTGATCGCCTCCGAGCTGTCGGCGAGGGATAAGACAATCGGTGACGATCAAACGGACGAAGAAGAAATAGGCCCCGAAAAAAAGGTCGAAACACAGCAAGCCCCGGATTTGGTATCTCCTCCCACTAATATGTCGATCCCTTCTCCCTCGACATCAGGACAATCGGGACCACTGGGAGCACCGGGTGGCGCGGGTGTGGCTGCGGCTCAACCGAGTCTTCCCATCACGAAGCCGTCAACACCAGCGCCGGCAACCCCTAGCGTACCATCGATAGGAATTCGCTCGAAGACCGAGATAGCATCAAGTATAGAAAGGGTTGTGACCAAGGCGCCCGACGTCGCTCCTAAAGCTGTCGATCAAGAACCAAGTCATGATATGCCCTCGCTTCCATCCGCTGGAATAGCACTTCCGGTTGCCGCCCCGCCCGAGGGAATGAGGAAATTGGAGGCGGATGAAAAGCATCGAGACGAATTGATCGATGATTTCTCGCGGGCGGCAGAGAAGAAGAAGGCAAAAGATGCCAAAACGATGCCCTCGATTGAGGACCATAGGACCAGGGCAAAGCCCCCGAGTCCCGCCCGAAAGACCGTTGCCGAAACGCTCGAAGGCGGAGAGGAACTTGCATCGAAACAGCAATATGACAAGAACATCTCCGTTGAATACTTCGATGTCATGAACCCGGAAAATTATTATCCCTTGATCGTCGACATCGCGGACATCGAGCAGGTCACGAAAAAGGTCGAGGAAAACATCATCACGGGCGAGAGAAAGGTGCAAAAGAAGGAAAAAGCAACCTTCGAGACGGACATCATCACGGTGCGACCGATTTTTCCAGGGTGTTCTGTCACACCCGTCGA
Source organism: Candidatus Sigynarchaeota archaeon (assembly GCA_030587525.1). GTDB lineage: Archaea > Asgardarchaeota > Lokiarchaeia > Sigyniarchaeales > Sigyniarchaeaceae > Sigyniarchaeum > Sigyniarchaeum tengchongense. The sequence goes on along the minus strand of JAUQYW010000100.1, from coordinate 22,768 downwards.
GATGGACGCGGACTTGAAAAAGGCCAAGGATGTCCTTACGTTTTATGTCACGCCGCTCGTCAAGGGCGAGGTCAAAGGGCATATACAATTCCTCGCTGGTGGCAAGGTCGCCCACAAAACCGATACGCCTGCTCAAGTTAAAGACCCGCGCTTTGGTAAAGTAATTACCTTGTACGGCGTTATCGCCAGCATGATTCCGAAAGCCAGTAGTCTTTTCAGCATCGATCTTGGTATGATGTTGGCGCCTCTTCTTGGTCTACCTGCCACCGAAAATATGGGCAACATCTTGACAAGCGTGATAGCTGGTGCCGGAACTGGTATCGCCTTCTTGATCGGCTTGATTTATGCCGCGACGCACAAGCCAAGATCGACGCAGACCAAACTGCACATGTCGGACTTCCGCCTCTCAATCATCCCGACCGGCGAGAACGGGTCCCCGTGGTAAAGCAATATTGCTTTTAACTTTTTCTCGTTTCTTTCCTTCCTCGACCTTGATCTCATCCAAGTCGGCAGCGGGAGGACGGTTAAATCATACAATAGCATGTTGATTATCGTTTAAGGGTGCTCTATCATTCACGGAACCCGATCAGCGTGAAAAAGGCCCGGATCATCGTCGCAATCGCCATCGCCGGGATGCTTGTCCCGCTCGTTAGTGCATGCGGGAACGTGCACCCCGATGACGCATCCATCGTGCAAATTGGGTATTGCAGCGATATGCTAGTCGACGATGCCGACTACCTGGCTGCTCAACTCGATCTGGATCCCCGGTTCAACATCACCCGCATCCTCACGAGCACCCTATCGTCCGGCTCCCTTGCTTCCATCGATATCCTAGTGCTTGCGGGGGCGAATTTAACAAATGCGCAAGCCGTCTACGTGGAAGGATGGACCAGCGCGGGCGGGTCCACGCTCGTGATGCCTGGGTCGAACTTGACGAGTGAGAGCGCCACGCTCCGGGCACTCGGTATTATGGCCAGCAACAGCTCGATCGAGGAAATCGAAGCCAGCGTGGTCATTGATATCTTGAATTCCTCGCAAACCGTGGTTTCGGGAATAGAATGGTCAACTGCGCCCGAGATCAAAGCCTATCACCGGATAACCGTCCTTGCAACGGGACTCGTTCCCGTTTTGGATCGAACCGACACAGGGGATCTTTTAGTCGGTTATCGTGCGCTCGGCACGGGACGGGTGCTAAGCTTTCTAGTAATGTACACCAGCGCCGCGAACTTGAATTTCAAGCTATGGTCCTACACACCATACTTTCTGTTCAAGATGCTCTCGTTTCTTTCAGGCAGCGTCGATGTGCCGTCGTTTGCCTCTTGGGAATACGCACCAGTTCCCAACACCAGTGAAAGGCTCGTGCTCGTGTTGTTCCTTGCGGGAGTCAGTGTGTTTTTTCTGGTCTTAGTGATCATAGCAAAGCGTGCCTCGAAAACCCAGGTTCACACGAATTTACATCAGCTAACACAAGACAAAGGCAAGCCACTTCAAGATGGTTCTTCTGCATCCGGAACGGTCGTGCCTGGCCAAGAAGCCACGGCACGACAAACGATTGCCACAGATGACAAATGGGAACGTGTGGGAATCCATCGCCAGATATCCTCGTTCTTCATGACCATCCTCACCCAGTACATGATCAACTTGCCGTTCCTGTTCTTGAACATCGCCATCTACTCGAAATACATCCAGCCATTCCCCATGGTATCGGGCATGACGAGCTGGGTCGGTTCCGTCCTGGGAAACGTGTTCACGATCCTTGATATGGGCTTCGGTTCGTCGCTGGCGAAGTTCTTTTCCCAACATCGCGTTCGTTCGCCGGTGACGGCGCTGAAATATGCCCAGGTTTACACGTGGTGGTGTTTCACGGTCACGAGCACACAAGCCATCGTGATAACAGGGCTGGCGACGTTTTATATGCCGAACACTTACGTCAGCGCCATTTCGTTTTACGCAATTCTCGCTTCCGCTACGCGTATCCCGGGATTTTACGGGGTCATCGGCGCCGTGCTCGACGCGATGCAGCGGTTCGACGTGAAAATCAAGACCAACGCCATCCTGGGATCCATCGTGAACCAGTTCATCGGGTGGGGCATCACTATCGCATTCCGCGAGATCTACAAGCACGATGCTCGGTTTGGGGAGGCGTTCGGCACCGGCGTGGGCTTGTATATGGGCGGCGTGGTCAACGGTGCCATCAATTTCATCATCTGGGTGCTCATCTACAAGAAGCTCGGTTATTACCCGGGAAACTTGTTCCGGATCGACTTTGGTAAGAAAGAGTTCAAGGAATCATTCGTGTTCGGCTCGAAACTCACTATCGGTAACTTTTGGGTCTGCATGGCTGCTATCATCGAGATGTTTTTGATCTCGTTCTTCGTCGTGAACTATACCGAGGAGCTGGGTGCATACAATTTCTCGGGATACTTGACCGGCCTTGGCCATATCAATTTCGTCTTCGTCTGGTCGCTTATGCCCGCCATATCGGAAGCCATAGGAGCGGACAAGAAAAAACTCGTCGAATATTATCTCATCGAGGGTCTCAAGTGGATATTTTTTTTCCAGTTTTTCTTGATGGGCTTGTTTTGTGCGGCAGGAGAGAATTTCTTATTGCTGGCTGGGGCGCAATGGACAGGCGCCATCAAGTACTTGTATTGGAAGCTAGTCTTTTTTTTATGTTGGCCTCTCGCGTGGTACGCGGACGTGGCGTTCCAAGCGACCGGCCACAGTGGTTACAACACTGGCGTCTGGTTCATCGAGCAAGGCACGCGGCTGTTCCTCATGCCGTTCACGCTCACGGCGTTTGGCCTCATCGGGCTTGTCTACGCGTACATACCGGGCATCGTGGCCAAGGGTTTCGTGTCTTTGATCATCATCCGCAAGAAAATCTGCGCCTTCAAACCGCAATGGGTCCACACGGTGTTCGCCTCGGCAGCAAGCGGTCTCTTGATTTTCGCCATCATATTTTTCATCAGCAAACTCTTCCCCTATGGCGATCCTGTCGCGGGGCCGATCATTTTCTTTTCTGGATTTATCCTGGGCTTGATCGCGCACGGCTTTTTCACGGGAGTATTTAGCGGTTGGGATAAAAACACGATCGACGAGTTCGCGGCGGGCCTCGGGATGATGAAATGGACAGCCAGGATATTTTCCCCGCTGCACAAGGCAGTGGCACTCGGGTACCGATTTTCGCCATGGAAAGAAAGGTTTTCAGTGAAGATCTTTCACGAAGCGGAAGAAGAGGCACGCCAGCTCACAAAGGAGAAAGTTTCCATGAACGCGTGATCGCCCGATCAAACATTTTAACATTCCACGCCTTATCCGTAACCATGGCCGCGCCACCGCTGCGAGGATACAAGCCGATCGAGCTGGGCGACAAGGTGACCTTCGACGAGCATTTCAATGCCCATCCCCCCGACATCTCGGAATACACGTTCACCAACCTGTATATGTGGCGAAAACACTACAAGTTCGCGTGGAAATCTTGGAATGGCTCGTTGCTCTTGATATCATCGATGACTGCCGGCAAGGTCATGCTGTTTCCACCAATCGGTGGAAACGTTGTCGCAGCGATCGAGGTGGTCAAGGCAGATGCCACCGCAGCGGGAACATTGCTGGAGTTGCACCGCGTTCCCGAGCTCATGGTAACCGCGATTAATGAGTCGGGGATGCCGGTGGAGATCATCGAGGATAGGGACAACTGGGATTACGTCTACGCGACCAAGGACTTGAGCACCCTCGATGGGTCGAAATACGCGGAAACCCGAAAGAAGCTCAGCCGCTTTAATCGCGACCACGAATGCGAGTTCAAGGCCCTCGATGCGCCGTTTATCGAAAAGATCTTGAAGATGCAAGAGGAATGGTGCAATTTACGGGGATGCGACGAGTCGGAAGGGCTTTCCGACGAAAACTCAGCCATCAAGGACATCATGAGCAATTGGAACGCGCTCAAATTCACGGGGGGCATGCTGATCGAAAAGGACCGAATCGTGGCCTATTCTCTCGGCGAGAAGCTGAACCCGGGAACCATCGTTGTCCACGTGGAAAAAGCCAACCCGCACCCGAGCTTTTTCGGGGCATACCAGGCCATCAACAAGCATTTCGCAACGGTCTGCGCTGCGGGATTCGAGTTCATCAACCGGGAGCAAGACATCGGCGAGCCCGGGCTCCGGAGGGCCAAGGAAAGCTACAACCCAGTCCGCATGGGAAAGAAATACAAGGTCATAGTCAAAGGACAATAGGACCGCGGGGATATTGAGGAAAAAAGTAGGAAAAAACGAAGGAACATTCCTTTTTTTTACAAGTCTTGCTTCATGACAGTCTTCCTGCCGTTTGCTTCGCAACGCTTGCAGGCCCTGTCTAACAAGCCCTTCAAGATACCGTTCAAGCCTTCTTCATCGTAAAGGTCGCTGGAAACCTTGAGTCCCTTGGCGCGGATGTATTCTCCGACCGCGTTCTTCACTACCAGGCTCTTGCTTTCGTCGGGTTTTTTCTCTTCTGCCATGATCAATCATTTTTAGGTTGTATGATAGTATTGCCATGCATCATTATAACGACGCACTAAGGTTATCTCGTAGATGGCATATTTAAAATTGCTTGTTGTTGCCCTTGACAATAACAAAACATGGGTCGCTAGATCCATCTTTTTTAGTGGCATTGGGATTTAATTTTACAATCAAAGAGAAAGAATAAGGGAGATACATTAGCAAGCTTTCATTTTTTCTTGGATCGCCTTCACCTCTTTTTTCCCGAGCTTGAACGCTTTCAAGAAAAGCAAACCGATGCCGAGCGCCGTTGCCGGGAACACGGACATCAAGAGCTGGACTCCTATTATTTGGCCCTCCGTGAGAGACGAGATATCCACCGTTGCCCAACCGTTATAAACGAACACGATGTTGACGGACAAGATCACGAGGATACCACCAAGACGAATGAAGATCGAATGAACCCCAAAATATGAGGCTTCCCGTCTGCAGTTCGTGCGCAATAAATCCTCGTCTGCAACGTTGCTAATGTTCCGGTCGATGAAATACGTCGGGCCACCGAGGCCGAACCCGATCGGCACCATCAAGACAGCAGCAATCGTGAAATCCCGGACAAAGAGCAAGGTTAGAAGGGAGAGAGCCCAGAAGATCATGGAATATCCCATCGCATTCCTGCTCCCGGCACGGGCATCCACCTTGGACCAGAATAGAACGCCAGGAATCGCGGATAAAAACGCGGCGAGCAACAAGATCGTGGTCATGAACGAATTTGTTTGGCCGAGCACGGTCGCAGTATAGATGGGCAGGATTAACGGCAGAAGCGTGAAAACGTACCAGCAAGTAGTCGATGCGATAACAAACTTGATGAACTCCTTGTTTTTGCAAGTCACCTTCAATGATTCGATAAAACCCATCGATGTCGCTTTTTGTAACTCTTCAAGTGGTGCCTCCTTGATGCCCCATTTTAAATTAATTGCCATTGTCACGAATATAGCGATGCCAAAACCCAGCCCTGCGACCTGGTATTGAGGAATGGCGATGTCCCTGTTCCCGGTATACTCTCCCACGAAGATCGAGGGCATGGCAAAGGCGATGATCAAGCCAAACACCATGAAGACCCGCCGAATCGCGCCTGCTTCTTCCCGTGCCCGGTCGGTTCTGAACATTTCCGGGTACAGTGAGGTGTGATTGATGCTGTAGGTCGTGTAGAATGTATCAAACATGATCATGATAAAACCCATGTACACGGCGACGAGGATCTGGTCTGTTACAAGAGGCGGCGTGAACAAGAACGGCATGATCGCTGGTAGTGCAACCATCATCGCTACGAGCCACGGCCGGCGACGGCCACCGCCAAGATGCGTGGTTCGCGTTCTATCAGAAAGGATACCGAGAACGGGGTCATTAAAAGCGTTGACGACCCACCAGATAATGTACACGATGGTTATCAAGTTGACATCGAGACCTATCACGACGGAGTAAAAGGTGAAGATCAGAAAAGAGAACCCTTGATAGGCAACTTGGTCGGAGATCTCGCCAGCTGCATATCCCAATTTCAGCCCGAGGGGTGCCTCGCGCTCTTTCCTTTGCTTTGCGTTTGAATTTGCCATGGGACAATTTTTGCCATGAACACCTTTATAGTTGTTGAATCGCAATCCAAGCTCGTGGTCTTACCTTGTCGCCTATGAAAACGCCCGTTGAAACGCGGGAATTCAATTCCGCCGGGATCCGGTTCACCTATAAGCTGGCCAGGTCCAGGCGCAAGACCATTGGAATCACCATAAGGCCGGATTGCTCGATCATCGTTCATGCACCAAAAAGGGTAGACCAGGCGATGATCGACGACGTGCTGCTCAAGAAGCGAGCCTGGATCGAGAAGAAATTGACCACCTTCCGCGACCGCGAGCGCGATCACCCCATGAAAATCTCCTTCTCGCCTGGCGACAAGCTGTTGTATCTCGGGGAACAGCGGGTTCTCGATATCCAATTCCACGATCTCCAGCGTTCCACGGTCTTCACCAAGGATAGCAGTATCAACGTCATCATTAACCGAAAACTCAGCGGCGCGGGCCAGATGCAAGATGAAGTGAAAAAGGCGGTCACGGGCTGGTACCGGGGCCAAGCCCGGGCTTACCTGGAGGCCCGCATCGATCAATTCAAGGCCACGCTGGGCGTGGAACCCGCGCGGATGGCCATCAAGGACCAAAAAACGCGCTGGGGGAGCTGCTCGAGCAAGGGGAACGTGAACTTCAACTGGCGGCTGTTGCTCGCCCCGCCGAGCATCATCGACTACGTGGTCATCCACGAGTTATGCCATTTGAAATTGCATTCCCATTCTGCGAAATTCTGGACCCTTGTAGGCTCGCTAGTGCCGGACTTCAAAGCCAGGCGGAAATGGCTCAAGGAGAATGGCCACTTGCTTTCATTCTGAAAACGAAAAGGAACAACAAACGTTTTAAACAAATTTTGCGGTATTCTAACCATTGAAATGGTTTCGTGATCCGATTTGTACACGGCCGACCCCGATAAAACTCCGGAATGGGAAGAAAAAACCGACCCGAAATGGAAGAAAATCAAGGACTGGTTTTACCGCATATTCTTGAGCGACGTCAGAATCGTGCGGATCCAGATTGCCAAGCTGATCGTGCGGTCCTTGATTCTCGTCGCGTTTTTCCTGTTCTGGGTGGAAGCTCTCTATACTGGCTCGGGAGTCGTTCATGAATTTGCAGAACCTGTTCAATGGCTTGCCGCCATCGTGGGCTGCATTACCATCTTGTTCGGCGGCATCGTGACTGACACGCTCATCGAAAAGCATGGCGTCTTCGAGAAGTTCGCCCTGGTCGCCGTCGCGCCTCTCCTGGTATTGATTTACACGAGCTATGAGCCAGTGCTCATCGCCGCCATCCTCGTCCTCAGCGTCTTGCTCGGATTTTTGCTGATACTGTTCTTCACGGGCTTGCTCATCAACACGACCATGTTAAACAGGGCGCGCGTGATCGTGCTGCTAGTCACCATCATGGCCATCTTCACGGGGCCGGTCATCGCCATGCTCGTCGTGACCCAGACGCAGTTCATCATCTGGATCATCATTCTTGTCCTTGGAACCGGGTCGCTGGCCATCAGCAAGAAATATCCGCGTCGATTCACCCCGCACGTGCAACCTTTCATGCGGAAGCTCAGCTTGCGAGGGTATTTCCGCATCATAAGCGAATCAAACCTCATCCGCCACGCCGTGTTCCTATTTTTCATCACGTTCACGCTCGGGTACCACACGGTCACGGCGATCGCTTCGATCCAGGAGTCGACCGAGTACTGGGTGTTCGGGATCGCAGCATTTGCATCATTGCCGCTCATCGCCACCGTGTTCGACAACTTCGGGAGAAAGCCACTCGTGTATGCCATGCTTGCCCTCGTCGGCATTTTCGCGATCTTCTACGATTTGCCCGGGGTCGAGGCCACGCCGGTCAGGATCGTGCGCATCGGCGTTTACGGGTTCTCGGTGATGCTCACGCTCACGTATGCCGTCGTGCTCGCAGGCGATCTTTCGTCCAGCTTTTCCCGGGGACGCATCACGGGCATATTGCTGTTCACGGTCATCTTGGGCGCGATCCTCGGCGTGATGATGGGAAACGGGTTCGATTCCCATAGTGCTACTCCCATCTTGCGCACGGAAATCTCGGATTGGACGTCGATCACCACGCTGGTCGCAACCTTTCTTTTCATCACGACGCGGGAGCTCCTCCAGGCAGGCACCACGAATTGGCGGAACCATCTCATCCGGCTGCACGTGATCATGGAAAACGGGCTCTCGCTCGTGTTCAAGGAATTCAAGAAGCGGCGCTCGGGGGACTGCAATGACACGATGGAAGACCTGGAGACCGGAGCGCTCTCGGGCCTCCAATCGTTGCTGCAAGAAATTGCTAGCAGCAAGAAACGATTGCGGGTGCTGGACCACGGCGACACGTTTTTAATCTTCCACCACGGCACGAGCTCGACCGCCGTTCTGTTTGTCGAAAAAAACCTCGTCATTTACCGGGAAAAACTCGCGAACTTCCACTTGCAATTCGAATCGATCAACGGCGACGTGATCAAGGACAATTTCGTGAACTTGGAGGAAATAAAGCACGTTGACTGGTTGATCGAGCATTATTTCACGTGAGGACGAAATTCTTTTATCTTTCCCAGCCAACTACAACCCATGGCCGAATTAAAAGACGATAAAGGTTCAGACCTTGAAAAGAAGTTGTCATACAAGGCCGAGTTCGCGTGGAGTAAATTTTCGGACGAGCAGAAAAAGGCCGCCCGAAATTTCGTACTGGATTACATGGTGTTTCTTGGCGAGGCGCGCACGGAGCGGGAGCGGGTTACTTTTGCTGAGCGCGTCGCGCAGGGCAAGGGGTTCAAGCGCATCGAGATCGGGCAAGAGGCCAACCAATTGAAGCCCGGTGACAAGGTCTATTACATCAACCGGGGTAAGAATATCGCCCTCTTCATCGTCGGCGAAAAGCCCATGACGGAAGGCACGCGCTTCATCGGGGCCCACATGGATTATCCCCGGCTCGATCTCAAGATCCGTCCCGTGTACGAGAAGGATGGCTTCGCGCTGTTCAAGACGCACTATTATGGCGGCTTGAAGAAGTACCAGTTTGCCACCGTGCCCTTGGCGCTCACCGGGATCGTCGTGAAAAAGGATGGCACGCAGGTCCTCGTGAACATCGGTCACGAGCCGGATGACCCCGTGTTCACGGTGCCCGACTTGCTCATCCATCTTGCCAGGAATTACCAAGGTGATCGCAAGATGGCCGACGTGCTAAAGGCCGAGGAAATGAACGCACTCGCGGGCGCGCTGCAGAACGAGGATGAAAAGGCGAAGGAGCGCTTCAAGCTCAACATCTTGAGCATCCTCAACGAGAAATACGGCATCACGGAGGAAGATTTGCATTCGGCGGAACTGTCGCTCGTTCCGACGATCGCGCCCCGGTTCGTCGGGCTGGACAAGAGCATGGTCGGCGGCGCGGGCCAGGACGACGGATCTTGCTCGTACCTGGCGCTGCGGGCGGTGCTCGATCTCAACAATGGTATACCGGCCTTCACCGTGGGAACTGGCCTCTTCGATAAGGAGGAAACAGGCTCGAACGGCCCGACGGGAGCCCAATCCTCGTGGTTCCGGCAAATATTCATCGATCTGCTGTCCCGGTCCGGCGTCAAGGGATCCCTCACGAATATGCACGTGGCCATGAGCAGCATGAAGATGATCTCGGCCGACGTGACGGCCGCGCTCGACCCCTCATTCGGCTCCGTCCACGATTCCCAGACCGCTGCGATCGCCGGGAAAGGGGTCGTGATCGAAAAGTACTCGGGCAGCGGGGGCAAGTACGGGACCAACGATGCAACGGCGGAATACGTCGGATTCGTGCGCGGCGTGTTCGATGCCAGGAAAGTTCCGTTCCAGTACGGCACGCTCGGGCAAGTCGACGCCGGCGGGGGTGGCACCATCGCCATGTTCTTCTCGCAAGCGTTCAACTGCGACGTGGTCGATTGCGGCGTGCCCCTGCTCAACATGCACTCGCCGTTCGAGATAGCGCACATCGCGGATCTATACTCGGGCTATCTCGCGTACTCCGCGTTCTTCACGTCGAAATGAAACGAAAATATCCTATATATCAAAACTCTTGCACGAGCTCGTCTCGTCCTTCTTTTCTTGTTTTTCCTGGAGCGCTTGTTTTTCCCGGAGGTCGTCGGAGACTTTCGTGATGTATTTTCCCGCGATCACGTCCTTGATGTCACGACCGAAAAGGAAGCCGCCAAAGACGAAGAAGAAACTCGCGAAGATCACGTCAACAACGCTGACCCGTGCATTGAAGATGAGCAAGATGGCAGCAAAGAAAAAGGCGATCCCGAACATGCTCTCGTGCACGTGATAGCCCTTGACATGGAGCTCTTGCACGTCGACGTTGATCGTGCCGGCGATGCGCGGCAAGTTCATGGCGAAGATGACGAAGATGACGACCGTGGGAAGTTCCCACGCCCACAAGACCGGCACCGGGTCCGTATTCATGAAAAAGGGGTCGACGACGAGCACGATGGCGACCGATGAAATGGCGCCGAGCGCGTTTTCGAGGATCAACAGCAGGATGTATCTCGTCGCGGCCTTTCCACATCCTTCCGGGTATTTCTCCTCGCACTTCTGGATGGTGGCGAGCAAGGGAAAAGCGACCATGAAGCAAAACGCGTAAGCAAAGTGTAAGATGGGGAGAAATGCGAAGAACAGCACGTTCAAGACGTTCCATGGCACGGGAAACGGCGTTTTAAAGAAAATCTCGAGGGCCCTGTAAAAACCGTACGTGATAGCGGTCGTCAAGCCAACAACGAGCATGTACAAATACATTTTTTTTAACTTCTTGATCGTGGTTTTTTTCACGGGCATTCCCTCGCTTTGCTCACAACAATTTCATCCATCCCTCAATATGAAGGTGTCGGAACCGGTATCAACCTTGTCCCATTATTGCCTCGCCAACGATGCCTCCGGCCACCAGCGCAAAGAATTGATGGTTCCCGAGGGAAAAAAGAAGTAGAAAAATTACTGTGTTACAAGTTTCAAGACGAATTGCTATTTAAGAATCTTGGTCGCCCCTGGGGGCACCACCACGACCACGCCGCTCGGGACGCGGTGCATCGCCCCGGTAATACAGGGGATGCACGATGCATATGCATTATTTGCAAGAAAATGCATCCAGAACAATCATTCCGAGACTGCGAATAATACTATCAGATCCGTGGTGAATCTTGGCGGGCAACGTTCAAAAGAGAGCCTCGATGGGCGTATCCGCTTCGTGATGCGATTGAGAAACGATCCTGATTTCTCGAGTGAGACTCGAACGACATTACCGTGCCATCATTTATCTGAAGAGGATGGACGGCGCGGATTACAAGGCAGATCATTCCAACTTTGGCATCAAGATAGATGAGTTGACTCAATTGGTAGGTGAAACAAGAGTAGGTGCGTAATCAATCGTCGTTAAAACGAGCCAAGTTTTAGCAATTCTTGCTTTTTTACTTTATTGAATTCTTTCTTGAGATCTTTGTATATAGCTTCATTTTTTAGTAAATCTTTCTCCATCTTAATTGATAATTCAGCTTTTTTGATTAACCAGTAGAATAATTCATTGTTTTGTGCCATACAAATGTATGGAAGATTAGTGAATCTATCTGCGGTATCGATAATGCAGGCGTCCTCGCCCGCGTTAATTTTCTGTTTTACAGCATTAATGTATTTATTCACGTCATACCTGATTTCTTCTTTAAAAGTTAAAGCCTTAACTAACTCAGTGACTTCTTCCCCAAATAATGAATTAATATCACTCTCTTTAGCGTCAGAATCCTCAAGAACATCATGAAGCAAGCCAGCAATAACTAACTCCTTCCTGTAACCATACCTTAACAATTTCATACCAGTAAGTATACTGTGAAGAATCACAGGCTTTGGATTATGACCGGAAGTATTCATGTAATCAACCAAGAACGTAATAGCACGCTCCAAATCTTTACTATCAACAGGATTCAGACGCTTTTCCATCTTCAATACCTATTTTTTACTGAGATTTTTAAAAAATTCTGTGGTGCAAATTCCATTTCACAATATCCTATACAAATTTAGGACATTAAACCACTTTAGTTAAAATAACCCCGGATTAATCGACATCGACAGGACTACCACAAGACCGGCACCGTTTTGCCCCGCGGAATAGGTCATACCCGCACTGGGGACATTTATATCGCTCAAATTGGGCTTCGGCGAAAGCGATGTTGCCCTTTTCTACACCCAACTTGGCGCATAGCGCCCGCCATTCTGGGATGGCTCGCTGCATAACTTTGCGCCCCACGGGCATGGAAAAGTTTTCGATGAACTTGCAGGGGTAATCTTTGCACTGGTGGCAAGAGTAAAACCCCTTGCTCTTGATACAGTCCCGGATCGGGCAGATGGCGCAGAAACCATAGATGAGTTCAGGGGGGTCGCCTTGCATGCAACCTTTACATTCTGTCTTCTCGGGCTTGGATCCGTAGAGCTTCCCCAAGATCTCCTTGAATTTCTCGTTGTGGTCGCGCGTGGCGATGTACACACCGCAAACCCCACAATAGAGCCCACAAGGAGCTAAAAGGCGGGGATCGCTAACCTCACTCGTGTGATCCTTGCTCTTTAACTGCGGATTTGCGTGGGAGCCTGGTACGGGAGGAGCTCCAGCGGGCGTTGCTGGCACTACCGCAATCTTGTATCCACAAGTCATGCAGGTGTCACCGTTACGGGGGATCACGAAACCGCACTTGGGGCATTTCAAAGGAATGAACTTTGGCATGATTATTTCTTCCGATTGCAATTGGTGTGTTAAATTATCGATCTGTAGGAAGTCTCCAGGATCGCTTTAACTTTGTCATCAGTTATATTCATCCTCTTCGTTCATCGGTGTAAAAAGACGAGATTTCAGCCATTCGTCTTGAAAACGTGACATTTTAAATAACGGCCTATAGCCATGTTTGGAAAAAAAAAGCGTGCAGCGGACAGCGGACGCTGCGTCGATATAATCAAACATCGTGTTTCACTCCAAGATTGATTCCTCGATGGACGGGAACGCATCGCTCCATCGGTAGCCGGGGCCCTCTCTCTTTCGCTAGAAATAAAAAGGTTTCTTGGTGATTCTGCACAATGAATTCCTCATAATCCAATGATTAAATGCACCAGGGAAAGATTATCCATGGTACAATTATACGGGAAGCATAAAATGACAATTTCGGCAGCGCTCTGCATATGCCGGGTTCCACGACCCGCAGTTCGAGCACCACGAAGTTCGGCACGATGAACACCTGCGCCCATCCATCTGCGCTCCGCAAGACTGGCAATATTGCGGGCGTTCGGGCTGTTCCTCTTCTTGTTTGCTTTTTTCTTCTTTCGTTAATTCATGCTTCTCTATTTTAACGGGTTCTACTTCCTTCATCAAAGTCTTTTCCTTCTTTTTTTCCAACCCTCCCTTTATCGCCATTACGACGATATAGGTGATTCCAATGACAATCAAGATGATTCCTATAATTGTAAAAAGAAACGTTCCGTATCTCGGAGAAAGCCCAATTATCACGAGAATGAATCCAATAAGAAGGAAACATATAGCGCAACAAGCACCAACATGGGTCTTCTCCGTTGATGTGGATCTCCCACTGGGGTAAAGTCTGATTCTCATCAATATATCAATTAAGTTAAACCTTCAAATATTGATCCTTTAAAAAAATCCATATGCGTATGGAGAAGCTAACGGCGACTGCATAAACTGATGTAATCCTCATTATTTTTGGCTATTTGAATAAGTGGATGATTATTTGAATAATTGGTTCTCCCGGGGCAAGCCCGTAGGCAATTGGCTCCCCCGCTCCCCCTTCTTCATCCTCTCGCGTCTTTTGCTCTATCAAGGCTTTGTTCACAAATTTCGTCGACGTCCCGGGTTCAAGGCGGAGGGCTTCGTCCTCGTGACCATCGGCACGATGCGCGTCGAGCTCGCCCGCTCCGAAGCGGCTCGGGTAGCCCGGGAGATCATCGAGCAACTGGAATGAAGGCGGCTGCATAACGATGACTGCCAATATCGACCATTATTGCTTGTTCTGCGGCAAAACGCTGAGGGGTGCCGAGCCACACGTGCGAAAGTGCGTGCTGGGCGGGGAATGCTGCAAGACGTGCGCCGCGGCGTGCGCGCTGGATCGGTGTTGCAGGCTGAAGTGACCCGGTGGCCTTGCTAAGGTGCGATAGTTTAAATACGCAAATTGGGAAGTAAATCTTAGATCTTTTCCATTACTCTTACCGGGGCTGCATCCCCTCTTGGATGCGGTTCCGGGCTTTTTTTACTTGGTCCTGCGAGTTTGGTAAATGTGCTAATCTTAGCACGGTTAACAACAATGGTGCTATGCTTCATGGCTCGCACGGTCTGGACACGGGTCGAGCATCGATGCACGGAATGATGGACGGGAGGACGGAACAGCAATTACTGCTATCCTGGCATCTATGCCTTATTCAGAAGCGCGATGTGAATAGCGGCAACAATATGACAAATTATCTCAATCAAGATAATTTTCCCAGCAATGCCAGAAGGGCAACTAGGTTATACTTATCCAGAACCAGTTTTTTTAGAAACGCGATATGTAATTCTCGAGTTCCATCGTCAAAAATAATTTCTCCTTGAATCATTTTTTAGAGACGTGATGGCAATTCTCGAGTTCCATCGTCAAAAATAATTTCCCTGCAATCAAACCCAATGCCATCATGGTCTTCGAGCTCACCTTCCATCCTAAAGGGAAAAGTTAAATGGACTAGTTCTGGAGAAGAAAGGAGGGTATAAGCCCATTCTGCGCGATAATGAAAATTATAAATGGAATTTTTTAAAAGGCGGAGAAAGATTTCTGGTTTCTCTTTAAATATTCGTATAAATTCCGCATACTCTTCTGATCCTGGAAAAAAGGGAGTATAACGAGGTTCTGCCGCTATTAAAGCCACCTTGACTTCGGGATCTATTGGTTTAAAGCCAAACTTTTTTAACACTTTTACTGCTGCAACACGTGTCTCTTCACACGGCGAAGTTAATGCTCGGACCAAAGCGGGTATAGCAGCGTCATCACCAATCTGGCCTAGCGCGGTTGCCGCTTCACATAATTGGTTCTCTGTTAATGCTTGGATCAAGGCGGGTACAGCAACGGTGTCGCCAATCTGTCCCAACGCGATTGCTGATTCACCTGATAGCCTCCCTGTCAAAGCTTGTATCAAGGCGGGCACGGCAGCAACGTCACCGATCTGTCCCAGCGCGGTCGCAGCTCCCGTTGCTTCGTGTCCAAGTGCTATCAGCAAAGCAGGTACAGCAGCCCGGCCAATCTTAACGAATGCAGACCTCGCGGAACTGCATCGACCAAGGTATGCAACCAAGCTATGTATTGCAGATTCATCACCAATCTGTCCTAGCACTCCGATCAGTCGTTCTAGGAGTTTTAAATCCGCATTATCCAATGCTTGCAGTAGAAAAGGAACGGCGGCTGGTCCGATCTTGATCAATGCTCCCGCAACGCCGTTGTCGATGTCCCTGTCCTCCCATTTTAGTCCATCTTTGTTTATATTTATCAATACCTCTGTCAAATCTTTTGCAGAACGATCTCCTAATTCGGATAATCCTTTCCAATCTTCTCTGGTGATGTAATAAATAATCAATTCTTGAACACTAACAGGTCGCCATCCTTGCTTCTCAATCGACTCGAGCAAAAGTTTATTGAAAGATCGGTCACGGGAGTCCTTTATTGCTTGGATCACCTCGGGAATTACAGCCGGACCGAGTCTAGTCAAGGCATTCAGCCCCGCGCGCATGTCGAATTTATTTTCCCATAGATATTGGATCAAGGCCGGTGCTGCGCGGGAATCGCCAAGTTGTGCCAAGGAATTTATCACGGCGTCAGAATACGCGCTAGTGTATAGTGTGCCTTTTTTTGTTAAAGCTAGAATCAGAGAGGGCACTGCCCAATCTGCCCCAACGCGTTTGCCAATCTGCCCCAGTGCAGTTGCCGCTTCAATTCGGATCGCTTCATATTCGGAAGATAACGCTTGGTTCAAGGCGGGCACGGCGGAGGCGTCGCCAATCTGGCCCAGCGCGGTTGCCACTTCACTCGAATGGTTCTCTGTTAAAGCACGGATCAAGGCGGGCACGGCGGAGGCGTCGCCAATCTTGCCCAACGCGATTGCTGCCTCCGACCTGAAATAATTGTTAGTCAAAGCCCAGGTCAATGTAGGCACGGCAGCAACATCGCCGATCTGTCCTAACATGATTGCTGCATCGCGCTTTTTATCATGTTTAAATGCTTTCAGCAAACCGGGAACAGCGGCTTTACCAATCTCGACTAATCTTTCTTTAACCACACGAGAGATATCTTCGCGATAGAGATCGCTACCTGGATTTCGCAGGACGGCGATCAAGGCTTCGGGATTTTCAATTTTTTTGAGAGCTCGAAGAGCTGATACACGTTCATATTCGCTTATGCGGGAGTTGAGAAGCAATTTCACTATTTTCTTTGCATCGCGCATATGTTCAATTTTATCTAGTTTCAAATCTTACATCCATTTCCAATCCGTTGTAAAATGAATTTTTTATAATTTCTTGACCTTAGCTCCATAGGTTGATCTTAAATATTTTTCCACGAACGCTTTACCAAGTGGTCTTGCTAAGGTGCGATGGTTTAAATAGGCGAATTGGGAAGTACATCATAGGTCTTTTCCATACTCCTATCCCCGAGCGGTTGCGCCATCCGAGCCCCGCCCGGGGCTCTTTTTTTCGGAAATAACGAGTTGATAAGGGCGCTAATTTTATCAAGATTAACAAGAACCGAGGATCTCATCTTGGCTCGCACGGTCTGGACACGGGTCACACGGCATCGCACGGATCGTGCCACGGCCGCACGGAACCGTATTTAACCGGCCGGATTAAGCCGCATGGTACGAGGATTATTCAGTCTTTTTCGTGACGAACCCGCATATCGGGCACACCCAGGCATTCCCGGGCCCCGCTGGTAACGGGTTATGGCAATTGGGACAGATGATCAGGCAGATAAATTATCCATGAAATACTCGGGTACTTTGGCATATAACAATGTCGATCGCCAGGATCCCTTGGTGAATTAAAGCGATAATGCATCGCCCTCAGGGTGATAAAACCTTGGCACTGATTCTGGTAAGGTTACACGTGCAATTGCGTGCTCCTCATAAATCCTTTACAAGCCAAAATAAGGGTTATTCATGACCTTCCCGCATATCGGGCATCTTTTAGTCTTCCCGAGCCCCGGTGTGAACGGGTTGTGACAAACGGAACAGACAAGGTATGGTCGCTCGATCGTGGGTGCCAATCCTTTTTCTCGTACTTGGGTTATGTCGAATGTGATGTTGGCCACATCGACCTTGCACATTTTCTTCACTTCAACTTCAACAAAATTCTTCTCACTTTGATAGACAACGTCTGTATCTCCAAAATACCCAGATACATCGACGATACCAATGAAGCTATATTGCACTGGAGAATCGGGTCTGCCCGCATCCTTGATCTTGGCATAAATGTGCCACTCAAATCCCTTCTTTACGGCCTTAAAACTCATTTCCGAAGGAGATCGGGGTGTTTGCACGTCCAAATTCGGAGGATTTTCCATCATCACTTCGAAAACCTTTTTCATATCTCCAACAAATTGCTTGAATTGTTCTGGATTCGTTCTGGCTATATGCTCGAGTTCATTCACACCTTGCTGGACTTTTGCCGCAAAGTTCGGATCCAGGTTAGGTTCACTCATTAACTTCTTCATGTCGCCTATTTTTGCCCCAAAGTTCGGGTCTTGACTAGCCTCGTGAATCTTTCTTATCGGATCGGCCATTACACTTCCACCTGATGGAAGAGGTTTCGACTCTGCCTCTCGTGTCGATTTCGGCGGGCTTTGCTCGAACGTGATGCTGATGACTTTGACTCTGAAGCTCCGTTCCACCATGGTCTTGACATAATCTTTCTCGGCCTGGGAAACCGGAAATGTCGCCGGAAATGCCAGGGACGCGTCGATGATCCCGATCAAGCTCTCTTGTGCAGGAGTGTCAAGTCTACCCGCATCCTTGAGCTTGGTATAGATGTGCCAGCCATCCTCGATTTTCACGGCCTTGAAGCTCGTTTTTTTTCACCAACCCGGTAATCCGAATCAATACTATGTCCGAATCGACTTAAAAAGCCATCCATGGCTTCGATGCAGATAGCGTTCCAAGGAGCTAACTCGCCTCTTTTTCCCTTAATAATCGCCCGTTTGCAAGGAAGGTGATAGCGCGTGCCCCACAAGATAACGCGGCCCGAGGTGGCCAAGCGGCTCGGCATCAAGGCGATGGCCGAAACGAGGCCAGGCATCTCGTATCGCGACCTGGCGAGGTTGTTCGCCGCGAGTTTCAGCACCGTGCGCGATGCCTTGCGGTTCCCGGTCTCGCACTGGGCGGCTATGCTAGTCATTGCCCCCGCTCCACCCGTGGCCAAGAAACACCGAGCAGTCGGTGTCAAGCATCCCGTGATACCGATCATGGCGAGGCCTGGTTCCCGGGATCGTGCCAAGCTCGTGCCGCCAGAACCGACTGTCGAGTACAAGGAGCGAGTGGACTTCGACGCGCCAGAGTCGGTTATCGACGAGAAGGCGCAAGAGAAAGCGATCACGAAAGCCATCGAAGAGCAAGATAGGAAGCTGCGGGAAGGGAAGGGAGCGGAAGTCGAATGAAACGCACTTCACAAATTGCGCCCTCCCCCTTCCTTTATCGACAATTTGGAACAAGGTATTGGCGTGATCAAATCCAGCAACTTGCTGGGCACGCGGCCGGAGCCGCGCCTCAAGACCGGCACGCCGGCGCTGGACGCGCTACTGTCGCCGGATTTCCCGGCCGACAAGGGCGACCCGGCGACGACGACCGGCGGCATCTTGCCGGGCGTGGTGCACGTGCTGGCAGGGCCGACATGGCTGCTGGCGCGGGTGTTGATGCACGTGGCCATCTCGTGCCAGCTGCCATCGGACAAAGGAGGCCTGGGTTGCGAGCGGGTCATCTACGGGCTGTTCGACAACGCGGCGGATCCGCACGACATGGCCTCGGAAGCCCGAGCGCTCGGCATGGACCCGGCCGCGGCGCTGGATCGGGTCGTGATCGCACGGGGGTTCAACTGGGACCAGACGGTCGAGATCGTGGCCAAGAAGGTGCCGGAGCAGGCGGTACCGGGGTCGGTCGTGCTGCTGTCGGGGCTCACGTCGCAGATGGAGCCAGCAGACCCGCGGTCGTTCGAGGGGCTGCAGGAGATGATAGGCGGCATCAAGCGGTGCCTGGAGCGGCCGCCGGCGTGGGTCGTGGCGACGACGCCGGTGGCGCGGGGGTCGGTGTTCAAGCCCGTGGGCGGCAATAACCTGCTGCACTTCGCCGGGTGCATCGTGGCAGTGACGCGGCGGCAGCAGTCGGAGACGACGACCGTGACCGAGTACCGGCTGGTGAAACACCCGCAAGCGCCGGAGCGGGTGACCAAGGAGTTTCTCGTAAAGCAGAAGACGTGGAAGCGAAAGCGGAAAGGGGAGTTGTCAGCATTTCGCACGCTGGAAGATTTCTTGTAATTGATAAAGATCGTATAATCATCACGTCTTTCCATCCTTCTTCTTCTCGGTGGCACCCCAGCTGGCGAATTGCTTGTCCAAATCATCAATGAATATATCAGTCGATTTTTTTTCGGGAGTGAATGTCAAGGGAACGCCATATTTCGCAAAAATTTTTCGTAAATTCACGGTATTCATCTCTCTCCCTTGTTGCGTCATATTTACAAATGTTATTAGAAGTGTAAAATCCTCAGGCGTGAGGCTGATATTCAGAGGAATAATTTTCACGATTTGTTTTCCACCTGCGAATTGTAAAAGACCTTTAGCAAGATGTCCTTTCTTTGTCGGACCAAAAAATTCTCCAGACTCGCTTTGAACGAGAAACAAGAATTCATCAGTCTCCATTCCTTTTTCATCGCGTAGATATTGTTCCCAATGGTCAGCGACTCTTAGCTGCTGGGCACGCTTCTCCAATTTGCTGATAGCACCCTTGATCTGTTTTAATTTAATGGGATCTGAATCAACTTGTGGCAATGACATATTGCCTTCGCGCTTGAGAAAATCCTTCAATTCCAAACGATTCGACAGTGTCAATATGCCGTGATGGAGCTTATTTTGTTCAATTGCATGGCATATATCATTAAAAGACAATTTCGGATTCACAGAAGATAAATCTCTGAGTAAATCCCGAAATCTTAAGTAAGCTTCGACTCGGTCATCTATATTGATGATATTCTCAAGCAAAATACCACTCTCCACCATAAATGAATAAGTAATCGGTGTATCCAACGATAATTTGGATAAGTTCCATCCCCGCTTGGCATGAACTCATCTTCGCCCCGAGGGCTTTTAACTATGACCGGCAGTGTAACATCGCTCGGCAGATCACGTTTTTCCCCTTTTATGCTCGGGTCTTGCGGTCGATCCATGACCATATCCATCATCATCGACGGCATGGCGTGCAAGTTCTCGGCGGCGCACTTCCTCGCCGGGCACCCGAAATGCGGCAGGCTTCATGGCCACAACTACCACGCATGCGTGAAGATCACGGGCAGCATCGACAAGAACGGCATGGTGCTCGACTTCGTGGATGCGAAGCAGGCGATTCAGCAAGAGCTGGACGAGCTCGACCACAGGCTGCTGCTGCCCGCGACGTCGCCGCGCATGGTCATCACAGAAGCAGGGGAGAACACGACGATCGAATTCGACAAGAAACACTATTCGGTGCCTTCGTCCGACGTGCTGCTGCTGCCGCTGCCCGCCATCACGGCCGAGATGCTCGCCAAGTATTTGCATAGCAAGATAAAGGTGCGCTTCCCGGGCTTCAAGATCGTCGTGCGCGTGGCGGAAACGTGCTCGGCGTCGGCGGAATATGGCGAGAACGGCAATGGAGGCACGGGTTAAAATAACCCAGTATAAAATCGTGTCCATTTTCCGAGCATGTGGATTTATCATTCATCATCCGAAATTATAGAATGATATTTTCCTTTTTATCAAACTATCTGGAGTCGGGTTTATGCCTGCAAAAAACCAGCAAGCATCGCTGTGTGCCACGATGGTGCCCTTGTTCTTCATCGCGTGGATGTTCTCGGGGCTGCTCGTCGCAGCGGTGGCGACGCTCATCGCCTACGCCATCATGGCATCGGTGCTCAAGAAAAAACAGTCGTCCGCGGGCGGGTTCAGCGGCGGAGGATACCATCCGTCGTCGGTGGCGCAACAACCGTCCTTCGCACCCATCAATGCCCCGCGGTCGGCACAGCAACCAGCGACGTGCGCGGCGTGCGGCGCCCCCATGGCGGGGAAGCGCTGCCCGTCGTGCGGCGCCTCGTGGTGCCGAAACTGCGGGAGCTGGAACGTGGCCGCGGCCGAGCGCTGCGGCTCGTGCCAGTTCACCATCCCGCCGTGAGCGGAAAAACACTTCTTCACTTTTTTTTTCTTTAATACGGCCCTCTACCGATGCTTCCGGTGAACGCGATGTTCCCCGAAGACATGATACCGGGCATGGCGCCTGCCCTCGGCGACGTGGCCTCCGCCCTCCAGGCTGGATTCGTGGTGCTGGCGTGGTTGGGGCTGGCCATAGGGCTCGTGGCGGCGCTGTCGGCATGGGGCTTGAAGGCGATGGACAAACCACGTGTCTGACCTAAAAACAAACCTTTCCTTTCTTTTTTTAATTCCAGTAAATGAAGGAGAGGATTACAATTTTGCCCCGCAAAATTCGCAGTGGTCTGCATCAGCAACCGTCGAGGGTTTCTTGCATGACGGACAGAATTTCGTGCCGCATGAAAAACAGATCCCGCTGTTTATTCTCCCACCGCATAAAGGACACGGGACGGTATCCTCCGTGGCGGGAAATTTTGCATAGAGCTTGACTGCAAATGCGCGGCCTCGCTTTGCTGCGAAGTATAAGCCAAATAATGATCCGAAGACCCCCAAAAAAATAATTCCCCATAATATCAATCCCGGAAGTGTAATCGATAATAAAAATCCCAGAGGTGTAAAACCAAAAGAGATGATGAGCCCCGCGCATGAAAATCCCATCCCCGCGCGCATGACCTTCATCCGCGACAAGTAGGTGCTTTTCTCCTCGGGCGACAGCAAGCTCAAGCAATCCTTGCACACCATCCCGCTGCCGCAATGCGAGCAAAACCTCTCGTTGCAGTTAAAACAGTAATGGATATCAGTCCCGCGCATTATGGGAAGCCCGCAAATATCACAACGCGTTTCACCAGTGCCTTTGTTCATCTTTAACCAAGAAATAAGGCTCACGATTGCCCCGATCGCTATGAAAAAAATACTGGCGATCGTGGCTATGAGCAACAAGCCCACGAAAATCAAGAACAGTCCTGTGCAGACGCCACATTCGGGCATGTTTTGAGTCGACGTAAATATCGGCCTCCTCATTTAAGGACTTCCAGCCCTCCGCTCGTACGAGAGGAATCGGGAGTAATAAGGGCAAGCGGTTGCCTCGGCATCCTGGATGGCGCGACCGCAACCTGGGCACGTGCGCGCAGGTTTATCAGGCTCGCTCGGGGCGGCCTCGACCGGCACGTCTTGCAAGTGCCACGGGTCGATCGAGCCGTGGATCGGCTCGGGCCCGCCACTGTACCGCTTCGGTGCCCATGGATTGTACCCAACGG